>JAIRUW010000072.1 GCA_031254195.1 Oscillospiraceae bacterium
AGGGATTCCCGGTTTGTCCTATTCACAGATCATATCCGCATATGCTATACTAGAAGAGCCGAACAGCCCGACGCCAAGCGTACGCTAGGCGTGGGCGGCGAAATTCACTTTTGACGCCCGGCTGCGGGCGTTGTGAGGCTTGACATGCTATACTAAATCCAAAATAGCAGAAAAGAGGGGCTAATCAATGCCGGAGCAAAAAGACAGTATCATTCGGCTGGAGGAACAGGGCACCATCCGCATTTCGGAGGATGTGGTGGCCGCCATCGCGTCGCAGGCCGCGTCCGAGGTGGAAGGGGTCACGCTGATGACGGCGGCCGGTTCGGGTGTATCGGATTTAATTGGGAAAAAGCAAAGCCAGAAGGGGAGAGGGAAGGGGATCAAGATCCATATCGAGGAGCAGCGCGTCCATGTGGACGTCTTTCTGCTGACAGCTTACGGTAAGTCGATACCCGCTCTCGCGCAGAAGGTGCAAGACCGTGTTGCCGCTTCGCTGCAAAACATGACGGGCTTGACGATCGGCAATGTCAACGTGCATGTCGGCGGTGTGCTGTTTGCCAAAGAGGCTAAGAAATAGGGCGTTTCTTGACCTTGCTCAGCGGGTTGGCTTTGGCCGCGAGGCGCAGCTCGGTGTTGTCGATGTGGGTGTAAATCTGCGTAGTATTGAGATGCTCGTGACCCAAAACCTCTTGTAGTGTGCGTACGTCCACGCCGTTGGACAGCATCAGCGTTGCCGCCGTGTGGCGCAGTTTGTGCGTCGAATAGCGGTTGGGGTCAAGCCCGGCGCTTAACAGGTGTTTTTTTACCAATGCGTGGATGGTGTTGGGGTGCATCCGTTTACCCTGGCCTGAAATAAACAGAGCTTTCTCGTCCGTTTCCTTGGAGCGTACCTCTAGCCATGCGTTCAGCGCGTCGCGGCAGGCGTCGTTGAGGTACAGCTCACGTTCTTTCCCGCCCTTGCCGAAAATACGTATCTTCTCCTCATTCGCGTCGGTGGCGTTCAGCCCTGCCAGTTCGGAACGGCGCAGCCCGCAGTTGAGAAACAGCGTCAGGATGGCGTAATCCCGCTCCGCGTGACGGCCTTCCACCGCCTGCAACAGCGCAAGACTCTCCTGCAAAGATAGATAGCGGGGGAGTTTTTTTATTTGCTTTGGAGATTCCAGCTCCGATACAGGGTTTTCATCTATGATATGAAACTTTTTGAGGTATTTGAAAAAAGAACGTATCGCCACCACCTTACGCGCCCGCGCCGCCGCCGTCAGGCCGTAATCGGTATGCGAGCTGTTTTGCTGTTTGGGGCGCTCGCGGCTGAGGTAGCGCAGGAAATCATAGACCTCGTTGAGTGTGACCGACTGCAAAAACGCCGCGTCCACCTCTGTAATAGATATATCCTCAAGCGGAACGGAGATTTTATGGCGATTTTTGACCATAAACCGGAAGAAAAGCCTTAAATCAAGAAAATACTCATCCACCGTCTTGTCGGAATGCCCGGCAATCGTTTCATGGTACGATAAATAATCCCGCAAAACCGCCGGGGCCTGCGCCAAATCCTCACGCTTCATTTGTGCCGGGCTTCTAAATCCAGTAAAAACCGCTTGCGCTCCAAACCGCCGCCGTATCCGGTCAACGAGCCGTCCGCGCCGACGACACGGTGACATGGAATGAGGATATTGACCCGGTTTTTCCCGTTGGCCTGTCCCACGGCGATAGGCGCCGAACCGACTCTTTCCGCTATGGTCTGGTACGAGACGGATTGGCCGTATGGGATTTCACGCAGCGCGTCCCAGACCTTTCTCTGGTGCGGCGTCCCGGACAGCTCAACCGGAATGTCAAATTGCCGCCGTGTTCCATTGAAATATTCGTCTAACTGTTCGCGAAGCCGTGTAAGGATGGGGTTGAATCCGCAGACGGTGTGCGGACCGGCCGGGACGGCGTCGGGCGTGTAAACAATGAGGATGACGGCGCTGTCGGTTGCGGCGCAAGTCAGGTCGCCAAGCGGCGACGATATAGTGGCGTGGCAGATGGTTTTACTCATTATTATGTCCTCCCAAGCTATAATTGTACAAAACTATCATTTTGTACATAATCCAGCAATTTTATCCCAGACAGCCCCAAAGCTGCCTACAGTATACCACACTCCCCCGGCCTTGTCTAATAACGACTTTGCCGCCAGAGGTCATGCCCCTTGTCAAGAATAATAAAATATGGTAAGATAAGCCTATGAAACTGAATCGTTTGCTGGAAATCACAAACCTGCTGCTCAACCGCAAAAGCGTGACGGCGGCAGAGCTTGCCGAGCGTTTCGGCGTTTCAGTGCGGACTGTTTACCGCGACATTGACGCGCTGTCTGTCTCCGGCATTCCCGTTGTCACATCGCAGGGTTCGGGCGGTGGTATCTCGCTGATGGAGGGTTTTACCGTCAACCGTACCGCGATGACCGGCAGTGAGCGCGACGGGCTGATGTTCGCGTTGCAAGCGTTACAGGCGACAAAATACCCGCAGCTTGACGCCCTGATCGACCGTATCATGGAAAAGCCCGTCCGCGCCGACTGGGTCGCGGTCGATTTTACGCCGTGGGGTTCCAACCCTAATGCACATGAGCGGTTTACCGTCATCAAAACAGCCATCTTGCAGAGCCGCGCGATACATATACAATACATCAACGCGGACAACGTAAAAAGCGAGCGCGAGATTGAGCCGTTCAAGCTCATATTTAAGGGGCAGGCATGGTATATGTGGGGATATTGCCTCAAACGCATGGATTACCGGCTGTTCCGCGTGTCCCGCATTAAAAAGGCCGCGCTGCTGGACCGCGTTTTTGACCGGGACGCGGTACGGGTCATCTCCCCTCCCTCCGACGAAAAACCGGACGTCCGGCTGTTGCTGGTGTTCACGGAAGACGCCCTCTCCCGCCTGTATGACGATTGCGACGAGCATATGGTCACGCAAAACGACGACGGCACCTATACGCTGACCGTCGATCTCCCGGAGGATGAATGGATCTACGGCTACATCCTGTCGTTCGGCCCTTCGGTGCGGGTCGCGTCGCCGGAACATATCCGGCGCGGCGTAGAGGAACGTCTGCGGCGGACGCTGGGGCAATATCAATAAAGTTTTACTAAACCTGACACCCTGTTGTCATGTTTAGCTGATATAATGACAGATGACAAGGAGGAGAAACATGCTCGCTCCCTATGAACTCATGATTCAAACCAATCACTGCCTTATTGACGGCGGCGATTTGAACGACGCGCAAAAAGCGAACATCACCCGCCGGCTTTTGTCGGCGCGAAGCACGGCGGAACAGGCACAGCGGTTTTACCGGGGTGTCAGAGCTCCCGGCAACATAGACAGTGAGGGGCGGCGTATGTACCCTATTTTCTATATTCCGCCGTATAATAGCGGAAAGAAGCTGCAAACCGTCATCCCCATGTCGCCTAAGACGCATATCCTATCGGCAAATGCCTATGAGCTGGAAATCATACGGTTGCTGCATCTGTTTGCTCCTAACGACCCCGATGTACGGATGATGGTCACGCAAACGCTTGAACGGCTGAAGACCACATGCTTTGGCTACCACGGCTGCGCCAGAGGCGAATGCTTCCATTCGGCGCTGATTGTACTGCGCTTTTTAATTGCTGTCTCGCCTGATGAAACGGAATGGATTCAAAAGCTGATTGCCATATATCACGCACATGTCGGCGGCGCCCGCCGTCACAGCGGCGTGAAGAAATATTTTGAGCTTTGCATGAAGGAGATGAACCCATGATCGAACTGCCTGAAACCTATGTGCTGGCCGATCAGCTCAATGAAGCCTGTAAAGGAAAAACCATTACAAATGCCGAAGCCAATTCTTCTCCCCACTCGTTCGCGTGGTATACCGGCGATCCGGCGGAATACGGAGTGAAACTGACCGGCAAAACAGTGACGGCGGCGAACCCCGGAACCGGTTATTCCTGCGGCGGAAACACCGAGCTAATCTGCGGCGACATGCTGCTCGTCATGTCCACGCCGATCAAATACCATGCGCCGGGCGACAAGCTGCCGCCCAAACACCAGCTTCTGCTGGCGTTTGACGACGGATCGCACCTGACCTGCACCGTGCAGATGTGGGGCGTGATGCTCTGCCTGCCCACAGAAAGACAGGATTGGCCGGATGGGTTTACCGTCCGCAAGTCCCCTACCCCGCTGGAGGACGCATTTGACGAGGCGTATTTCAACGGGTTGTGGAGCGGCGTCAAGAAAAGCATCAGCGTCAAGGCGTTCCTTGCCACCGAGCAGCGCATCCCCGGTTTGGGCAACGGCGTGTTGCAGGACATCCTCTTTAATGTGGGCGTCAATCCACGTGTAAAGCTAAATGCCTTGACGGAAAAAGACAGGGAAAACCTATTCCGTTCGGTCAAAGAGACGCTGGCCGCCATGACATTACAAGGCGGGCGCGACACCGAGCGCGACCTGTACGGCTGTCCAGGTGGGTATCAGACTATCCTGTCCGCGAAAACGCTGAATAACCCCTGCCCGTCCTGCGGCGCCAAAATTAAACGCGAGGCTTACATGGGCGGCAACATTTACTACTGCCCGGTTTGCCAACCGCTATAAATTTTCCCTGCGTTATATTTTCGGCCCTTCCCATTTGTTATAATGGTGAAGGGCCTTTCAATATACACTGGATGGTGAACGATGAGCAAAGACATACAAGCATTGCTGTCCCGGCTGGCGGGAGGCGACATGGATGCCTTGGGCGCGCTGTACGACACGCTCTCGGTCCGTGTATTTAACTACGCGCGGACGATTGCCCGCAGCCGGGAAATGGCGGAGGATATTACCCACGATGTATTCCTGCAAATCCACAAGCAGGCTGCGAAGCTGGCCAAAATGTCCAATCCCGAAGCCTACATAATGGTGACAGCCCGGCACCACGCCTACAACCTGCTCAAGCGGGGCAGACAAGAGAACGTCCCGCTTGACGACGCGCGGGAGGCCGAAGGGCCGTCGTCGGCTTACGGCCGGCTGCTGTTTGACGACGCGTTTTCCCGCCTGCCAGCCAATCAGCGCGAAACGGTGTATCTGCATCTGATCTGCGGCTATCCGCATAAAGAGGTTGCGCGGCTGCAAAATGCCCCGGTGGTGACGGTCAAATGGCGATATGGCAAGGCATTGGCGCAGTTGCGGGCGTATTTTTCACAAGATGAAAAGGAGGAACATTACAATGAATGTCTATGAAACGACGATACAAAATGAACTGGAGGCCCTGCAAACCGAGCCGGAACAGGGCTTGCGGGACAAGGTTCTGCGCAGCGCCGCCGCCGGGACGGCCGCTCCCCTGCCCTTCCGGCGGAGATTCAGGGGTAAGACCCTGCTGATTGCCACAGTCCTCATGGCAACGCTCACGGTGACCGCGTTTGCTTACGGGGGCACGATAAAGCAGTTTTTCTTCGGAGATTCCAGCGCGGCACAGATAGACGAGAGCACGCTGCCGTTTGATGTTGTTGAAAGATACGAATATGATGATGGTTCTTCCGGTGTTATACTCCATATGGGACATTGGGAGATTGTCAACCGGAGCGTACCGGAACTTCCTGAGCTTACAGAACTTGAAACGAACGATATGATGGAAAATGGCCTAGGAATGTTTACTGCATCCTTTGATTCCTTTGAGGAGTTTTATCAAGCCGCGCCGTTTACGGTAAAAGAGCCTGCTTATCTGCCGGATGGCTTGGAGTTTTTCAAAGGAATGATATACCTTCATAAAGACGGGTCATATTCGTATGACGCATGGATTCATTATAGTCATTATGCACCCGGCGGCGGCTATAAGAGCATCCAATTAGTCCAGCTATACGTGGGGCCGGACGCCTATCTTGACGTTCAAACAGTAGCCGGGATTGAAAAGGTCATGGTCGGTGATATAGAAGCGCTTGCGACAGCCTATATGGCAGAAAATACCTATACAGTTAACAATATGGATGTTGCAGTGAAATTTATAGATCTCATTTGGATAAAGGACGATGTACTCTATAGGTTGTATGGCACGCAGAGTAATAACGATCCCTATGACTTGGAAACCCTGATCGCCATTGCCGAATCGGTATAAGTTACCGCGCAAATATCTGACTGCCGTCAATTTGCTGTAATAGTAAATTGACGGCAGCTTATTGATTATCCCTTTTAGAATCGTGTTGATGGAGGCTACCCTTCGTCAAAATGACGGAACTGCCTCTATATTGGAACGCCAGACAAAAGCACGACGAACTGTTAAATGCTCGCCATGCCTATCTGAATGTTCTTTTTATGTATCTCTTAGAAAGTCGTTTAGAGCGTTTCGCAATGTCTTTGCCATTTCTCTATCGAACTGCATATTTTGCTTGCAAGTTCCATTTCGGTTTATATCGCCGTCCTTATACGACCATATAGCGAAGTATTCACTTGAAAAGTTGTAGTCTGCCGATGTTTCGGTTCGAGTAGGTATGCTTTTGCTTGGCTCTCTTATCAGTTTCCTAATAACAGCCATGTGTATACCCCTTTCGTGTTGAAATAAAAATAGCCATACAGATTATTAGCATCTGCATGGCTACTATATCAGTTTTCTACAATTTTTGCAATATTGCCATTAGTCTAGGTATCACTCCCTTGTTTAGTTATTCGTCCCAGCCTGTTCCCTCTAATCCATTTGGTTGTTGATTTATATACCCTGGTGGTTTTGCTTGCTGCGACTTCTTGCCACTGTTATCCTTTGTTGCTAGGATGGCATTTTTCATTGCCGTCTCGACTGTCGATTCTAAAAGTTCATGTGATTCTTCTAGTGCAATTTTTACTGCCTCCTTAATTAGACCGCGTAGTGCTCGATATGCTATAATAGCCCCTATTACACCAAGTATCAACGGCCATAGCCCCGGAAATACCACAAGTAACACAATCGCTGCAATACAAGCTAACAGCACAAATATAAACGTAGCCACAGTGTCCATTACTTTCTTCATGTATACCACCTATTCTCACAATGTAGTCTGGCTTCAACCACACAGTTATGATATTGCTTATACCCTACACTACATTCAAGGTCGATGCGCTATACCTAACCCAATTTTCAACGCCCAAAGCCAATTCGACCCTTTGTTTTGGTGAAATCGACAGAGTTTGGAGCCATCAATACCTATCTTAAAAGGGAATATTAATTGAATTGATTGACATAAAACGAAGAATGATATATACTAAACTAGTGAGTTAATTCTATTGGAGCGAAATGACATGAATGAAAAGATCTTCAACGCCGTAATGTCGGTACAGCAGGACAACAACATCGCATTCAATGATTTGCGGACACTTCTATCTCAGCTTGGTTTTCGTGAACGAATAAAAGGAGACCATTATATCTACAATAGAGCAGGCTTTCCCGAGCGAATCAACATCCAACCAAACGGAAATATGGCAAAGGGCTATCAGATAAAACAGGTCAGAAGTTTGATTATCAAGTATAAAATGGGAGGAAAATCAGATGTTTAACGTTCCTAAATATGAAATCATTATATATTGGAGCAAAGAGGATAACTGCTACATAGCAGAAGTACCGGAGCTGTCCGGGTGTATGGCGGATGGCAAAACATTAAAGGAAGTTACGGAGAACGTCGAACAGGTCATGCGTGAATGGATCGAATGCGCCATAGAGGACGGCGAAGAAATCCCCGTTCCTAAGGGCAAATTGATGTACGCTTAACAATCATTACCGCGCTAAAAAGCAGTGTTCCGCGGCATAATAACCCTACAAAAGGTGGGGTTATTATGCTGTATAAACGTTTGCTTGCTTTATGCCTCGCGCTGTGCCTGACGGTTCCGGCCGTCTTGGCGGAGGACGGAGCGCAGCCGAAAAAGCACATCAAATGGGTGGATTTCACCGTCCCTGCGCCGCTGATGAAGCAGGCGCTGGCTTGGGATGTGAAAAACCATAAAGAAAGCGGGCACGGCGCCGCCCCGGCGCCGCAAACCGCCCCGGACGCCGGCGCCGACGCTTCGAAGGCGGCAGGCTGGATAGAGCTGCTCGCCTATCTGGGGGCAAAATGCGGGGGCGACTACAAAAAAAAAAAGCCGCAGGCACTGCAAAAGCTAATCAGCAAGCTCGAAGACGGCGAAACGATGGAATCGCTGTCCAAAGGGATGAAGCACTACGGGTACTACCTGGAGGCTTATACCGCCGTACTGGGCGGCTTGGCGGGCCACTATGCCGTCGAGGAGGAGAAGGACGGCGAAAAGTGCTGGGAGGAGCGGTATGGCCTGCGCGCCTTCCATCCCATTGCGCGGGGCTTTGACTACCAGCATTACGACGATTTCGGCAACGGGCGCAGTTATGGCTATAAGCGCAAGCATCTCGGGCATGACCTGATGGCGCTGACCGGCACTCCCGTCGTCGCGGTGGAGTCCGGCACGGTGGAGGAGCTGGGCTGGAACCAATACGGCGGCTGGCGCGTCGGTATACGAAGCCTTGACGCAAAACGCTATTATTACTATGCCCACCTGCGCAAAAACCGCCCGTTCGCCGCGGGGCTGGCTAAGGGCGACACCGTGCAGGCCGGAGATGTGATCGGGTATGTGGGCCGCACCGGCTACAGCCCGCGGGAAAACACCAACGGCATCAAACAGAGCCATTTGCACTTCGGCATACAGCTCGTCTTCGACGAATCGCAAAAGGACGGCGTCAACCAGATCTGGATCGACCCGTACGAGATCACAAAACTGCTGGCCACCCATCGCGGCGGGGTGACGCGCGACCCGGAAACCAAGGAGTATACGCGCTCCGTCCCCTATCGTGAAGCGTTTGCTAAAGAGGAAAACCGCTCCGTCCGGCTCCCTGTCGTCATGTACCACTCGATCCAAAAAAACAAGGCGAAACACGGCAAGTATACCATCTCGCCGGACGAGCTGGAGCAGGACTTACAATGGCTGAAAGAAAACGGATACCAAAGCGTCACGGCGGACGAAATCATCGCCTTTGCCGAGCGTGGGAAACCGCTGAAAAAGAAACCTATACTGCTGACCTTCGACGATGGGTACTATGACAATGTACACTACGCCGACCCGCTGCTGAAAAAGTACGGTTTTACGGCAATGGTCTTTGTTGTGGGCGAGTTTATTAAAAAGAGCGAGAAAGAGGGGTGCCAAAACCCAAACTACTCCTATTCCAGCAGTGAAACGCTCAGGAAATTGGCGGAAGAAGGCGTTTGGGAGATCGAGAGCCACAGCTTCGCCCTGCATCATAGCCGAAAAGGGCGCGAAGGCGTCAAACGCGCGCAGGGGGAGAGCGACGAGAAGTATTACGCCTTGCTGCGGAATGATTTTGCACAAATCGGCGAACTCATCCAAGGGGTGACGGGCCGGGCGCCGCGCGTCTTTGCCTACCCTCTCGGCGCAATGAGCCGCGAAGCCGAGGAGGTTTTGAAAGAGATGGGATATAAGATAACCCTTTCCTGCACGCTCGGCGTCGGGGAGGTCAGAGCGGGCGAACCGGACTTGCTGTATAAAATGAAACGCGTGCTGAGGCCGAGCGGGAAACCGTTGAGCCAGATATTGCAGGGTGAAACGGGGTGAGCGGGTGATGATCCCCTGTACGGAGGATTGCGTTTACCAAAATGAGGGTGTTTGCAGGTTAACGAAGGCGGCGTCTTCGGGAACGGCTGAAGGTTCCTGCCGAAATCGTGTGCCGGGGCGCGCGGAAATGAACGATTATTGACAAATAAGCGTCCGTCTTGTATACTATAGTCGATATTATGCAAGGTGGGACGATTATGAAAAAGCGATTTGTTTTCAAGCGGTTGCATTGGAAAATCTCCGCCATTGTTTTGGCAGCGGTCGCGATTGTCGCCATCCCCATTGCGTTCTACATGCAATTCGTCTCCTTGGAGCGCGTAGATATGTATTCGCGCGAATCCCTTAAAACCCAGCTATTTGGACTGCATGGAGAGTGCAATCTGGCGTTTGTGGACGCGATGTATAGGGTGGCTAGCCTGAAGGATTTCGCGGAAGCGTGCTTTGATGTGGATGAATATACAAAAGACCCGGAGGGTTACTTTGAAGAAACCATCAGACCAATCATGAGCGGATTCATCTACAACATCGTCGATCGGTCTGATTTCATCGCCGGAGCCTATTTCGCCGTCCATCCCGACTTAACGGGCAATCCCCATGTAAACGAGCTGTTTTTTGAAAAGAACGAAGGCGGCGTTGAGGAGATGGAGCCGCAGGAGTACGAGGAGTATCAGGATGAAGACTCCTATTACATGGAATGGTTTTTCGGCGCGTATAACTCCGGCCGGCCTTACTGGACGCGGCTTCATGAATGGGATGCCGACGTTATCGTGAGCTATGTGGAGCCGGTCGTTATCGGCGGCGTGACAATCGGCGTGGCCGGCGTCGATATTCCGATCCAGAGCATTGAAGATTTAATTAAGGATTTTACGATCTATGAATCCGGTTTTGCGTTAATTAAGGATGTTAATGGCACATTTTACGAAACAAACAGTTTTATCAGGAATCTCAGCGATGGGGATAGGAACAGCCTTAGCGCCGCCGGAAACGTAAATCACGGCGAGGTTTTTGAAATTAAGCTGAACGATACGGATTATATGGTGGTGCAGGCCAGTTTTATCAATGACTACGAGCTGCTCATTTTGGTACCGGAAACAGAATACAGCGCTTTTGCGTCGTCGTCGGTCAGAAGGATCATCCTCCTCTTCCCCTTCGTCTTTATCTTTGTGGCGGTTGCCAGCCTGTTTGTCGGCAAATCCATCAGCAAACCCTTTGTAATTATCTCTGATGTTGTGGACTCCGTGGCGAAAGGCGAATTCCACACATCCGCACTTGACCCGTTCATGGACCTCCCCGATGAAACAGGCATCCTGGCCCGATCCGTCCGTTCGTTGCGGATCAGGCTCGGCGATTTGACTGATGAGGTAAAAATGATCGCGGAAGGCGACCTTACCGGGGACATCAAGCTGGCTTTCCAGGGCGACGCCATAGGGCAGGCTTTGAAGTCTACATTGGAACACCTGAACGCCGTGTTTACCGACCTCAACGATATGTCGAGCCAAATATCCACAGAATCCGCGGAACTGTCGAACAACAGCAATTCTCTTTCGGACGGGTGCTCAAAGCAGGCGGAAGCCGTGGACCATCTCTCCACAATCATGAAAAATATCATAGACAATAACAATGAAAGCGTTGAGATGCTCCAACACGCGCTCTTTATCGAAGATCAGGTCAAGCAAGACGCGCAGGAAGGCGACAAGAACCTAAAACAGCTCTCCGCTGCTGTGAACGACATCAACGAAGCCGGCAAGGGCATCAATAAGGTGCTAAAGGCGATTGAAGACATCGCTTTCCAAACCAACATCCTCGCGCTCAACGCCGCCGTGGAGGCCGCGCGGGCGGGACAGCATGGAAAGGGCTTTTCCGTCGTAGCCGAGGAGGTACGGTCCTTGGCGACGAAAAGTGCGGAGGCGGCGAAGGAGAGCGCGGGCCTGATTGAGTTATCCACGCAAAAAGCCACCGCCGGAAAGCAACTCGCGGCAGTGACGGCGCAATCGTTCACAAAAATCATGGAAGGGGTTTCCATGAGCGATGAGAAAATCAAGCAGATTGCCGAGAATTCCCAAAAGAGCAACGCCAATGTCGGACAGATGAACGACGATCTCAAGATCGTCTCCTCCATCACCCAGCAAGTGGCTTCCAGCGCGGAAGAACTGTCCGCCATGTCCGAGGAAATGAACAGCCAGGCCGCCACACAAAGGGAGCAGGTGGGCACATTCAAGATCAAAGACAGCAATTGGCTTGCGGCCGGCGCGGGACGCAAGGAGCTACCCGGCGGGAATGGGAAAGATTAATCAAAAACCAGGGAACAAGCATTTTTCAGCGTTTTTGCTTTCATCACCTTCATCCCTTCGGGGATGGGGGTGTTTTTCACATTCGGGATGATCGCCGCCGTAAACCCAAGCCGGTACGCCTCCGACAGCCTTTGGTCTATAAACGGCACGCCCCGCAGTTCCCCCGCCAGCCCCACCTCGCCGAACGCCGCCAGATCCGGCGGCAGGGGCTTGTCCATATGGCTTGACGCAAGGGCCAGCAGCGCGGGCAGGTCAACCGACGTGTCGCTGACACGCAGGCCGCCGACAACATTGATATATGCGTCCTGATTGCCCACATACAGCCCCGCCCGTTTTTCCAGTACCGCCAGCAGCAGCATGGCGCGGTTGTATTCCAGACCGCTGACCGTCCGGCGCGGCGACGGAAAGGGCGTGGGTGTGACCAATGCCTGTATCTCGGCCAGCACCGGGCGCACGCCTTCCATGATACAAGCGACGCATGTGCCGGACACGTTCACCGGCCTGCCCGCCAAAAGCGTTTCGGAAGGGTTGGGCACTTCGCGGAGGCCGTCCCCGGCCATTTCAAACACACCGATTTCGCGGGTGGAACCAAAACGGTTTTTCTCCGCCCGTAAAACGCGCAGGTGCCTGTCCCCTTCCAGGTACAGCACACAATCAACCATGTGCTCCAGCACCTTCGGCCCCGCGATCGCGCCCTCTTTGGTGATATGCCCGACTAAAAAGACGGTCACGCCTTCGTCCTTGGCCATCCGCATCAGCGCTAGGGCGCATTCGCGCACCTGCGAGACGCTGCCCGGCGCGCCGTTAAGCGTTTCACTGCGCATGGTCTGGATGGAGTCCACCGCCAGAAAATCCGGCTTTTCAGATTTAACAGCCGCCAATAGCCCTTCTAGCTCCGTTTGCGCCAATACCAGCATCTCGCTTGAGGAAAGGCGTTCCCCGCGCAGACGGAGCTGGCGCACCGATTCCTCACCCGAGCAATACAAAACCTTATGGCGGCGTGACAGCGCGCCGCATATCTGCATCAGCAGTGTGGACTTCCCTACTCCCGGGTCGCCTGACAGCAGGTACAGCGCTCCGGCCACGGCGCCGCCGCCCAGGACGCGGTCGGCTTCCTCCAGCCCGGTGGAAACGCGCACCTCTTCGGCAAGGCGCACCGAATCGAGCCGGACGGGCGGCTCGGAGGGTGCGGCGGATGCCGTTTTCGATGAGCGTTTCTTTCCGGCGGCAGGCTGCTCCGCCGGTTGTTCCGCAAAGGTGTTCCACGCGCCGCAAGCCGGGCACTTCCCCATCCATTTGGCGCTTTCGTTGCCGCAATCGGTGCAGAAGAAAGATGTATCACGTTTCATTGGCCGCTCCTTATGTAGTCCAGAAATCCTTTGGCAATCGCCATAGCCGTCTTACGCTGGTAGTGTTCCGAGCGGAGCAGGGCTTCCTCCTCCTCGTTGGAGAGGAAGCCGCACTCTATGAGGATAGCGGGCTTTGTGGTATTGTTAAGCAGGGAGACATTGCTGATCGTTTTGCTTTCCCGGTGATTCTCAGGGTCGAGGGCCAGCCGCAGCGTATCCTGCATGACATTGGCGAACGCCTTGTTTTCATCGCCCCTGTAAAAGACCTGCGCGCCATAGTATTGGCGCTGGTCAAAATAGTTTTGGTGGATACTGATCAAAACGCCGTTTTCCGTTTCGTTGACCAGCCGGGTGCGGTTGTTGATGTCCGTCACCTTTTTGTCGTATATGGAAACCGCGTCCGGGTCGTGGATGGAATCGTCGGTATCGCGGGTCATGACGGTGTTCAACCCTAAAAAACGCATGAGCAGATCAGTTTTTAAGCTGATTTCCAAATTTATTTTCTTTTCTACCGTGCCATTGACCGATTCCGTCCCGGGATCCATACCGCCGTGCCCGGGATCTATGATCGGCGTATAGCCGTACGGCGCGAAAAAACCGGGCTGCGCCGGGTTTTCAACGTGCGCCGGGCGGGCGGGCTCCGGCGTATACAGGGCATACCCTGCTATACTGATGATCAGGATGATGAGTAGAAGAAAAAACAGATTCCGGCGAACCATAAAACGTCCCTCCGACGGTCGCGCTCCGTTCCCGGCGTCTCCGGGCAACGAGGCCGCTCTCACAAAATATTGTGTTTATTTTTTTCAAAACCACTTGATATATGGGTTGGCATGTGATATACTGCGTTTAGACTATAGATAAAGCCTAGCGTACGCTAGCCACGAAGGAGAATGGCCCGCAATGACATATACAGCCGAAGCGCTGCTCCGCCAAGCCGAGCAGGCGCTGGAATCGCAAAACCTGACCGAACTGCTCCCCTACGCCGCGCAGTTGGAGCCGTATGCCGCGTCCCCGGATGTGTTCGCATTCTTCAAAAAGCTCACGCGCGCCGTGCTTTGCAGCCCCGGAGAGCATATCAACCTGTTCGCGCATTGCCTAGACGCCGTCTGCGCTTACGACCCGGTTGAAGGCGCGGCGTTCCTCGAACATATGCTGACGCTTGCCGAGGGCGTGGAAGATGCGGCGACATCGCCCGCAGGCATCCTGCACTGATTATATAGCTGACGGCTCCGTTTGTCAAACCTGACCTCCCATTTGGGGAGGTCAGGTTTTTTCGTTCGCTCTACCACTATATGCGGCAGCCGTATCATATAGCCCCAGCATGGTCAAAACCTCGCATAAGGCTTTGGAAGACAGGTTTTGCGGCAGATCCAGCTTTGCTTGCAGTTCCTTGCGCACTTTGGCGCTGTTGGGGCCGCCCGACAGGCCCCATTCATAGAGGTCTTTTTTGGTCACGGCCCTGCGCTCCCCTTCGTGCCCCGTTGCGCCCGCCTTGAGGATGATGTCACGCAAAACCTCCGGCGACATGCCCTCCACCCCGAGCAGGCCCGTCTTGCCCGCTTGCTTTTTGCGCGGCTCTTTGCCAAAACGCTCCGGGATGTAGGCGTGTTTGACCATCTCCGGCGGCAGCAGGCCCCGGAGGTGCTTGCGGATGACCAGCCCCGCGCCGTCGGCGTCGGTCAGCACGATGACGCCGCGCTCTTTGGCGAGGCGCAGCAGCAGCGCGCGCAAATCTTTATCCTTAAACAGCGAAAAGCCGCCTGTTGTTATGATGGTCGCGTCAATCACTTGAGCCAGCGTGTTTTTATCATACTTGCCCTCTACGATGATAACCTCTTTGATTTTCAGACGAGCTTGGCCAGCAGCCATTCCATCACCCTCTCCCTTTCGACTTCAATTTCGCCCTTCAGCATCGCGTCGGCCTCGCGGCAATACAGCAGCGCGTTTTGACACCACGCCAGCGGGCGCTTTTTCGCGCTCCGCAGCAGTTTTTCGGCCGGGTACGCGCTGCGGTAGCCGCAGATTTCCATGACGTCGCGGGCGGTTTTCCTATGCTCGATCGCCAGCCTCGCGGCGTATAAGCCGCGCAATGTCTTGCCAACGGCGCCCAGAAGTACCTCCGGCGGCTCGCGCATCCACTGCAAGGTTTGCAGGATACGCGCGGCTTTGCGCGTGTTGCCGTCCGCGACGGCGTCGCTTAGGTTAAACGAGACAGCCTCCAGCACTGGCTCCGTCACCTCGTCGATGGCCTCTTGAGCAATGTGCGGCGCTTCGTTGTAAGCCGCTACTTTCTGTATCTCGCCGTATAGCGCCGTCATGCTTCTGCCGCAGCGGAAGATGAGGTGTTCGCACAGTGAATGTTCGATTTCCTTTCCAAGCGCCTTGAAATGCCGTACCGCCCACGCGATCAGGGCGGAATCCCCCTGCTCCTTGAACTCCACAACAGACGCGCTTTGGTTCAGCGCGGCCTGTATCTTGCTGCGCCCGTCCGGCTTATAGGGGATGGTATCGTATACAAAAATCAGACAGCAGGTGTCGGGCAGGTTGTTGAGGAACGCCGCCCACCCGTCACGCTCGGTTGACGGGATGCCCATCAAATCGAAGTCGTCAACGACGACGAGCTTGCGCTCACAGAGAAACGGTATGCTCTCCGCCGCTCCGGCCAGTTCCCGCAGAGTAACCCCCTTGCCGGAAAAGCGATGCAGGTTAAAACCCTCCGCGCCCTCCGGCACAAGCGCCTTTTGAATCCGCTCGAGGCAATGCCCGCGCAGATACGCCTCCTCACCGTGGAAGACATATAGCCTTTGCAGCCTGTTTTCCTTGATTTCACGGTTTATCTCGGTGTACCCCGGCATGACGGCGCCCCCTTATACCCTTATGATGACATGCCCGCGCCTGTCGGTGCGGTATACGGCTATGTCTCGCTCCAGCAGACGTTGCATCGTCTCCCGCGACGGATGGCCGTAGCTGTTGTTGATTCCGACCGAGATGACTGTTGCCTGCGGGGCCAGCGCATCCAAAAGTTCCGCGGACGTTGACCCGGACGACCCGTGGTGCCCCGCCATGATAACGTCGGCATGGCGTAACCCGGTTTGGCGCAGCAGCCAGCGTTCGCTGGGATGCCCCATATCACCGGTGGCGAGGAAGGAGAATCCGTCCAGCGTGACCAGGATAGACAGGCTGAGCGCGTTGTCGTCTCCGAACCAGCCCGACGGAATCAATGTGATTTCCGCCTCGCCCAGTGTAAAGGTCTGACCTTGCCCCACTCTTTCCACCGGGAACGCGTCCGGCATAGTCTCCGCTTCAGGGCCATAAATCACCGGCACATCGACCAGAGAGGCCAGCGCAGGGACGCCGTTGATATGGTCGTTGTCATAATGTGACAGGATCAGGGCGTCCGTCCCGCGTATCCCTCTGCTCTGTAAAAACTGCGCCGCGACACGCCCGGCGTTTGCGCTGCCGCCGCAGTCATAGATGGCGGTCTGCCCGCCGGAGCGAATGACGATACACTGCCCCTGCCCCACATCCAGCGCCGTGATCTCCAACCGGAACCGGCTGTCGCGCCAAACGGTCAGCGAAAGGCACACGGCCAGCGCGGATACGGTCAAAAGAAGGGGCGCTTTCCAGCGTCTTGTGAGTACCAGTATAACAAACATTGCGTACGCGTACAACAGCCACGCCAACAAATACGGTTGCGCCGTATACAAAACGGCGTAAGGTATCTTGGCAAGCGGCGCGAGCACGGCGCGGAACAGAACGAGGGCAGCCCCGGCAACCGGCGTGAGGAACGGAAAAGCCAGCGACAGCGCGCCGCCGATGAAGATGATGTTGACAAGCCAGAGCAGCAATAAATTGGACAACGGCGCGAGCAGCGACGCCCCGCCGAACCAATACGCCGCAAACGGCATGGAAAACACAAGCGCCGCGCACGAAGCGGAGAGCGACGACGCGATGAAACGTGCCGCGCGTTTCGGTACGGGAGGTTTACTGAATCTTATCTCCAAAGCCCTTTGCCATTTACCCGCGAATAAAATAAGCCCCAATGTCGCGGAGAAGGAAAGCTGCATGGCCGGCTCAAAAACGGCATACGGGTTGAGAACACACAGAATCAAAAACGCGGTGACCAGGGCGCGCAGAGAGTGATACTCCCTGCCGAGCAGCGGCGCGACGGTGAAAATGGTGATCATAATCCCGGCGCGTACCGCCGATGGCGTAAACCCAGTGATTGCCACATAGAGGAAGATCATTGGCAAAGAGATGAAGAACGATCTCCTCCGGCTCCGCGCCACCAGTACGATAAACCCCGCAAGGATCGACACGTGCATCCCCGATACCGCCGCCACATGCGTCATACCGGTGGAAAACAGGTCGCCGGTCAGCGCGTCGGTAAAACTGCTTCTGTCGCCGGTCAGGATACCGGTCAGAAGCGCCGCGCTGTCGCCGGAGTAGAGCGACGCGATACGGTCTTTGACCGCCTTCGCCCATATGACCGGGCGGTCTCTTAAACGCGGACTGCCTTCCTCAACGGCGATTTCCTGATAGGTCGCCGCTTTGAAGTGGCTTCCCGAACGCGGGGTGAGCGTTATGCGGAAAGGGCCGGACAATATATCCCCCGGTTCGAAATCCTGTTTGCCTGTATAATACAGCGTCCCGCTGACGCCGTTCAAACGCACCGCCACCTGTTTGCCGTACGGCGCGTCGCCGGTAAACCCGGCGGCCTCCATTGTCAGCTCCCATGTCCGCCCGTCGTATTGGCGCACTGGGGCGGGAATGGAGATATACCGCCAGACGGACAGCCCCAGCACCAAAGCAAGAAGTAAAGCAATCGGCAGGAATCGTAAAGGATTTTTCTTCACAGCACTGCCCTCGCGTCCAAAACGCCTTTACACTCTGCCCGGAACGCCTGAAACGTCCCGTTTTCGATTTCCAAACGGATTCGCGTCATCAGGCTGTTATAAAACCAAAGGTTGTGCAGAACCCCCAAACGGAGCGCAAGGACCTCGCCCGCCTTAAACAGGTGCCGCAGGTAGGCGCGGGAATGGTTTTGGCACAGGGGGCAGCCGCAGGTCTCATCCACCGGCCTGCCATCGTCTTTATAGCGTTCGTTGAGCAGGTTGATTCGTCCCCGCCATGTGTACAGGTGCCCGTGCCGCGCGTTGCGGGCGGGCATCACGCAGTCAAAAAAGTCTATTCCCCGGGCGACGGCTTCGATAATGTTTTCCGGCGTGCCCACGCCCATCAGATAACGGGGCTTTTGCCGGGGCATGTGCTCTTCCAAAATGTCCAGCACATGATACATCACTTCCGTCTCTTCCCCGACCGCCAGACCTCCGACGGCATAGCCCGGCAAGTCCAGTTCCGCGATGCGCTTCATATGCACTATACGCAGGTCGTCATAGACGCCGCCCTGATTAATCCCCCAAAGATCCTGTCCGCCTCCCCACCGCTTCATCTGCTCCTTGCAGCGTTCCAGCCAGCGGGCCGTGCGTTCGGCGGAAGCCTTCACATATTCATAGGCCGCCGGGTTTTCTACGCATTCGTCAAAAGCCATCTGGATATCCGAACCCAGCTTGGCCTGTATGTCCACCGCGGCCTCCGGGCTTAGGAAAATACGCCGCCCGTCGACATGCGACGCGAACGAGACGCCCTCCTCGGTGATCTTGCGCAGTTTTGCCAGCGAAAAAACCTGAAACCCGCCGCTGTCGGTCAGCATAGGGCCGTTCCAGCCCATAAAGCGGTGCAGGCCGCCCAGATTCTCGATGACGTCCTCACCGGGGCGCAGGTGCAGGTGGTAGGTATTGCACAGCGCGACCTGACAGCCCACGGCGGCGAGGTCCGACGACGAAAGGCCGCCTTTGATGGCGGCCTGTGTGGCGACATTCATAAAGACCGGCGTCTCCACCGTCCCGTGCGGGGTCTGATAACGCCCCCGCCGGGCGAGGTTGTCGGTTGTGATGAGTGTAAACATCCGTTATGCTCTTTCTCCTGCCCAATATCGCTCGTATGAAAGGTTCCAAACCTCGTTGCTGTAAGGGATGCCGGACTGCCCGCGCTCGTTGGCGAGCTTTTCCGCCAGCCCGAAAAACGGCCCAAACGTGTCAAAGCCGCTCCGCATAGCGGCAAAGACCAGCTCCACCCAAACCCTGCCCTGCCGGTAAACCGCCGATTGCTTCGCCTTGCGTATAACGGACTCGACGTCATACGAAACGCGCCGTTCCTCAACAAGCAACCCTTCGGACGTGTCGGTAAGCAGCGTATACGCGGAGTGGTTGTCGCCGTCGAGCGGCTGACCGCAAGAGCCGGGGTTGAGGACAAGTTTGCCGCCGCAGGTACCGTGCCATTGCAGATGCGTATGCCCAAACACCACCGCGTCGGCGTCAATGGCGGATACCATATCTACGATAGCAGGTCGTTGCAGAAAATCGTGTACGCCTCGCATAAAAGCGTCCCGGTCAAAAGACCGGTTTTGCGTCGCTTCTCGGAACATTTTAGCGCTGATCGCCTCTGTCTTGCCGCTTATCCCAAACTCAGAAAACCAATGCCTTATATACACCTTTCTCCCCGACGGCAAAAGCGCCGTCGCCGATTGCGGCAGATTCAGCAAATATTCCGCATTCTCCGGCTTCATGTCCCGCACGGTCTGAACCATCGAGCCGAACTGCTCATAAACCCAGCCTTCCCGGTGCTCCGATAGAAGACCGGGAAGGTAGCCCTCTTTGTTTCCAAGGATCACAGCCGCGCTTTCAAGGGATTGGATGGTTTCCGTTACCTCATTCGACCAAGGCAGATCGAAAATATAATCCCCCGCCAATATAAACTGTTCCGCGCCATGTACCCGCGCATCGTCCAGCACCGCGTTCAGCGCGGCCAGGTTGCCGTGGATGTCCGCGAGTACGGCAATCCTCACAGGGCTTTGGGAGTGGACCCCAGCTTTAGGTTGATGTCGGCGGCATGGACGGTGTGGGTCAGCGCGCCGATCGAGATCAGGTCTACGCCGGTCATCGCGACCTCGCGCAGGGGCTTGTCGCCCATGTTGCCCGACGCCTCGGTGAGGGCGCGCCCGTTGACGAGGCGGACCGCTTCGGTCATCATCGGTATGTCCATGTTGTCGAACATGATGATGTCGGCGCCTGAGCTGAGGGCCTGGCGCACATCGTCAATCGTCGCCGTCTCCACTTCGATCTTGATTGAGTGCGGAATCCGCTTGCGCGCGGCATCAACCGCTTTCGCGATACTCCCGGCGGCGGCGATGTGGTTGTCCTTGATTAAAACACCGTCCGACAGGCCCATGCGGTGGTTGGAGCCGCCGCCGATGCGTACAGCGTATTTTTCCAGCTCGCGCAGCCCCGGCGTCGTCTTGCGGGTGTCGCATACCCTCGCCTGCGTGCCTTCCACCTGCGTGACGGCCTCGCGCGTCCGTGTGGCGATGCCGGACAGACGCTGTAAGATGTTGAGTGATGTACGCTCGGCTGTGAGGATTGCCCTCGCGGGGCCGGAGACTTCGGCGACCATCGTCCCGGCAAGCAGCATACTGCCGTCCTGGCAATGCAGCATTACCTTTACCCTCTCATCCATCGCGGCAAAGACCCGCTGAAGCGTAAACAGGCCGCAGATGACCATAGGCTCTTTGGCGATAAACGCGCCTACCGCCTGTAAATCAGGCGGCACACAGGCTTCGGTCGTGATGTCCCCCCAGCCGATGTCCTCCTTCAGCGCGGTTTGGATTAAGCTGTCCAGATCAAACATGCGATACACCTTCCCCATTTATAAAATGTGTACCGACGCTTTCACGCCGGTTAAGCGCCGCCGATAAGACAGCGCGGGCCGACAAAGCCATGTTGCGCGTTTCGAGCCACTCACGGGCGTTGCTGTCCCGTGTCCGGGACAATATAGCTTCCATTTCACCCAAACCCTGCTTTAATCCCGAAAACGTACGCACGACCCCCGCATAACGGTCGCATACAGCGCGGATATGCCGTTGCATTTCAGGCGGCAGACTGTCTGAGCTTGTCTGTACTACATCCGCCGTGCCACTGTTCACTGTTAACTGTTCACTGTTAATTGCCTCCGCCGCCCTGCGGCCAAACACCAAGCACTCCAGCATCGAGTTTGACGCCAGCCTGTTCGCCCCATGGACGCCGGTGCAGGAGACTTCCCCCACCGCATACAGCCCCGGAACTGCCGTACGCGCGTACAGATCGACGCGTATACCGCCTACTTGATAGTGCTGCACGGGGCATACGGGGATACGGCTTGTGCTGACGCCCCTTTTGACGCATTCCCCGTAAACGGTGGGGAAACGCTGCCGGAAGCGTTCTTCTTGAATAGGGCTTGTGTCCAGATATACGCATTCCTGTCTGCCTCGGGCCATTTCCGCGATGATGGCGCGGGACAAAATGTCCCGTGGCGCGAGCTCTTGCGTAAACCGCTCCCCTTCCGCGTTGCGCAATACAGCCCCCTCGCCGCGCATCGCTTCGGTAATCAGAAAAGCGTTGCCGCCGCGTTCCGGGTCATACAGCCCGGTCGGGTGGAACTGCACAAACTCCATATCCCGAAGCTCCGCCCCCGCCCGCAGAGCCAGCGCAAAACCGTCGCCGGTCGAGACGGAGGGGTTGGTCGTCTTGCCGTAAATCTGCCCTAGCCCTCCGGTCGCCAAAACAGTGAAGCGGGCTTGGATGGTTTCGGGCTTTCCGTCTATCAGGGCCGCCGCGCCGAAGACGGCGCCGTCCCTTGTGAGAAGGCCGGTTGCAAAGCAGTTTCCCAAAAACGTGACGTTTTGCCGCTCCATCACCAGCTTCATCAAAACGCGTACCGTCTCGCGCCCGGTGGCGTCGCCGCCCGCGTGGACCACCCGCTTGCGGGTATGGCCGCCCTCCCGCGTAATGGCGAGGTCGCCTTCCCCGTCTATGTCAAACGGCACCCGCATATCGACAAGGCGGCGTATGTCCTCCGGCCCTTCCGCGGCTAAAACGCGTACAGCTTGTCCGTCGCACAGCCCCGCGCCCGCCGCCA
Source organism: Oscillospiraceae bacterium (assembly GCA_031254195.1). Lineage (GTDB taxonomy): Bacteria > Bacillota > Clostridia > Oscillospirales > UBA929 > UBA929. Next base: position 22,232 of record JAIRUW010000072.1, read on the forward strand.
GTGTGTCCTCCATATGATACTCAGGCGTATCGTCCTTAGACACAGCCGCCGCGATGCCGCCCTGGGCAAGCCATGAGCTGGATTCGTCCATGCTCTCCTTGGTGACGAACAGCACCGACAGCCCCCTGTCGATGTGCAACGCCGTATACAGCCCGGCGAGGCCGCTCCCGATAATCAATACATCTGTCTTCATCCGACCGCCATCATCCGTGTCAAACTTTTGCGCGCTTGCTCCATCAGGGCTTTATCTAATGTAACGGCAGGGATTTCCCCGTTCAACGCGCGGACTACATCGTCATGCGTGGTTTTTTTCATGTCCTCGCAGACAAATCCTGGCTTAAGAATAAAACACTCCCGTCCCGGCGCGGTTTCGCGCAACCGCTCTATAATCCCTTCCTCTGTGCCGATGATAAACCGGCTCCCCGGCGGCGTCTGCTCCACTTGCTGTAGAATCCATGATGTACTGCCCGCCCCGTCGGCCAGAGCGACGGCTTCCGGCGGGCATTCGGGGTGCAGGAGGATTCTTGCGCCGGGATATTGGTTTCTGGCGGCGTTTACGTCATCCGCCGTGACACGATGGTGGATGGGGCAATGCCCGTCAAACAGGATAAACCGCTTCTCCGGCACACGGGCGGCGACAAACGCGCCAAGGTTTTTGTCCGGCAGGAAGATGATCTCCTCCTCTTGTAAGCTCCGCGCCACCCGTTCGGCCGAGGAGGAGGTACAGCAAATATCGCACACAGCCTTGACTTCGGCCGAGGTGTTGACATACGCCATTACCGCCGCGCCGGGATGCTTTTCGCGCAGTTTCCGCACATCGTCCGGCGTTACCATGTCAGCCATCGGACACCCCGCGTCCTGAACGGGCAGGATGACGGTTTTGTCCGGGCAGAGTATCTTAGCGCTTTCCGCCATAAAGCGTACCCCGCAGAAAATCAGCGTCTTTTGCGGCGCCGACGCGGCCTTCTTAGCCAACTCAAAGGAATCCCCCACAGCGCCGGCGGCACGCTGGATATCCATCGTCTGGTAGTAATGCGCTAAAATGAGTGCGTCCCTGCTTGCCGCCAGATTGCGGACGTCAGTCATCGTTTTCCTCGTCCTTGTGCCCGTCATGGCAGCGCCCGCAGCCGCAGCCCCCGTCCCCGCCGATGTCGAAAGACAGCTTTTCCTTGCAGGAGGGGCAGGACGCCTTGCCCTTGAAGATGGTCTCCTCGTCCACGATAAAGACATGGGTGCAACCAGGGCAGGTCACTTCATATTCTCCGCCGTCGTCATCTTCTTCGTCGCCGTCCTCTCCGCCGGGGAACGGGCGGATATTGTCGTCGCCGTCGCCGTCGAAATCGCCGAGGGCCTCCATCAAGTCGCTGATGGAATCCATCTCGTCGTTGAGGCCGTCGAGCGTGTCCTCCAAATCGGTCACATCTTCCTCAACGTCCGACAACGCGCCGGAAAACGCGTCAATCGCGTCGATAATCGCGGTGAACAGCTTATACTCGTTGGTGTTTGGGTCAAGCGACAGCCCCGCCATCAGCCCTTTGAGGTACTCTACCTTTTTCGCGTACATATCTATCCTCCTATGATTTAGCGCGTTCCAGATATTCGCCCGTCCGCGTGTCGATGCGGAGCATGTCGCCGGTGTCGATAAACAGCGGTACCTTTACCACCGCGCCCGTCTCCAGCGTCGCGGGCTTGGTGACGTTGGTGGCGGTGTCGCCGCGGACGCCCGGTTCGGTCTCGGTCACCCGCAACTCTACAAAGGTGGGCGGCTCGATGCCGAAGACGCTTCCTTTGTAAGACAAAATCTTGCAAACCATATTTTCTTTGATAAGGTCAAAGCGGCAGGTGGAGATGATGTCTTTGCCGACGGGTATCTGCTCAAAGGACTCGTTGTCCATGAAGTAATACAGCTCCTCGTCGTTGTAAAGATACTCCATGTCGCGCCGCTCCACAAAGGCGTTCTCAAATTTATCGGAGGGGTTGAAGGTGCGCTCGATAACGCCCCCTGAGATTACGTTACGGATCTTCGCGCGCACAAAAGCCGCGCCCTTGCCCGGTTTGACATGCTGGAACTCGATGACCTGCATGACCTGACCATCCATCTCAAACGTAACGCCGTTGCGGAAATCTCCCGCCATAATCATAAAATGAATCCTCCCATGTTTAGTATGTTCAAATACCCCGATATTGTATCCCATCCGGCGCTATTTGGCAAGTGGAATAATTCAAAGGATCAGCAAATCCTTCGGCGCCAGCATCAAATTTTCGCACCCTGCCGCCGTCAGCACGGCCACATCCTCAATCCGTACGCCAAACCGCCCCGGCAGGTAAATCCCCGGTTCGGCGGAGATAACGGCCCCGGCGGGCAGCTCTTTTTCCTCCGATGGGTTGGCGTTGGGCGGCTCGTGGACTTCGAGCCCCAACCCGTGGCCGAACCCGTGACCGAAACAGTCGCCGTAGCCCGCGTCGGAGATGATCTTCCGCGCCGCCGCGTCAATGTCTTTGCCGGTCATACCCGCTTTGGCCGCCGCTATGCCAACAGCCTGCGCCTCTAAGACGATGCCGTAGACTTTTCTCATCTCATCCGTCGCTTCCCCGACCGCCACCGTCCGCGTCATGTCGGAACAATATCCCCTGTACACGCACCCGAAATCCAGCGTCACAAAATCCCCGCGCTTTATGGCGCGGTCTGAGGGTACGGCGTGCGGCATACTGCTGTTGGGGCCGGAGGCCACGATGGGGTCGAAACTCGGTTTCTCCGCTCCGTTTTTCAGTAAACGGTACACGATCTCGGCGCAGACGGCGCGTTCGGTCACGCCCGGGCGCAGAAGCGGCAGGATTTCTTCCAGCGTCTTCTCTGCTATGCGCTGGGCTTGCCGCATCGCTCCGATCTCCGCATCGTCTTTAACAGCCCGCAGGGCGCGCACATCATCCTCGGCGGGAATCAGCTTCACAGATTTGTTCCCGGCGTCGGCAAACGCCTTTGTCCAGCCCTCCGCGCTTTTGAGGGTCAGTATATCGGCTTCAATGCCCAGCCGTTTGGCGCGCGGGAGGGCTTCATGGACGATAGCGGACGGCCTGCGTTCTATCGTATTCTGCTCGACGGTAAACAGCCCGTCCAGCGTTGCCCGCGCCATTTCGATATAACGGAAATCGGTGATGAAGACACTCTTCTCCGGCGTAACCAGCACAACCCCCGCCGAAGTCTTCAAACCTGTCGCGTACAAGCGCGATACCTCGCCGGTCAGCATCAGGCCGTCGAGGTCTTTTTTATTGAGGATGTCTTTTATTCTCTGCAACCGTTCTCTCATGCCAAGTACCCCTCATAGACTTGTTTCATCGCCGCCGCGTCTCGTGTCTGCGTCCCGCGGCATTCACAGATGACGGTGGAGCGGTAGCTGCGTTCTGCCAACAGGCGCGCCAGCGGCGCCCAGTCCGGCCCCCCGTCGTCGTCAAAGGTGAGATGCTTGCTCTCCCCGCTTTTGGTGTAGGCGATTTTGGAGAAATGGATGTGGCAGTCCCTCGCCCGCTCCGCCCCCAGTTTACGCTCGATCACATCCAGCGCCGACGCGAAGGCCTCCGCTCCGTCGAACGAACCCAACGACCGCGTGTATAAGTGCCCGAAATCAACGCAGGGCAGCAGCCTGCCGTCCGGTTTGCACAGATCAAGCACTTCCTCCAGCGTGCCGAGCTGGTTGATTTTGCCCATCGTTTCCAGGCAGAACAGCACGTCGGGCCAGCCTTCCGCCCGCGCTGTCTCCAGAATGCTTTTGACCGTTTCCTTTGCCGCGTCCAAAGCGTCCTCGCGTGATAAACCCATCAACGCGCCGGTGTGGACGACGATGCGCCGCGCCCCCAGCCATCCGGCCAGCTCCGCCGATTGCCGAAGGTATCCGATATTGCCCTCCAGCCGCTCCGGGTTTGCCAGACTGATGAAATACGGCGCGTGGACACTGAGCGCGATACCGTGCCGTTCCGCGTTCCCTTTCAATGTTTTGGCGGCGGCTTCACCCATCCGCACACCGTGTCCGCACTGCACCTCAAACGCGTCCAGCCCGTTTTCGGCAAGATACGCCGGGATGTCGGCCACCTTTCCGGTATAACCCTCGTCACAGCCCGCCGGGCCGAACAGCAGCTTACTCATACCTGCTCCAAGCTCCTTTTGATAAAGGGCGTCTCCGCCCATCTTCTAAGCGTAAAGAAAAAACCTTTCACCCTTGGCGGCACCAAGACCACCTGTATCCCCGCGTTACGTCCCGCCCTGCCATCGGTAAAAAACTGATCGCCCACCATCGCCGCCTCCGCCGGGGACGCGCCGAGAAATGAAGCGGCCTCCAAAAGGGCATGGGGGCGCGGTTTTCGGGCTTTAGACATAAAAGGAAGCCCCAACGGCTCGCAAAATGCCGCTACCCGCTTTTGCCCCGCGTTGGAGACGATAAACAGCGGGATACCCGCGTCCTTCAGGCTTTGTATCCATTCCCCCACCGCTTTGTCGGGCACGTTGGCGCTATAGCCCGCCAGCGTGTTGTCCAAGTCGCACAGTACAATGCGTATCCCCCGTTTGCTCAAGACCTCGGGGGTGAGCTGGCATACGTCTTTGGCGATGAGGATCGGTTTTTTCATATGCGCGGCTCCCTTGTCGTAGATATATTAGGGGAGGTGTCCCTTCATGAATGAGCCTTTCAAAACATACTGCTGCGCTATCCCGCCAGACCCGGGGTTTGCGGGGCGCGGCCCTGTGTCCGCGTCTATCGCGCATATGGCGTGGTCGGCCGGGCCGGGCCTTGCGCTGATTTCGCCGCATCCGGGCGCGTTCGCGGCCGGCGGCCTGATGGTGGTCAACGACCAGCCGTATGACCGGTCCGAGGGCGACCCGCGCAGGCTTGCGCAGGAGTGTCTTTATGTCTGTCGTTCGCTGGGGTTTTCGGGGCTGGTGTGCGACTTTGAACAGCCCGCGCGGCCAATGCTGGAGATATTTGTTAAAGAATGCACCGAAGCCTTTTTGCCGCGGGGCTTTTCCGTCTATGCCCCGGAGCGGTACGCGCATTGCCATGGGGCCGCGCGCGTCCTCGTGCCCACCGGGCTGACGTCCGGGTCGCTGCCCAACCGCCTGCGGCAAGCCGTAACCCTGTACGGAGCGGGGCGCGTCGCGCTGGAGATGGAACGGGCGGCGCGTGATTTGCCGCTCCCCTCAACCGGTGGCGCGGGAAGCGCGCTGGCCCCGGAAGCGATTTCGCTGATGCTTTCGTCACGGGGAGGCGCGTCTTTCTTCTCCGGGGAGCTGGGTGCGAGGTACTTTACCTATAAGGACGCGGAGGGGCGCACACACTTCGTCGTCTATGACGACCCCGGCACCTTCCGCTATAAAATAGAACTCGCGCTGCAAATGGGCATACGCGAGGGGTTTATGCTGTATCCCGATATGATGGGGCTGGGGTTTCTATGACCGCATTTCCAACAATGTCATCAAGACCCTCGCCGTTGTGTAGGCGTCGGCCAGTGCGCGGTGGTATCCTGTACCGTCCACGCCCAGCGCCTGCGCCACCGCTTCCAGCCTGTGGGAGCGCAAGCGGCACATCCTGCGCGACAGGACAAGCGTGCAAAGCGTCTTGGAAGGGGCGGGCAAGCCCGCGTCGCCGCAGTAGCGGCGCAGGAAGCCCATGTCAAACGGGATGTTATGCGCCACAATCGTATCGTCGCCGATAAAATCCAAAAATTTTTGCAAATGCTGTTCGAAGGGCGGCAACCCCTCGACCATGTCCGGCGTGATGCCGGTAATCTGCGTGATTTTTGGCGAGATAGGCATCCGTTTGGGGACGCACAGCTCGGTGAGGACTTCCCTGACCGTCAGACCGCCTGCCCCGTCGTCTTCAACGCGCACCGCCGCGTATTCGATGATGTCGCTGAGGGCCGGCGAAAGACCCGTCGTCTCAAAGTCAATGACGCAGTACATATTATGCCCCGCTCTTAGGGCCGCTCAAAAACGCCGCCGTGACCTGCACCGCTTGTTTGTGCTCGCCCAGGTCCTCGCCCGCGAAACGGTGGTCGAAGCTGCGGATGAAGATGGCGAGGCTTTCGGAAAGCCCCTGCATATAGGCGGAAGCCTTTTGCCTGAGCGACGCGGTAAACACCGGCGCTTCCTTCTTGGAAAGCTCCTTGGGTGCGGCGGCGGCCAGCGCGGCCGTATGCGGGCGGCAGATCATCGGCTGCGCGTCCCATTTTTTGCGGAATGTCTCTTCGGTGCGCCATAAGTAAAGGATATTGGTGTAGTACGCGCGCAGAAAACCGCCCACACGGTCGCAGACATAGCAATTTTCTGAAAACAGGTGCTTATCGCTCTTTTGCAGTGTCTGGATATGCGTCTCCAGCACCAATGCCAGCGGCAAGCGCTTCTGACGTTTGATTAGCGCGTCCAGATGACCGGGGCAGAACCCAAGCGCGTTGGTGCGCTGGCGTACGTCCGGCTCCATCATCGCTGCGCCGAGCGTATAGTCCAGCGTATCGTCGATCAGCTTGAGATGCAGACGGCAGAGGGGGCACTGCCCGTCGATGACTTCGAACGACTCGTTGATGGGGATACTGTAGATGGTCTCTTTCATGGCGTTCCCTCTTATATGTTTATATACCGTCTATTATCCCCGCCTTTCCCCCTTTTGTCAATCTTAATCTTTGCGATATGCCTGTGCGCCATGCCGGATCACCGTCATGCAGGCGGCGGCTTTCAGCACTGTTACGCAAAGCGATACGGGAATCAGAAGCGCCTCGACGCGCCCGATGATCTCTCCGCCCTTAGCCACGCGCAGGGCTGTGTAAAAGGGGTATGGAACACTCTCAAACAGTTCCGCGCCCAGCGTCAGGCTGCCCAGCGCCCAAACCGCCGCACCGGCGCCCAACGCGGCGATTAGCGCGATACCATATGCCCGAAAGGGCTTTACTTTATACCTCATAGCGGGCATAAGCCCCAGCAAGGTTAATCCTTCACACGCCAAGAGAACCGGGTTGCGTTCCCACATACGGGGGACGGCCAAACCGTCATACTGAAATTTCCCAAACAACAGCAGCGCCGCGAGCGCAATGAATCCCAGCGTCAACGGCAGCGCGAACGCGGCCCATTTCCGAACCCCCTCCGGGCCTCCGGCCGCGAGAAAGAGTGAGACGGCCAGCGTTATGGTTGCAACCAGCCAGAAGGGCGTATTCGGCAAAGACGCGCTGGCCACGAATTTTGCCATCCGGTATGAAGCGGCGGCGGCAGTTACGGCGGCGGAAGGGATGAACACAACGGCTAACAACCGTTCCGCGGTACGGGACGATGTGAGCGGCTTCATCAGAGGGATCAGCGGCAGTGCCAAAAGAGGCGCGAACGGGATGGCGAGTGTTTCCCCTACCATAAACAGCGCGAGGACGGAGAAGGCCTTACCCATGACTATCACCCCCCGCTTTGTACAGTTCCAGCGGTTTGGCGTCTTTTGACGCGTCGAGGATGTCGCGCAGCTTATACGCCGCTATGCCGTCGTCCTCTTCCGTATGCAGCATTGCCCCCGCTTCCTCCGCGAAGACGATATAGACCGTCTCGCGCACCTCGCGGTTTTTCAGAAGCCAGCCGCGCAGGTCGCCATACGGCGTATCTTTGCCAAAGACGGCGACAGCCATCGCGCCGAAATACAGCTCAAAATCCAGCCCCTTGGCGGCTTTGCGCACGGCTTCGTCCGCGTCCCGGCCCGTCACCTCGACAGCGCGCGTGCGTAGGCCCTCTTTCTTTGGCGACGAAGAGCGGTCGACGATTTCAAGCGTGACTTTCACCTTTCCATCTTCCGCGCTGTCGAAAGCCATCCCCGTGACGATGGACAGCTTGTTTAGGTCTTTATAGTCCCAGCAGCCGGACAGCGGCAGAAAGCAGAAAGCCAAAAGCGCGGCTAGATATTTACGCATCTTTACCCCTCCAAAGCCGCAGACGCCGCCTGTTGCCGGACAGCCGCTCCGGGCGTGTGTTCATCATCCACAGCGGCGCGCGGATCAACCCGTCCTTTTGGTCGGCGCGTGTCCCGCCGAACTGATCGACCCCCAGCGAGGACAGCCGCTGCAAGTGAACGACGGTAAGCACGACCCCAGCGGACAAACCAAACAGGCCCAGCAGTGAGGCGCAAGCCAGCAAAATGTAGCGCAGGGTAAGGCACGCTTCATCCAGTTTTGGGAGTAATATCCCCGTAATTCCGGTCAGGGCGGCGACAATGATCATTTGCGGCGACACGATCTGCGCCTCAACGGCGGCCTGCCCAATGATCAGCGCCCCGACGATGCTGAGGGCTTGCCCCCCGCCCGCCGTCATGCGCATCCCCGTTTCGCGCAGGATGTCAAAAACCATCAGCATGAAAAACGCCTCAAACGCCGCTGGGAAAGGTGTGTTATGAAACTCCGACGCCATGTTGAGCAGCATGGAGCCGGGCAGGATCTCATAGTGGCTGGAGACGAAGCAGATATACAGCGCCGGGGTGACCGTTGTGAGGAAAAATGCCGCAATCCGAAGCAGACGCGCGAAGGAGGCGTGGATGAAGCTGACGTAATAGTCCTCGTTGCTTTGGAAATTCTCCACAAACAAGTAAGGCAAGGTCAATACCGCCGGGGAGCCGTCGGCAATCAGGGCAATCCGCCCCTCCAGCAGCTTACCCGCCACGATGTCTGGGCGTTCCGTCACCCCGGCGGAGCGGAAGGGCGACCTTCTCTGGTCGGTGATTAGCTCATGGAGGGACTGCGTGTCTAAGACGCCGTCGATGTCGATGTTGTCTAAACGCTTTTGAAGCTCCTTCAGCAGCTCCGGCTTGACGACCCCGTCGAGGTAGCAGACCGCGACGCGGGTGCGGGTGCGCCGCCCGATGGAGCGTGTCTCAATCTTGAGACCGCCGTTGCGGAATCGGCGGTGCAGCATGGAAAGGTTACCCAGCAGCGCCTCGCTGAACCCCTCGCGCGGTCCGCTTAAAACCCGCTCCCCCGTCGGTTCGGCAATGCCGCGCGCCGAGAAGCCCTGCGTGCTGAGGATGACCGCGTCAAACCCGCCGGGCAGCAGGACGACGGTATCGCCAGCGGCAATGCTCTCTTCTATCTCGGTGAAAGAACTCGTCATTTGTGGGAAATGCCCCAGCAGCGCCTCCTCTACAACAGCGGCCGGGCGCGTGTGGTCGATTGCTTCCGAATTGATCAGCGGGCCGATGATGTATTCGTTGACAACGGCGTTGTCAATCATCCCGCCGCAGTACGCCAGATGGAAAACGGCCTTTTTGTCATGCCGGTTGACGGCGGTGCGGAGGATGAAGGTCATGTCGCGCTCAAAGCGGCGCTTGAGTTCTAACACGTTGTTTTCCGCGCAGCCGGACAATATATCCATATGTCACCTCCGAAAAAGAAAAACCCTGTCGTTAAACAGGGTTTTTAGTATGCGCGGTTTGGCGGGGGCTATGCTAAAAAAGTTGTCAATATTTGCTTGACATTGGCATATATTTGTGGTATCTTCTTTATATTCGTTAAATTCAAGGAAAAGAAAGGCAGTGTACAAATTATGAAAAACCGCAACTTGCGCGTCATCCCGCTTTGCTTGCTAATTTGCGCGGTGACGCTCCTCGCGCTCTCATCCTGCACACCCTCCTCACCTGACCCAACCCCCGCCGCGACCCCATCGCTTTCCCCATCGGTGGCAGATGTCAGCACTGCTCCTTCCACTGACAATACTGCTTTTTCAAGCAGCGCTGCTATCAGTGATCTCAAGGGCAGCGCTCTTGGGTTCTACCCTGCCAAAAATTTAGGGCAGGCGTTTGACAATTTTATGGTTGATGCCGAGTGGAGCGCATTTACAGATGACACAGACACTTATGTCACCGTAAGCGGCGGCATTTTATATAATGACATGTTAGCTACCGCTGTTGTTACATATAAGCATGAAGGAGATTCCTTTAATATTTACTCCTTTGATATTGACGGTGCGGCTAAGGATTATGAATTATATGCCGACCTAATCATAGCGGTATTCGAAGATGACCTTATTTCCATTGTAAAAGACGGTGTCATTTACGGCTATAATGAACCCTTTGGCGAGGCGCTGATGTCCCTTTATGATGAACTGGAATGGGAAGCCTTTATGTATGACGACGGCAATATATATGTGAGAATAGATTGCTACTACGAGTATGAAGGCGAGGATTTTCACGATATACTTGTCTTCCTCATTGACGCTGTGAACGAAGAATTCGGCTTTGACACATACTTGGAGGATGGCGACGAAATGACGCTTGACGACTTTATGGAGCTGGTCGAACTGCTATATTCGTAACTTTGATACAATAAAACGAGCCGCCCATTGGGCGGCTCATGCTTTTGGCAAGGGTTATACTTTGACTGAGAAGACCATCAGTTGTAGCTCCCTTGGCGTGTCCGGCTTGCCGTAGAAATTGGAAAAGGTCTGCACAATCCGCATCTGCTGCTCTTGGAGAATAGCGGACAGTTCGGCTTTGGAATACAGTCTTTTCCCCCTTGTGTCTTTTTCAATCTTCTCCGGCCGTACGGCGATTTCGCCAAAATTGATGCCCCAGTCGGTAAACAGCATCCTGCGGCGGACCGGGTCCCAGTCAAAATCCGGCAGTGACAGCCTCTTTGCACCGATTTCCCAGTGTCGCTTGGGGAAGAATTGCTCCGCGTGTTCCGCGTTGCAGACGTCCATGAAATGCTTGCCGCCGGGTTTCAGCGCGCGGGCGATGACGTCGAAAACTTTGACGTTGTCCCTGTCGTCTTCAAAAAAGCCGATCGCGCCGTCGGCGAGATTCAGCACCGCGTCAAACTCACTGTCATACCGCAGGTCTAAGGCGTCCGCGCAGATGAACTCGACCGCCAGGCCTGACGCTTTCGCGGATTGCTGCGCGTCCTCAATGAACACTTTGGTGTAGTCCACCCCCACAACGAAATACCCCCTGCGGGCCAGCGACAGCGAATGCCTGCCGAAACCGCAGCCCAGGTCGAGGATACGTTCCCGCCCGGTGAGCCCGAGCGTTTTGACGATGAAGTCAACCTGATTCTCCGTGTCCTCCACCCACGAATGGTTTTTGATGTCCAAGCTCCAGCCTGTGTCGGATACTTTCATGATACCGCTCATCCTTTCCAAATATTTGACGTCAGCGTATCATGAGGTTGAAAAAAAGTATAGACTTATAGTTTCCGTTGTGTTATGATAGTGTAAAGTTATGAGAAAAAGGCAGACGTTTTGTCTGCCTTTTATTGCCATACAGTGATAGTTATGCTCTCTTGCGTACAGGGACCCATATTTCGCTTTTCCTGTCCGGCTTAGAAAAGTCATAGGTTTCAACCCATGTCATGCTGGGCGCGCCGGTTTCCGCGTACTCCGATGTGGAAAGCCATTCTGAGATCCGCCCGTAGGTTTGCTGTGTGTTCAAAATGTGACTGTCTTTAGAGTTTTCTGTCGCGGAAAAGACAAGCCATGTCGTGGGTTCATAAGAGAAAACATCAAACCGCCCTTTGAACCTGTCGGGCATGGGTTTTTCCATCACCACGCCCACACACATAAAATGCTCGTCGCCTTCTTTAGGAATAACACCTTCTTTATTCCCCCCGTACGCGCAAATGACGCCGTTAGGTTCGGCCTCAGAATATTCCATAAGAACGAGCAAATCTTCTTGCCGCAGCTTCTTCCAAACATCAGCCGTATGGGGATTAGGGCCGTGATAAATCAGTGGAATACTGCCTGTTTTCCCCATAATGTAGAACGCGCCTTTTTCAACTATCCGATACTCCATTTCTATGCCTCCTTTTAATGTCAGGTGGAAGAATAGGGGCGGAAACACTTTTGGTGTGACGGCACGTTTACGGAGCGCAGACGGCGTAACTCCATACATTGATTGAAACGCTTTGCCAAATGCGTCAGGTGATTCATAGCCGCATTTGATGGCAATGTCGATGATCTTTTCGTCGCCGGAATGCAATAGGTTCGCCGCAAGCGACAGCCTGCGTTTTCGGATATATTCATTCAAGGGCATATCCGCAAGATAGGAAAACATACGTCTGAATTGATACTCTGAGCAACAGGCAATCCGCGCCATTTCGGTAAAATCGATTTCATCAAAAAGACGCTGTTCGATATAACGCATGGCGGCGTTCAAGCTCGCTGTCGTATCCATACCCACTCTCCCCCCTTTCCACTAAAATCTTAGCAGATGTATATGGAGAAATCCCGTTAGTTTACGTATGAGTTATAACGGCTTTATGGCTTAAGCCCCCATTCCTCCATCAGCTGCCGGATCGACTGCTGCCGGCCCTCCCGTTCGTCGCTGACCGCTTTCTTGACCACCTCATACAGCTTTTGATCCAGCGGCCACGATTCCGGTGAACGGTCATACTCCGCAAACAGCGCAAACGCCACCGCGCCCATCGTGTATATGTTCGTTACCTCGTCGATGACTGCGCCGAGCTGAAACTCCTCCGGCGACATGAAAAGTGAACTGCCCCATAGCCGCCCGACTGGATTTGTATATGGCATTTTCGTGTAGAAATCAATATCGCAAATGACCGTTTTTCCATTAGAGAAATCATATAGGATACTGCCGTCGTAAAAATCGACAGCAACATAACCTTGCGCCGCCGTATGGATGTGAAACGCCAGAATCTCCTCGAACACTCCGATGCGCGTTTCCAAAGGCATCGCCATGAACTTCCGGTGCGACAGCGGGTACATCCTGCCCATACACTCGGCGTCAACCCAATCAAAAACCATGGCAAAACCGCCGCCGATTTCTTCGCTGCCGATATATCTGATAAGGGTTGGATGGGCTAAGTCTTTGTAAATCGGCAACGTGCGCTTTAAGTTGGCTATGGCTTCCCCGGCACTCACGCTAGCCCGTTCGGTAGGTGCGCCCGCAAACTTGATGAAAAAGCTCTTTTCCTCTTTCTTCACCCCAAAACAGATGTTGCCGGAATCCTGAGCGTCAAAAACTTTGAACACCCTGCCGTATTTGCTGAGGAATGAAAACTCAAACGGCGCTTTGAGCCTGAACGGCACACCGTCGATGTATTGGATATAGAAATCCTTTGCAAAACGCTTAAAAATATCCATGCGCCTACACCGCCGCTAATTTTGCAAAATTCTCCTTCAGCGCCGGGTAAAGCGTCTTATAAATGCCGTAGTATGTCTCGTATTCCTTGGCGTTTGCCGCGACCGGCGGCTGCGGGTCGTTAAACCGCAGCAGCTCCGCGCAGGCGTCCGGCACGGACTTGAACAGCCCCGCGCCCACGCCGGCCAAAATCGCCACGCCCAGCGCCGGGCCTTCCTGGCTGGTCGCCGTGCGGACGTCACAGTTGAAGAGGTCGGCCAGCATTTGCCGCCACAGAGCGCTGGTGCCGCCGCCGCCGCACGCCAGCATTTCGGATGTTTGCACGCCCATGCCGCGCAGTACCTCCACGCAGTCCCGCAGGGAATACGCCACGCCCTCCATGACGGCGCGGAGCATATCGGGCCGCGTGTGCATCCCGGATAGGCCGAAAAACACGCCCCGGCAGTCCGCGTCGAGGTGCGGGGTACGCTCGCCCATCAAATACGGCAAATACAGCAGCCGCCGCGCCCCAATCGGCACGGCCATAGCCAGATCGTCAATCTGCCTGTAATTCAGATCCATGCAGGACTGTTCGCGAAACCATTTCAGCGAAAGCCCCGCCGCCTGTGTCACGCCCATAACGTGCCACGCGCCGGGAACGGCGCAGCAGAAAGTATGTACCCGTCCCTGCGGGTCGATGGTGACGTTGTCGGTATGCGCGAACACCACGCCCGACGTGCCGATGGTGGTAAACGCCTTGCCGTCGGTGACGACCCCTGTGCCGACCGCCGCCGCCGCGTTGTCGCCCGCACCGCCGACAACGACAGTTTTGACCGACAGTCCTGTGGCGCGCGCGGCCTCGCCGCTGACGGTGCCCGTGATTTCGGGAGACTCGTAAACCTTCGCCAGCAACGACGGGTCGATGTCCAGCTTGGTCAGCACTTCCTCCGACCAGCGGCGCTTGGGAACGTCTAAAAGCTGCATCCCGGACGCGTCGGATACCTCGGTGGCAAACTCGCCGGTCAGTTTATAGCGCAGATAGTCTTTGGGCAGCAGGATATGACGGCATTTGGCGTATATCTCGGGCTGGTGCTTTTTCACCCACATGATCTTTGACGCGGTGAAACCGGTCAGCGCCGGGTTGGCGGTGATCTCAATCATCCGCCCGGCTCCTACGAGATTGGTGATTTCCACGCATTCCGCGGCTGTGCGCTGGTCGCACCAGATGATCGACGGGCGCAGCACCTCCCCGTCCGCGTCCAGCATCACAAGGCCGTGCATCTGCCCCGATATGCCCACGGCGGCAATGTCCCCGGCGGCGACGCCGCTCTTTTGCAAGACGGCATTGACGGTTTCGACGGCGGCTTTCCACCAATCTTGCGGGTCTTGTTCGGCCCAGCCGTTGTGCGGCTGGTGCAGCGGGTATTCGGAGGATGCCGACGCCAGCGGCCGCAGCTGCTCGTCAAAGAGCACGGTTTTGGTCGCCGATGTTCCGAGGTCTATCCCTAATAATGCTTTCATAGATGCAATCCTTTCAAAAAACATTGCGCTCTTACACCTAGCGTAAACTAGGTGTAAGAGCGTCTTTTATGTCTTATGACAACAAACAGAGCTTGACTACATCCCAAAGCTGCTCGGCGTTGCCGCCCGCTTTGGCGCGCAGGTAAAGCGCGTGGAGGAGCTGGACGGCGTTATCGGCGTCGAGGTTGGTGACGGCGTCCTGCATTTTAGGCGTGTTGCTGAGGGTGATGGAGACGGTCACGGTTTCCTCCTCCACCGGGGGACTCGTTCTTGCCGCGCGGGCAGGCTTTTCTTCCTGCGCGGCTCCGGTTTGCGCGGCGGCTTTCCGGCCCCTCGCGGACTGCTTGGGAGAGAACTTATAACCGCGCCCGTCGAGGAAACTTAGAATGAGGGCGTCGGAGCAAGGCTCCATTTCGTCGCTTTCCCCGGTAAACCAAAACGGTGTGATGTTTAAGTTCTCGGAGAGGGGAAGAAGGATTTTGGCGCTGAGGCTGCCGGTTTTGAATACGCGGTAGATGGAAGTGCGCTTTTGGCCGGACAGGCTTTCGATCAAATGCTTTTGTTTGCGTGAAGCGGAAGCGAAAGCATTTTTCACACGTTCCGCTGTTTTGTCTTTATCTTTGCTGACATTCACTTGCTTTAGACGTTCGATTAGTTCGGGTGTAATCATTTATACTCCTCCTATTTTTGGTTCGGTAGAGAAATTATATCATAAGTCTTTTCCGATTACAATATATAAATATACTAAAATACACTATTTTGCATATGTGACCAGTGCCGCGACTATGTCTGGATACATCCAAATCATGCCGCGCCTTTCCAACAGGCCGAAATTCTCGCCCCCGCCGCTGAAACCGCCGTTGTCCCACCATATGCAGGGCATCCCGCGCGCCGCCGCCGCGGCGGTATAGTACGCCGCGAACTCAACGCGGCTGCGCAGGTTGCCGCCTTTGTCACGCGCGCCGTATTCGCCGATGACAACTGGGATGCCGTTTGTGATGTATTTCGTATGCAATCTGTCCATAAAGTGGTCTATGTCTCTTGTGCTCCGGTTCTCCGTCATATCAAACTCCGAAACGCTGCCGTTCTCGCTTGAGGATTGCAGGGCGAAGCTAAACGGCGTGTAGGCGTGCACAGAGATGAGGATCCTGTCCTCGGCCGTATCCTCCGGCAGGCGGTATAGGTCATGCGTCACACTGTCGAAGTTCGCGCCCAAGCCGCAGACCATCAAATACCGCGTCCCGTTGTTCCCGCCGGAGGCGCGGACGGTGTCCACAAAGTCCTGCTGAAGCCTGCACAGGACGTCAAGGGCGTCAACGCACTCCTCGCTGTTCCAATCCTGCCACCATTCAAACCGGTGCCCCTTCAGGCGCGGCTCGTTCAGCCCCTCAAAGACCAGCCTCTCGCCATATTCCTTAAAGCGCTCCGCCACCTGCTCCCAAATCCGCTTGACGTACCGCGACGAGCTTTCGTAGTGCTCGCTGTCGGGGTAAACATAGTCTTTATGGTCGTCATGGTGTATATTGATGATGACGGTCAGCTCAATCCGGTACGCGTAGTCCACAACCTCCTGCACGCGGTCCATCCATTCCGCACTAATGGACAAATCCCCGTCCACATGCTTATGCCATGTCACCGGGATACGGATGGAATTGAACCCCGCCTCCTTGACCGCGTCGATAATCTCCTGCGTCGTTTTGGGGTTGCCCCAGCTTGTCTCGTTCGCCAAACCGGCGCCGCCTGTGGCGTCCAGCGTATTGCCGAGGTTCCAGCCGGGCGCCATGGCCATCGCGAAGCGCATCGGCTCGGTATCGGGAATCTCCAGCCGCGTTACGTCCGGCACAGGGATGTTCTCAAAGCCGATCGGGCTGGGAATGGGCGACGGCTCGACCGGTTTGGGGCTGGGCTTGCCCTCCCACGGAATGATGACAGGGCTGGGCGACGGGTTTTCTTCAGACGGCTGAACGCTTGGCGCGCAAGAGGCGGCAAGGAGAATCAGCGCGAGGAATAAAACGATTATTTTCATAGCGAACCCTCCTGTTTGACTGTTTGCGTCATCCTGTATAATACATTCAACGCTTCAATTGGCGTCAATGTGTTGATGTCGGTGGTTTTGAGCATTTTGATGACCTCGTCGGCGGCAAGATGCTCCAGCGACATTTGCGGCGGCGGCTCTTCCCTGACCTCCCGTACGGTCTTGACTTGGCCGCCTTCTTCGAGCTTCTTCAAAACAGCTCTGGCCCGCGTGATCACGCTGTCCGGCAATCCGGCCAAACGCGCCACTTCCACGCCGTAGCTGTCGTCCGCGCCGCCGGGTACGACGCGGCGCAGGAAAACGATCTCCCCGCCCCGCTTTTTAACCGACACATGGAGGTTCCTCATGCCCGGGTGCTCCTGTTCCAGCGCGGTCAGTTCATGGTAGTGGGTGGCGAACAGCGTTTTCGCGCCGATTTTCCTGTGGGTATGCTCCAATACGGCTTGCGCCACGCTCATGCCGTCGAAGGTCGATGTGCCGCGCCCCACCTCGTCAAACAGGATCAGGCTCTTTTTGGTAGCGAAACGTAAGATCTCGGCGACCTCGGTCATCTCCACCATGAAAGTAGAACGCCCGCCCGCCACATCGTCCGACGCGCCGACACGGGTGAACACGCGGTCGCAGACGCCGATGTGCGCGCTCTTGGCAGGGACGAACGACCCCGCCTGCGCCATCAGTGTGATCAAAGCGATCTGGCGCATATAGGTTGATTTACCTGCCATGTTGGGGCCTGTGATGATGGCCGTCGGCGCGGATTTGGTCAGTTCCGCGTCATTGGGGACAAACAGCCCGTGGTCAAGCATACGCTCAACGACCGGGTGCCGCCCCTCCTTGATGACGCAAATGTCGGAGTGATCGACGGTCGGCATACAGTAATCGTGTCTCCGCGCGGCTTCGGCGAAGGAGCAGAGCGCGTCCAGCCGCGCCAGCGCATGGGCGGTGCTCTGGATACGGTGCGCGTTCTCCACGCATAGGTTTCGCAATGCTGCGAACAACTCGCCCTCCAGCGCCGCCAGCCGGTCGCCCGCCGACATGATTTCCGCTTCCAGCTCCTTGAGCTGCTGGGTGATATACCTCTCGCCGTTGGCAATGGTCTGCTTTCTCGTATACTCCGCCGGGACCTGCCCGAGATAAGACTTGCTGACCTCTATGTAGTAACCGAATACCTTGTTGTAGCCTATTTTCAGCGATTTGACGCCGGTCTTCCGCCGCTCCTCCGCCTCCATCTCCATAAACGCGTCCCTCGCGCCGGATACCAGGGAGCGGAGGCGGTCCACCTCCTGATGGTAGCCGTCTTTGATAAAGCCGCCCTCGCGAATGGAAAAGGGCGGGGTTTCCACAACCGCCGCGTCGAGAACGGCATAAATCTCCGGGAGCGGGTCACAGCCGCTCTCCAGTTCGCGCAGGCCCGGCGAGCGCAGCGGCCCCAACAGGCCCTTGACGGCGGGGACGCGTTCCAGCGCGTTGCGCAAAGCCCGCAGGTCCCGCGCGTTGGCCGTGCCGTACAGGATACGGGTCAATATGCGTTCCATATCGGGCAGGTTTTGCAGAAGCCCTTGCGCCTCACCGCTTACGATGACCCCCTCAACCAGCTCCGCGACGGCATAAAGGCGGCGGTTGATGTCGGCGGGGTTTGCCAGCGGGCGCTCCAGCCAGCCGCGCAGGGTGCGTCCGCCCATCGCGGTCCTGGTCATATCCAAAACCCACAGCAGGGAGCCTTTTTTCTCCCCGGAGCGCATTGTTTCCGTCAGTTCCAGCGTCTGCTTGGCGGTGTAGTCCAGCTCTAAGTATTTGTCGTGTTCATAGACATTGAGGGTTAAATGTACCTCGTCGCACATCATCTCCTGCAAATAAATCAGCAAACCACCCGCCGCCCGCGCTGCCGCCGGCCTGTCACTCAGTCCCAGCGCCTCGCCGTCCGGCCATCGCGCCGCGGCCGCGTCGGTATTGAAAACATCCCGGGTCTGCGCCGGGCAGGAGAGCTTGTCCGCTAAAAACCCCGTCAGCCTTCCCTGTTTGGCCGCCTCGGGGCAAAGTACAGCCTCACGCGGCGCGTAGCGCCCCAGCTCTGTTATAACGCGCCGTACGAGCTCTTCTCCCTGAAACTCGGTCGCCGCCATTTCACCCGTGGATATATCGCAGAAGCAGACGCCCGCCGCGCCGGGAGCCCATGAAACCGCCGCAATATAGTTATTACGGTTTTCATCCAGCAGGTTGGGTTCGATCAGCGCCCCCGGCGACATGATGCGCACAATGTCGCGCTTGACCAAGCCCTTGGCCTGCGCCGGGTCTTCGGTCTGCTCGCATATGGCGACGCGGTAACCCTTTTGGATGAGCTTTGCGATATACCCCTCCGCGCTGTGGTACGGTACGCCGCACATCGGCACGCGTTCTTCCTCCGGTATGCCTTTATCACGGGAGGTAAGCGTCAGAGAGAGCAAGTTGGACACCAGCCGCGCGTCCTCGAAAAACATTTCGTAAAAATCGCCCAGCCGGAAAAAGAGGATACAGTCGGGATGCTTATCCTTCATCTCCCAATATTGCCGCATCATCGGGGTCAGCTCAGCCACCCAACTCCTCCTCTATCCTTTTCTGTACTTCCAGCAGCCGCATAAACCGCTCTTTCATCTCCCCCGGCGAAAGGGTCTCCGTCAGCTCTGCCGCCGGGGTGCCCGCGCGGGCGGAATATTGGAAGGTAAACAGCTTCGCAAATCTGACCTCTTCCAACAACGACAGTGTATCTAAAAAATCCTGCTCTGTCTCCCCCGGAAACCCCACAATCACATCGCCGGACAATGTGAGGTTTTCGATGGTCTCCTTCGCCAGCCGTATCTTCTCCAAATAGTCCTCCCGCGTGTATCCCCTGTTCATTGCTTTCAAAACGGCGTTGCTGCCGGACTGCGCCGGGAGGTGTAAGACCGGCGCAATCCGCGGAGAGGAAGCCATCGCTTCAAAAAGCCGCCGTCCCGCGTCCCGCGGATGGCTGGTCATAAAACGGAGCTGATAGTTCCCTTCAAACGAAGCGCAAGCCCTTAGCAAATCAGGAAAGTCGGGCTTGTATGAGTTGACGTTCTGCCCGATCAGCCAAATCTCGCCCACCCCGTCTTCGACCAGCCCGCGCACTTCCTCCAGCACCGCTTCCGGCGCGCGCGAACGCTCCCGCCCGCGCACATACGGCACGACGCAGTAAGAGCAATAGTTGTCGCAGCCGGTCATGATGGTCACGTTGGCCCGGTTGATCTCCGGGTCGATGAGCCGGGCGATTGGGAGCCCTTCTTCGATCGGCGCGGTGTCGGGCGAGGTGATGATATGCCGCCCGCCCTCGGTCATAAGCCGCCGCAGATATTCGGGGAAGCGCCCCAAATCAGCCGGGCCGAAGGAGAGCGATACCTGCTTATACCGCTTGCGCAGCAGCTCCCGCACTTCCTCCCGCTGCGCCATACAGCCGCACAGCACGACCTTGCGTCCCGGCTTCCCCTTGTGCAGATAGGTGCCCAAATGCCCCAGCAGCCGTGTTTCGGCGTGCTTGCGCACCGCACATGTGACAAGTACGACCAAGTCTGCCCCGGCGCGGTCGTCGGTCATGGTATACCCCATCGCCAGCAGCATCCCGCGCAGGCGGTCGCCGTCGGCCTGATTTTGCTGGCATCCGTAAATCGCGAGATGGGCTGTCAACTGATTTGCCTCAGCAGTTTCCCCATGCTGTAGGTAAAATGCGCGAACGCGACGCCCGGCTCCTCCAGATCGGCGTTCCAGCGCTTGACCCATTCCATCGAAGTATATCCGTCATACCCGCCGCGTTTGAGCTGTGTGAGCATATCGGACAGCGGCAGGTCGCCGTAGGTGAGCATTTTATATTGCAGTTTTTTCTCCTCCATAACGCTGTCCTTGATGTGTACGTGTTTGATATACTGTCCGAGGTTTTGATACGTCTTGGCGGGCGATTCCCCGAAATAGCGGTACGGGTGGTGCATGTCCCATAAGACCTGCACCGCCGGGCTGTTGATCTCCAAAATCAGCTCTTTGAGCTTGTCCGAGTCCGCCCAGACCCCGTTTGTCTCAACCAGCAGGACCACGCCCGCGCTTTCCGCCTGCGGCGCGATTTCAGCCAGCCGCCGGCGTACCAGCCCCTCGTCCGTATCGGGGTTGGGGTGGCCCCACTCGTCGCCCAGCACACGGATATAAGGGCAGCCGAGGTCATGTGCCAGACTGATGGTATGGCGCACATCTTCTTCCTCAAGCCCCGCGCCGCAAAGGAGTAGGTTAGACGCCACGCAGGATATGGCA
>JAIRUW010000010.1 GCA_031254195.1 Oscillospiraceae bacterium
ACATTATGTACTGTGATACAATATGTACAGTGGATAAGAAGGCGCAATAATTGACGAGCCCCGTTAACCTTGAAGGGAATGATTATATGGTGTTAGCGCCGACATCAAATGGCCGTCAACATCCGGCGCAAAGTGCCCGTGAACAGCCGGAATGGATGGCCAGAGACGAAAAACGGACGCGTACACGCGTCCGTTTAACAAGGGCGTAAACGCCCTTGTTCGTGGTTGACAAGGCGAAAAGCAGCTGATAGAATATAAGACAGTTGGTTAGAAATCGTCGTTGAGGCAGCGTTTTTGTTGGAGATAACGCATCCTCGCGGCGTCGCGGGCATCCTCGTCCTCGGCGAAGACGATTTTAGCGTAAGCCTCGCGTAGTTCGAGGCTTTGCTTTTTCTTTATGAGGGCCAGCATGATGTTATCACAGTCAATCTGAAGGGCCTGGTCGTAGCCGGATAAATCCAGATAATCAAGCAGGTCTATAATCCGGGAGAATAGCTCCATCGGGATCTTAACGTTTTTACTCATGAGTCGGCCTCCTAACTCAATTCGCGCTCAATGACCAGCTTAATCATCCTGTCGTCGATGATGGTTTTGCGGTTTTGAGCGCCGTATATCAGGGAACAGGTGCAGGCTTTGTTGATCAGTCGGGGGATGCCGCCGGAGAACTTGAACACATCATCAATGGCGGCCTCGGTGAAAATATCCTTTTCACAGCCGGCAAACACCAGATGAGCGTTAATGTAGTCAGTCGACTGGCTCCTGTCCAGGTGGCCCACGCCGCACACAATGTCGATGCGCTGACGGATGGCGGCGTAGGATTGGAGCTTCAGCTTGTCCCAAAGCTCGGTTTGCCCTGTCATGATCAGCGCCATCGGGCTTTGGGAGTCCATCTTGAAGTTGAGCAGGAACCTGACTTCCTCAAGCATTTCCCGGCCAAGCAAGTGCGCCTCGTCGACGATGGCGACGGGTACAACGCCCTGGACGCCCTTCATGACCTCGATTTCCCTGTGGAGCTGGCGTTTTGCCTCGCCCCTGAAATAGCTGGATTCGAAGCCCATCTGCTCCAGCAGGGCTTTGTAGAAGCCCCTTGGTGTCAGCTTTGAATCCGATATGTAGAGAATTGAATACTTAGAGTCTTTGAGTTCGTCGCGGAAGCGGCGCAGGGCCGTGGTCTTACCCGTGCCGCTATCGCCGGCCATAACCGCGAAAAGCTGGCGGTCGGCGACGTATTTCAGCCGCTCAATCAACTCGTCGGAATCATTGTCCCGATAGAGTTTATCCGTCGGGATTGTCCTTGAAAACGGTGTCGCTGTAAAGCCGTAAAAAACTTCAAACATCGGTTTCACCGCCCTCGTTGATCGCTTTGAAACTAATTGCCCTGCGGACGATATCCTGATGCTTTTGGTAGCGTTTTTCCTTCTCATCCAACAGCCGTGATGTTTCAGCCGTTTTCGCCGATACGGGCGGTTTCGGGCGCGGGCCGGTATGTACGCCGATTTTCAGTTCCCTGACCCGCATGGTTACGCCCGAGCGCTGGTGTTCGACGGTGACCGTCTCGATGTCGGCGGGGTCGTAAAGGACGTTGACCGTTTGCCCGATTAATGTGGGGCTGGCCTCGTATTTCTTGCCGCCGAAGTTGATGCAGCCGGATTTATCGACCTTTCTGGTTTCGAAGCGGGTGAACGCCAGGGCGACAGTTTCAGCCGGTAAGAACCGCAGCGGTGTTTTCGAGTCCCGATAAGCGGATTCCGGCGAGTTGTCCAAGCCGCCGTGGGTTCTTTTGTGGTAGCATTCCTGCAGCCATACCTCGAAATATCTGTTGTAATCATCCAGCGACGCGGGCTTTTTAAGCGCGACTTCGTTAAGAAACGAATCCACCGTCCGGTTGAACCGCTCGATCTTCCCCGTGGATTCGGGGCTGTAGGGCTTCGCGAACAGCAGTTTGATTTCCATCATCGCGCAGGCGCGCTCCATCCATTTCGTTCTGTATTGCTTTCCGTTGTCGAAGTACACTCTTTGCGGCAGCCCTTCTTTCAGTATCGCCTTGCGGAAGCAGTCTTCGACAATCGTCTGGTCAAGGCTTTCGTAAAATTCGGCATGGACGATATAGCGTGTCGCGTCGTCCAGGAAGCTGACGAGGTAAATCTGTTTTTTCTCGCCTTTGATCGTCAGATACGGCCCAAACTTTATGTCGGAGTGCCACAAATCGTTACGGCTGCGCCGTGCGAACCTCCGCGCCGCCATTCCACCCTGCTGGTAAAGGCGCATGTGCCGCGCCGAGTAGCCCCGCTCCATCAGCCTGTCATGCAATGTTGATTTCTTGAGGAAGCCCTCGGGCGCTTTGCCCTCCAGCTCTAGAATCTCGATGATCTGCGGCACGCTGCGGCTTGGGACCTCTCGCCGCAGCAGGATGGCCTCCTCGATCAGATCATCCGGGATTATTGAAGGGTGCAGGATTTTCGCGGGCACGGGTTTAAGACCCTCAAAACCGCCCGCGTTATGCGCCCGCAGCCAACGTCTGAGTGTCCGTTCCGATATACCGTTTTGGCGGCATATTTCCTTTTTCAGTTGCACAAGCTTTGCCGCGTCCGCTTTTTCTTCCGTCGCGATGAGTATCGGTGCGATGATTTTGTGTCGGCTGACGGCGATTTCTTCCGGCCTTCGGTTGTCTGTCATACTGCAAACCTCCGTTTCATGGGATTTTCGCTTGCAGTATGATAATATCACGGACTCAGCCGGAAGTCTGTGCCGAACGGGTTGATGCCCAAAGATTTGCGTTTGCTACCGCGCGGACAATTTCTTTCGGACGAGGCGGTTCGCTGAACACCGCGCCGAACTTTGACCACAGAGAGCTTAATACACCGGAAAAATAGACTGACAAGGCGCTCCACCAAGCCAGTATCCGGCGAATCATGCCGTAATCACAGCATACATCCTCCAGTTTCCCGTCAATGACATTAATTATCGTCTCAGCGCATTGGCGCTTGTAGGGCACCACTATATCAGGCAGCTCATGGTGGATTCTCTCGCACACAGGACATTGTAAGCGATGTATAAGCAGCGTCTGAGTGATCCCAGCCGCTTCGATCAAGATTCTTTGCCGCCACCCATATCCGCTCAACCGACCGGCGCATACCGGGCAATATGAGTTGCCCCCGCCCATTACATGTATTAGGCCTTCTTCCTCTTTCATTTCCTTGGAATAAAAAATGACCATACATATCCCCTCTCGGATTCTATACGGCCATTATATCCGGCTGTTCGCGGACAGGCAAGCCCGGCGGTTTTCCGGCATTTTGCCCCGGCGGTAACATCTGGCCACAAACGGACAGAGCCTGCCGGGTATCCTCACATGGCAGTTCAACCACCCGCTGCCTTATGCGGATGGTTTGTCGGAGGACATTTATCACGACCTATTCGAAATGGTCGGGCGTGACGAGTCCTTGCAGCAGAATTTCTTCGC
>JAIRUW010000040.1 GCA_031254195.1 Oscillospiraceae bacterium
CCTGTTGAGAACTCATACACCAACTATCTCTTTGCGCAGGGGTTGGATAAGATTTGCAAGAAAATCGGCGAGGAATGCGCCGAAACGATTATCGCGGCCAAAAACGGAGACCCCGCAGAGCTGACGGGCGAGACCGCCGACGTGCTGTACCATTTGCTGGTATTGCTTTGTGAGAGCGGTATCCCGTGGGACAGCGTGCGGGACGAGCTGGAACGGCGCGGGCAAAAGATTGGGAACGCGAAAGGGCGGCGGGATATTGACAGAGATACGTGACTCCCAATGGGAGCAACTGAAAAAAGAGTGCCTTACGTGTACGCGCTGTGCCTTGAGCGGGACGCGGACACAGGTGGTATTCGGCGTGGGCGACCCCCTCAGCGAAGTCTTGTTCATCGGCGAGGGGCCGGGTCAGGAAGAGGATTTACGCGGCGAACCTTTTGTCGGACGCGCGGGGCAGCTGTTGGATGTGATGCTGGCTTCGGTGGGTTTACAGCGTGAAAATATCTACATAGCCAACATCGTCAAGTGCCGCCCGCCCAACAACCGCGACCCGCTTAACATTGAGCAGGACGCCTGTATCGGCTGGCTGCGGGAGCAGGTGAAACTGATACGCCCGAAGATCATCGTCTGCTTGGGACGTGTTGCCGCTATGAAAATCATTAGGCCCGATTACAAGATTACAGCGGAGCATGGCCGTTGGGTTGAAAAGGGCGGCTTTTGGATGACGGCCCTGTACCACCCCGCGTTTTTACTGCGCGACCCGCGCCATAAGCCCGATACATTTGCCGATATGAAGTCGTTGGAGATCAAGATACGCGAGGTCTGTGCGCGTACGCTGCCGGACTAGGCCGTAAAACGCGCTCAACTCATTGAAAAGAGGTGTGTGCAAATGATCAAAAACCGCCGATGGGTAGCAGGCATTCTTACCGCTGTGATTATAGCGGTATGCTTCGCAGGTTGCACAGGTCCTTCCGGGGGAGGCGGTGACGAGTTTGAATACGCTTCGTTTCGGGAAATCCCCGGCGTGACGGCGGAAGAGATAAGCGCCATCGAAGCGCTTGCGGCGGAAAGAGGGTCCTTTGCATACGGAATGCTGCTGAGCGCCGAGACCTTTTATGACTGGGACGGCAATATCAGCGGCTTTTCCGTTTTGCTCTGCGATTGGCTGACGGAACTGTTCGGAATCCCGTTTGAGCCGGTGATCGTCGAGTGGGGCGATTTGCTCAGCGGATTGACGTCCGGCGCTGTCGATTTCACCGGAGAGCTTACAACCACCGACACCCGGCGCGAAATCTATCATATGACCGACAACATCGCCCCGCGGCAAACGATCACCGTCCGGCTGTCCGGCAGCGCCTCTTTGGAGGAAATCGCGGAGGAACGCCTGCCGCGGTATTGCTTCTTGGAAGGCTCGGTAACGGCCAGTGAGATTGCTCTCTATGCGGAAGATGTTTTTGAAGCCGTTTACATCACCGATCCCAACGCCGCGTATGAAATGCTGAAAAGCGGGAAAGCGGATGTTTTCATCGCGGAAGGGCCGGCAGAGTACAATTTTGATACATACAGCGATATTATGATCAGCAATTTCCTTCCCTTGATATACAACCCCGTCTCCCTCGCGGCGCAGGACCCGGAACTCAAGCCGGTCATTTCGGTTATGCAAAAAGCGTTGGAGGACGGCGCCATCCGTCATCTGACCGAGCTTTACAACGAAGGGTATAGGGAATACCGGAAGTATAAGCTGTATATGCTTCTTTCCGAGCAGGAGCGCGCGTACATACGGCAAACCCAAACAGTACCGTTCGGGGCCGAGCTGAATAACTACCCGGTTTGCTTTTACAATGAGCGCGAAGAGCAGTGGCAAGGGATCGCCATTGACTTATTGGCTGAAGTGGAAGCACTGACGGGAATTACATTTGAGATTATCACCAACCCGAATGATGAGTTTCCAAATCTTCTCGGCGCTTTGGAAAGCGGGCGCGCCGCCATCATGTCTGAGGTGCTCAAAACCGAGGAACGGGCCGGCCGCTTCAGATGGCCGCATACCACAATGATGCGCGACAACTACGCGCTGATATCCAAAAGCGAACACCGTAATATCAGTATCAATGAGGTATCCTATATCACGGTGGGCGTAGGCAGAGGCACTGCCTACGCCTCAATGTTTCATAAATGGTTCCCAAACCATAAAAGCCTTGTGGAATATGACAGTACAAGCGACGCGCTCAGTGCTTTGGAACGCGGCGAAATCGATATGGTGATGGCCGGTCAAAAGCAGCTCCTGATCCTGACAAATTACCGCGAACAGGCGGGGTATAAAGCAAATATTGTGTTTGACACCATGTTTGATGTGAGTTTTGGGCTGAACATAGACGAAGAGCTCTTGTGCGGCGTCGTCTGCAAGTCTCTCCTCCTGACCGACACAGACGGGATCTCCGGCCAATGGATGCGGAAGACCTACGATTTCCGTGTGAAACTGGCGCAGGCGCGCACCCCGTGGCTGGTCGGCGCCGCGGCGCTTCTGATCATCCTCGCCTTTATGCTGATCCTTTTTCAAAAGAACCGCACCGATGGCAGACGGCTTGAAAAACAGGTGCAGGCCCGTACCGCCGAGCTCGCCGAAAGCCATCAAGCATTGCAAAAAGCGGTCGAGGAAGCCGAAAACGCCAACCGCACAAAGTCCGCTTTTTTAGCCAATATGTCGCATGAGATACGGACGCCTATGAACGCCGTCATTGGCATGTCCGAGCTTCTGCAATACGAGAAGCTGAACGACCGTCAGGCAGGCTATGTCAATGACATCAACAAGTCGGCCCTTTCGCTGCTCGCCATCATCAACGATATTTTGGATCTCTCAAAAATCGAATCCGGCAAACTGGAGCTTATGCCTGTTGATTATGATTTCCAAGCGTTAATCGATAACATCGCGTCCATGTTCACCTTTGTCGCCGGGAAAAAGGGAATCGCATTTCAGGTCGAATATGAAGGGGAGCCTCCCCCCTACCTGTTCGGCGACGACATACGGCTGAAGCAGGTGCTTACCAATGTCTGCGGAAACGCCGTTAAGTTTACGGATAATGGAGCTGTCTGTCTAAAGGTGATCAACGCGGGCGACATGATTGTCTTTGAGGTTAAAGATACCGGCAAAGGCATCAAAAAAGAGGACATTCCCGGTTTATTTGACGCTTTCAGACAGACCGACATTAAGAAAAACAGGGGGATCGTCGGCACGGGGCTGGGGCTTTCCATCAGCAAAGTATATGTAGAGATGATGGGCGGCAAGATTCTGGTCGAAAGCGAATATGGCAAGGGAACGGTCTTTACCATCGCAATCCCGCTGATATTGGGCAGCGCGGAGGGGGTAAAGGCGGACAGCTTGGAGGAGGAAGAAGGGTTGTACGCTCCGGGCGCCAATATTTTGGTCGTTGACGACAACGAGTTCAACCGCAGGGTGGCCTGCGGCCTGCTCATCCTGTGCGGGATCAAGGCCAAAACGGCGGACAGCGGCGCGGAGGCCATAGAAAGCGTGCGGCAGGAGGACTTTGACCTTGTATTTATGGATCATATGATGCCGGAAATGGACGGCTTGGAGGCCACAGCCATCATCCGCTCGATGGGCGGGAAATATGAGACGCTGCCGGTCGTCGCGCTGACCGCCAACGCCGTGCAAGGCGCGCGGGAGATGTTTTTGGCAAACGGTTTCAATGGGTTTGTCTCAAAACCAATTGAAGCGCGGGCGCTCAGCGCCGTGCTTAAGGAATGGCTCCCGCCGGAACGGTTTAGTCAGCAAACGGAGCCGAAACCCGCCGTCTGTGACAGCGAAACGCCGGACTTTTGGTCTGTTATGGAGGAGATTGAGGAAATCAACACCCAAGTCGGGCTGGGCCGCGTCTCCGGCGTCAAAAAGCTGTATCACGAAACAGTCGATATATTCCAAAGACAGCTTACAAAGCAATGCGCCCAAATGTCGTCCTGCGCCGCCGACGGGAACATGGACGGGCTTGCCATATTGGCCCACACGCTCAAGTCCGAGCTGTCTACCATCGGCGCGATGGCTCTGTCAGGCATGGCGGCGGAGCTGGAGACGGCCGCGAAAAACAAGGATGCCGTCTTTTGCGGCGATAAGCTCCCCGTCTTTTGCGATCATCTGCTGGTTTTAGAAGGGAAGCTGTCCAAGGCCTTCCCGCTCTTCAAGGCGGCGGCCGAGAAAGGACAAGGCGACCCCGCGGTCTTGCGCGAAGGTGTTGCGAAAGCGCTGGCCGCCGCCGACGAGTTTGATAACGACGCGGGCATAGAAGCTGTCGAACCGCTGCTGGCCTACGATTTTGGGGACGGCGTCAACGCTTCGCTGGAAAAAGCGGCGGCGGCGTTTCGGGATTTTGATTTCGACGGCGCTGTGGAAACCCTGAAAACACTATAGAGAAACGGGACGCCGCGGCGTCCCGTTTCTTTATTAGGCATCTTTCGTAACTGTCACTTTGCATCACACACCCGGGTCCCTGCCGGGTTATGCAAGCGCTCTATTTTTTCCCCAAAGCCTCTTCTTCAGCGGCTTTGCGCCTTACTGCCTCCTCTATACTCCACTCGACGAGTTCGTCGTATCCAAACCCTTTCGCTTCGGCGATCATCTTGGCCACGATGGCGTCATACTCTTCATCGCTCTTGGCATAGATCGCGCTCCAAGAGTTGGCCTTGATGCTTTCCTTTACTTGATTATATATGGTTTCGAGTTCGGAGGAGCGTTTGGCTTCCGAATAGGTCGACTGGACAGTGATAGAATACAGTCCCCTGTCTACCAGATAGTCGTCTCCGCGGATGGCGTCATAATGGTCGCGCCACGACTGCCGGATGGGGGTAACAGGTTTGTTGAGCATGGTGCTTGCCCAATTCTGGAAATTAAAGGTCTCCCCCAAAGCCGACTCAGGGTTGATGGCGTCTCTGGACCATGAGGTGAGGTTGTGCTGGAATTCGCCGTCTTTATACGCTCCTCTCCATCCGCCGTACTCAATGGTTGTGGTCTCTTTGTTGTCCTGCGCCTGCAAACCGAGATCGGTCATATAGGTATTGCCCTCTTCGTCGTAATCCCAGGTCACGCCCTTCGGGCCGTAGTTGTACGACAGCACGCCTTCGGGGGTGCTGAGCCAATTGATGATCTCCATGCACAGCTCGGGATAGGCCGTGTTGGCGCCGATTGCCCACACCCGGTTCCCGCCGTAACCGGCCAAGCCGGCTACGATATTCAGCTGGTCATTGGCGGCGATGCACTCGACGGACTTTCCGGCAGCTTGATTCTCCTCCGAGTTGAACGACTCGGCGACAAAGGTGAAGATGTTGAACATAGACTGGCCGTTGAGGTATTTTGCCGTCGCTTGGTCAAAGGTCTGCCCCTGTGAGTCGGGGTCGAGCAATCCCTTTTGATTGAGTGTATTGTAGAACTTCAAGGCCCGCAGATACTGGCCGCCTTCCTCCAGGCACCCTTGGAATGTTTGCGTCTCCTGATCGTAGAGGCCCATGTGGAACTCCTCATACCCATACAGCGCGGCGGTGGACTTGACCATCATGACCATGGCGCCGTCCCAGTCGGGGAACATGGATACGCCGTAGGTCTTCTGCCCCTTATCGGTATACGGCTCCAGCGCCACCATATCCTCCAGCAGGGGAATGAAGTCTTCGAGCGTTTTGATTTCGGGATAGCCAAGCTGCTGGTAGAGATCCCAACGGACATAGGGGTAATAGATAAACTCTTTGATGCTTCCCGCGCTGGCGGCCACGTCATACCCGTATCCGTAGATCGTCCCGCCGGATATTTTCCGGTTGGTTTCCAGCGCGAGCTGCATGTTCTCCCAGACATACGGCCCGTACTCCTGCGCAAGGTCGTCCTCTTCCCAGTCAAAGAGAAGCCCGGCTTCAATGGCCTCCAGATATTGCTTGCCGTTGTTGCCAAACAGGACGATGTCGCCCAAGTCCCTCGCTTCCATGCGCGTGACAAAGGTACCGTCGTTGTCGTTGATGATGGTGATATTGACATTAAATTTTTCCCTGAGGAGCTCGGCGCTCCAG
>JAIRUW010000042.1 GCA_031254195.1 Oscillospiraceae bacterium
GTGGAGAAAGCCATCGCCCGGTTTGAGGGCAATCTCACGCCGGAACGGGTGGAAGCCATGCCGCCGGATGAACTGGCCGATACCATACGCCCCGCCGGGTTTTTCAATCAAAAGGCGGAGTATCTCAAAACACTCACAGCTTGGTTCAAGCGGTACGGCTATTCGGCGGAAAACGCGAGCAGGAGTGGCCTCGAACCGTTGCGCGAAGAGCTGCTGGCCTTGCGCGGGATTGGAAAAGAGACGGCAGACTCCATCCTGCTGTACGCGCTGGAGCTGCCCACCTTTGTCGTGGATGCGTATACATCGCGCCTGCTCACGCGGCTGGGCTGCGGCCCATGCCCGCCGCTCTCCTATGACGCGATTAAAGCATATTTCGAGGGCGGCCTCGAATCCGAGACCGCCCTATTCAATAATCTGCACGCGATGATTGTGATCAACGCGAAAGAGCATTGCCGCGCAAAGCCTATATGCAAGGACTGCCCGTTGGCTTCCGTCTGCGGGACGGGGGCGGCTATGATTTCTGTTTGCCCTTAGAGAGAGTAATCACGTCGCGAATGAAAGAGAGCGTCTCTCCGGGATGCCCCGACCCCAGCGCGACGGCATTCGCGATGACCTGACGTTCCCGCTCGTCATCGAATACAGGGATGCCGGCCGCCGCCTTTATGTGCCCAATCTGCTCATTGAGATCCATCCGGCGGCAAAACGCCTGCACAAGCATACGGTCGCATTCGTCTACTTCCTTGCGTAAGATTTCAAGATGCTCATGGGGGGTCATGGATTCACTCCCTTTGCCTTATATTTCTATAGGATCAGTATAGCAGACATCCCGCCCGCTGTCAATGCGTGGACAGTGTAATATCATAGCAAACGCATGAGTGTAATAATTTTGGCAAATCTATTGACAAGCGAGTTAGTCTGTGCTAACCTGTCCATAGTTAGACTTGTCTAACCAATATGTACGGAGAGATGTGGATAGGATGCAGACACTGAAAACCGTGAAAGCGGGCAAAACCGCGCGCGTTGTGAGTGTCAGAGGCGAAGGCGCTCTCAGGCGCAGGATTATGGACATGGGATTTACAAAGGGCGCGGAGGTCACCGTCCGCAAAGCCGCTCCCCTCGGCGACCCGATCGAGGTGACTGTACGCGGCTATGAGCTTTCTTTACGGAAAGCCGACGCGGACTTGATCGAGGTAGAAGATGGCCATTAAAGTCGCGCTGGCCGGAAACCCGAACAGCGGTAAAACAACGCTGTTCAACACCCTGACCGGCTCCAACCAATATGTGGGGAACTGGCCGGGCGTCACGGTCGAGAAAGTAGAGGGGAAGCTCAAAGGGAATAGGGACGTTACGTTCATTGACTTGCCCGGTATATACTCCCTTTCGCCGTATTCGATGGAAGAAGTCGTTTCCAGAAACTATCTCATCGACGAGCGTCCCGACGTCATTCTCAACATCATCGACGGCACAAATCTGGAGAGGAATCTTTTTCTCTCCACCCAGCTTGTGGAGCTAGGAATCCCCGTCGTCGCGGCGATCAATATGATGGATGTGGTGCACAGGAACGGCGATACGATCGACACTGCGCGGCTTGCCAAAGAGCTTGGCTGCCATGTGGTGGAAATCTCCGCCCTGAAAGGGACGGGGGTACACGAAGCGGCAGAGGCGGCAATGAATGCGGCAGGCGGCGCGAAAACCGTTCCCCATCATCATTTTTCAGGCGGCGTGGAGCATACGCTGGCGCATATCGAGGAGGCGGTCTTGCACCACATGCCGCAGGAACGGCAGCGCTTTTTTGCCATCAAGCTGTTTGAGCGTGACGCGAAAATTATTGAAAAGCTGGGGCTGACGCCTAGTCAAGTCGCGCATATCGAGGAGGACATCAAACGGCGGGAAGCGGAACTGGAAGACGACAGCGAAAGCATTATCACCGCCGAGCGCTATACATATATTGACTCTGTCATCAAAGACTGCGTAGTCTTCAAAAAC
This sequence comes from Oscillospiraceae bacterium, assembly GCA_031254195.1. Taxonomy (GTDB): domain Bacteria; phylum Bacillota; class Clostridia; order Oscillospirales; family UBA929; genus UBA929. Next base: position 1,987 of record JAIRUW010000042.1, read on the forward strand.
AAAGGCCGCCTGTCCGTATCGGATAAAATCGACAGGGTGGTGACAAACCGCTTTTTGGCCCTCCCGATTTTCGCGGCGGTTATGTTCATTGTGTATTTCGTCTCCGTGACGACCGTGGGGATGTGGGTGACAAACTGGGCAAACGAGACACTGTTCGGGAAAACGGTCCCCGCGGCGGCGGAGGCTTTCTTAACGTCAGCCGGCTGTGCCGAATGGCTGCAAAGCCTGATTATCGATGGCATGATAGCCGGCGTTGGCTCGGTGCTGGGCTTTGTGCCCCAACTGTTAATCCTGTTTATATTCCTCGCCTTTTTGGAGGGCTGCGGCTATATGGCCCGCATCGCGTTTATCCTTGACAGGATATTCCGCAAGTTCGGCTTGTCGGGCAAATCTTTCATCCCCATCTTGATCGGGACGGGCTGCGGCGTCCCGGGGATTATGGCGTCTAGGACAATCGAGAGCGAACGAGACAGGAAAATGACCATTATAACCACCACGTTCATACCCTGCGCCGCGAAGCTGCCGATCATCGCCCTGATTGCGGGCGCGCTGTTCGGCGGGGCGTGGTGGGTCGCGCCCAGCGCCTACTTTGTCGGTATTACCGCCATACTCTGTTCCGGCATCATCCTAAAGAAAACGAAACTATTTTCCGATGACGCCGCTCCGTTCCTCATGGAGCTTCCGGCCTACCATTGGCCTGCCATTGGCAATGTGCTCCGCAGTATGTGGGAACGTGCCTGGTCTTTCATCAAAAAGGCGGGCACGGTCATCCTGCTGGCCTCCGTGGTCGTCTGGTTCGCCTCCGGCTTCGGATGGGAAGACGGCGCTTTCGGCATGGTGGACGCGGAAGACAGCATTCTCGCTGTCATTGGCGGCGCGATTGCGTGGATATTCGCCCCCCTCGGCTGGGGCAACTGGCAATCCGCCGTCGCTGCCTTTACAGGGCTGATCGCAAAGGAAAACATCGTCGGCACATTCGGGGTTCTGTATGGGTTCGCCGAGGTAGCCGGGGACGGGACGGAGGTCTGGGGCGCGCTGGCCGCGAGCTTCACGGCTCTATCCGCCTACTCCTTCCTCGTGTTCAACCTGCTCTGCGCCCCTTGCGTTGCCGCGGTTGGAGCCATCAGGCGGGAAATGCGCAGCGCAAAATGGTTTTGGTTTGCGATCGGATACCAATGCGTCTTCGCCTATATCGTTTCCCTCTGTGTTTATCAGCTGGGTATGATGTTTACAGGATCGTTCGGAATCAGTACAATCATTGCGATTCTTTTGGCCGGGCTATTTATCTGGATGCTGTTTAGAAGCAAAAAAGGATGCGGGAGAGGCTGTGACCGCTGTTCCTGCCATACCGTATCCACACAACAAAAGGACGCTTGATTGACAAGCGTCCCTGTGGTATACTTCGATTGGCTTTGCATAACCGTGAAGGGTGTGAGAGTATGCGGACGCAGGAATCGGCAGAAAACTATCTGGAGACGATTTTGATGCTGGGGCAAAACGGGAGGCCTGTTCGCTCTATCGACATTGCCGTTGAGCTTGACTATACAAAGCCCAGCGTGAGCGTGGCGATGAAAAACCTGCGCGCCAGCGGGCATATTATCGTGGACGGCGACGGGCACATCACGCTGACCGATAGCGGGCGCGACATCGCGCAGAGTATGTATGACCGCCATACACTCATTTCCGATTGGCTCGTTTCCCTAGGCGTAAACAGGGAAACGGCTGTCAATGATGCTTGCCGGATGGAGCACGCGATGAGCGAGGAAAGTTTTCTCGCAATCAAGAGCCGCCTGGAGGCGGACTCGCCCCGTTAGAAATACCTTTTCAGCAATCCTTGGAACGCCATGCCGTGACGGGCTTCGTCCTTGCACATTTCATGCACGGTATCGTGGATGGCGTCGAGGTTAAGCTGTTTCGCCTTCGTTGCGATGTCTTTTTTGCCCTGTGTCGCGCCATGCTCAGCCATAACGCGCATTTCAAGGTTTTTCTTGGTGGACGCGTTGACGACCTCACCGAGCAGCTCGGCGAACTTGGCGGCGTGTTCGGCTTCTTCAAACGCGATCCGCTTGTAGGCTTCCGCGACTTCGGGGTAGCCTTCCCTGTCTGCCTGGCGGCTCATGGCGAGATACATCCCCACCTCTGTGCATTCGCCCAAGAAGTGTTGGCGCAGCCCCTCAATGATTTCAGGGTCTACGTCCTTGGCAACGCCAATTCTGTGTTCGTCGGCGAAAACCAGGCCGGAGCCGGACTGTTCGTTGAATTTGGCGGCGGGCGCTTTGCATTGAGGGCATCTTTCGGGAGCCTCTGAACCCTCGTGAACATAACCGCAGATGGAACATATAAACTTTTTCATGCAAATTCTCCTTTTCTACATGTGAATTGCCTAATATTACATAATTATTATAGCACATTTGCTTTCGTTTGTCAATAGCGCGGAGACATTTCACTTACCCTTATCCCCTGCGCATTGACAGGGGAAATGTCTGTGTGGTATAGTGGCCCCATGGTCACAACAAACCTTATGCAGCCCGTCCTTCTCGGCAATACGGGCATCAGTGTCTCCCCGCTCTGCTTCGGCACACTGCCTTTTTCGCCTTTACAGGCGTATACGGGCGAGCCGGACGCGGCAGGAGAGGTTTTGGCGCGCGCATTTGCGCTGGGCGTTAGCTTCATCGACACGGCACAGCTATATAACAACTATGCCGCGCTCAAAGCGGGATTATCCCGTGCAGACCGGAATATTACCGTCGCGTCCAAGACATACGCTTATACCCGCGAGGCCGCGGTCGCAGCCGTAGAGGAGGCGCGATACGGCTTGGCCCGCGATGTGATTGACATATTCCTGCTGCATGAACAGGAAAGCGAGCACACCCTGCGCGGCCATGGAGAAGCGCTGGAAGCGCTGTATGGCCTGAAAGCCAAGGGAGCGGTCCGCGCCGTTGGGCTTTCGACGCACCATGTGGCGGGGGTTCGGGCTGCGGTTGACGCGGGGTTGGATGTTGTGCATCCGCTGTTGAATATCGAGGGTTTAGGCATCGCGGACGGTTCCCGCGAGGACATGGAGGAAGCCGTTGCCGCCGCGATGGGCGCGGGGCTGGGAGTGTATGTCATGAAAGCCCTCGGCGGCGGCCATCTGTTTCGCCAAGCGCGGGAAGCGCTGGGCTACGCGCGGCAATGGGGGCATAGTGTAGCGCTAGGGATGCGCGATACAGCGGAAGTGGAAGCCGCTGTTGGATTTTTCAAGACGGGCGATCTGCCGCCGTTAACCGGGCATAAAACGCGGTCGCTGCATATCGCGGATTGGTGTACCGGCTGCGGGCGGTGTGCAGAGGCTTGCGGAAGCGGCGCGCTGGAGATCGTAAACGGAGCGGCCCGCCTAAAGAATGCAGGTTGTTCTCTCCTGTGCGGGTACTGCGGGGCGGCTTGCCCGGACTTTTGCATCAAGGTGATATAAAAGGCTTGACAAAGGGGCGCAAGGCTGTTATATTGTTATTCGGCACAAGCACCCATGGCGGAACTGGCAGACGCGCTAGATTCAGGTTCTAGTCGGCAATACGCCGGTGGAGGTTCAAGTCCTCTTGGGTGCACCATTTCGAGCTGAAAATGACACATTTTTGTGTCATTTTCTTTTTAGCAAAAACGAATGGCCCCGCTCAGGATGCCGGCCATTTTATCCTTGGCCACACTTATTTTGGGAAGGACAGCGTCGAATATCAGGTTGCTTTTTCATTAAGATATCTGCGCAGCGTTTCTATCACGTTATCAATATCGAGAGGCTTTCCAACGTGCGAATCCATACCCGCCGCTCTACATGCGGCGATGTCGTCCTTAAATACATTCGCGGTCATGGCTATGATCGGCAGGTTTTTACGCCGATGACCGGGCAGGGCGCGGATTCGCCGCGTTGCTTCCAACCCGTCCATCTCGGGCATCTGCATGTCCATAAATACCACGTCATACTTGTCAGGATTTGCCGTTATCATGTCCAGCGCTTCCTTGCCATTTTCGGCGCATTCAATCACTAACCCGGTATCATCCAATAATGACATAATAATTTCACGGTTGATTTCAATATCTTCGGCAAGCAGCATCGTCTTACCGTTGAATTCGCCGGCAACAAGCGCAGAATGATCGTCCCCTATGTTGACTGTCGGAGCTGCGGGCCGCTTTACTTTTACGGTAAAAAGAAACTTCGCGCCTTTGCCGAGATCAGATTCGATCCATATCCTGCCGCCCATCAGCTCGACAATACGCTTTGTGATCGCGAGCCCTAAACCGGTTCCTCCGTATTGGCGGCTCGTTCCGCTTTCAGCTTGTACGAACGATTCAAACAAGACTGCCTGCTGTTCAGGCGATATGCCAATGCCGCTGTCGGCCACCTCAATACGCAGCTCACATTCATCATCCGCTTCTCTGATTAAAGATGCTTCAAGGCGGACTTCGCCTCCCTCCGGTGTAAATTTCACCGCGTTTGACAGGATGTTTGTTATTGCCTGTGACAGCCGCAGATCGTCGCCTTCGACAACACGCGGAATATTTTTATCCACCTTCACGGACAGCCGCTGCTGTTTCTCGTCGGCGCGGAAACCGACAATGGCAATCACCTTTTGCAGCATATATTCAAAATGAAATTCTACAGGCGCAAGTTCGAGTTTACCCGCTTCAATCTTTGACATATCAAGCACATCATTTATCACGCCGAGCAGATGGTTTGACGCATCTCCGATTTTGTTCAGCGCGTGATTTTTCCGTTCCGTATCGGCCGCTTTTTTTCCGATGGCCGTCATGCCGATGATTGCGTTCATCGGCGTACGCATTTCATGGCTCATTCTTGAGAGAAACTCGCTTTTGGCTTTGTTGGCCTCCTGTGCCGCCTGAAGCATACGGTTATGCTCACGCAAATCTCTGCCATATCCCACAAGCACACATTCGTTTTTGTACATGACGCAAGTCATAGAGACTTCCATGGGGATGAGTGTCCCATCGAGCTTCCGCAGGGTAGATTCAAAAACACACTGCCCTTTATCAAACGCGATCTCGCGCATTTTTCTCGCATAGTCGGCCGTACGCTCCCCGTCGGGCCGAAACTCCAGCGTAAGCTCAAAAAACCTGTCCATGTATTCTTGTTTATCCATATCAAAGAGTTTATGCGCCGCTTCATTGCAGTCAAATATCCTGCCGTCTCTGTTCCACAGATTGCAAATAAGCGGGTTTGAATCCATCATCAGCCGCATCCGTTCATCGGCCTCAACCAACTGGTGTTCCACTTTTTTCTGCTTACGCAAATCACGCGTATAACCGACTACGATGCAATCGTCTTTATACTTAACGCGGACAAGGGTTACTTCCGCCGGCAAAGGCTCTCCGCCCGGCATTTGCTGCATCCATTCAAAGACGCACAAACCCTCGGCAAACGCTTTTTGTACAAACGAAAACGCCGCTTCGCCGGATAGCCGTCCGTCCGGCTGGTATTCGGGAGAACACTCATGAACCCATTTCTCCATATATTCTTCTTTGCTATTATATCCGTACAACTTTATGGCCGCTTCATTACAGTCGAGTATATTACAATTTCTGTCCCACAACAGACAGCCCAGCGGGCCGGAATCCAGCATCAAGCGCGCATGTTCCTCAGCCTCAAATACCGCTTGCTCGGCTTCCGCGCGCATAATGGTCTTCGCGAGCAGACCCGCCGTCACTTCCAATATCTCCTTTTCCATAGTGTCGCTCTTGAACAACATGTCATATGTGCTGCTTTGCAAGGTGACCGCGCCCCAGTATTTGCCGTGCGCGAAAATGGGAGCCATGAAAATGATAGATATATCTAACGCGCTTAGATATTCCGCGGCTTCCCCGGAAACGGCGGATGTAAGGAGATTGACGGAACGACCGCTTTGCAAATCGTTTAACCAATCCTTCATGCACCGTGTATCGGATAGAAGCGCTAAGCTATTATCTGTGGGAAGCGGAACTGTTCCTCCTACATCTCTGTCCCAAATATATGTTAATTCAAGATGGCTGCCAATGTCCCTGTGACGGTAAACACAAACACGATCTGCTCCGATTTCGTCCACAATCGGACGTATGCCGTTTGATATTATGTCGTCTAACGCTTCATCGTTGGACAACATAAATGCTTCGAGGGTTTTGTTCAGGGAATAAACCATTCGCGTGCGTCTTTCAGACTCTTCTTCAAACGCTTTCCGCTCGTTTATGTCCTCCGTAGCCCCGGATACAAGGAACGGAGTGCCGTCGTCGTTTCGGAGCGTAGCTCCAAACGAGCGGAACCACTTATACTCTCCGCTTTTCAGCCTGAAACGGTACTCGGCGTCAAATGGTGTATTTCCTGTTTTATCTCTTACATGGGCTGTAAAACCGGCGAGGGTTTTTTCTCTGTCATCAGGGTGCAACCCCTCCATCACGCTGCGGAGTATATTGGGAAAGTCGTTTTCGCCGGTATATCCGAACATGTGCCTGTAATCATCAGACCAATTGAATACACTATTCTCATCAAGCGGGTCGTTGGGATCGGTAAAATACTTATCCCAAATGGCGACATTCATGCCGCCGAGCATCAGATTCAGCTTCAAATTCTGCTTTATATATGCGTCTTTTACCGTTTTATCCTCTGTTATATCTTGTATCGCGCCGGTTACACGGAGGGGAATGCCTTCGCTGTTTCTGAGCGTATTGCCGAAAGAATGAAACCACCTGTATTCCCCGCTTTTCACCATGAGGCGGTATTCGTAATCAAGGGGTGTTCTCCCCGTAATATCGCTGACATGAGCCGCTGTTACATTAAATACCCTTTCTCTGTCGTCGGGGTGGATTTTATTTTTCCAACTGCCAAAAACATTGGGGAAATCGGTTTCATCTTTATAACCGAGCATTTTGCGGTATTCATCAGACCACCAGAAAA
>JAIRUW010000049.1 GCA_031254195.1 Oscillospiraceae bacterium
GCGAGGGGTCTGTCGTTCGACATTGTCACAAAGGCAGGGGAACGCGAACGCTTTACATGCGGCTTGCTGGGCAGGCACAACGTAGAAAATATCACCGCCGCCATAGCCGTCTCGCTGCATATGGGCATACCCCTGCGCGATATGGTGCCCGCCGTACGCGGTCTCAAGCCCGCGAAGCACCGTCTGGAGCTGCTGCCGAAAGGCGGCGGGCTGACCGTTATAGACGACGCGTACAACTCGAACCCCGCCGGGGCCGCCGCCGCGCTGGAAGCCCTCTCGCTGTTTTCCGGCATAAAGATCATCATCACGCCCGGCATGGTAGAGCTGGGAGAGGCTGAGGAAGTAGAAAACCGCGTGTTCGGGGAGAGGATTGCGAAGGTATGCGACTACGCCGCGCTGGTGGGCGAGAAACAGGCGGAACCGATCCTCAAAGGAATCTTGGACGCGGGGTACGAACGGGAAAAGGTTAAGGTGTTCGCTTCGTTCGACGAGGCGTACCAATGGGCGTTGTCGGTGGGGACAGGGGAGAGGGTCATCCTTCTTGAAAACGATTTACCGGACAATTACAGATAGGGGAGAATGGGTATGAAGATGCAGGTTGCTGTTTTCTTCGGCGGCAGGAGCGTCGAGCATGAGGTATCGGTCATCACCGGGATGCAGGTTGCGGCGGCTCTCAACAGGGATAGGTATGATGTAATACCGATTTATTTGGACAAGGACGGCGCGATGTACACCGGCCCGGGCTTCGACACGCTGAAAAATTACAGGGACATCCCGTCCCTGCTGGAAAACGGCAGGCAGGTCTGCCTGATCCGCTCAGGCGGGCGGGTGGCGCTGCATTCTACCGCCAAAAAGCTGTTCGGCGGCGATAAGCCCGTCTGTCTCGACGTCGCCTTGCCCACAGTACACGGGACATTCGGCGAGGACGGGTGCTTGCAGGGGCTGTTTGAGATGACGGGGCTGCCGTATACCGGCTGCGACGTGCTCTCCAGCGCGGTCTGCATGGACAAGCCCGCCGCCAAGGCGCTGCTGCGGAGCGCCGGGCTTCCTGTACTGGACGATTTGGTGCTGGAAGCGGACAAATTCAACAAGAGCCCCGAAGTGGCGCTGTCGGCTATGGAAACGCATTACCCGTACCCGGTGATGGTCAAACCCGCCAACCTCGGCTCCTCTGTCGGCATCAGCCGCGCCGACAACCGTGACCGCTTGCAAACGGCGCTGGAGCTGGCTTTCACCTTCTCAAAGCGCGCGCTGATTGAACCGGCGCTGATTCATATGCGGGAGATCAACTGCGCCGTCATTGGCGACAGCGCGAAAGCCCGGGCCTCGGTATGCGAAGAGCCGGTGATGACGGAGAACATTCTGAGCTACCGCGACAAATACCAGTCGGGCGGCAAGGATGGCGGCAAGCAGGGGGGCATGTCGGGGCAAAAGCGCATAATCCCTGCCGAGATTCCCGCCGAAAAGGCCGAGGAAATCCAGAAGCTGGCCGTCAAGGCGTTTCGTTTGCTCAACTGCGCCGGCACCGCGCGGATCGACTTCTTATGGGACACGATGCGCGACGGGCTGTATATTAACGAACTGAACACCATTCCCGGCTCGCTGGCGTTTTACCTCTGGGAGGCGACAGGGCTGACCTTTGAGAAGATGCTGGACGAGATGATCGAGCTGGCGTTCGCCCGCCAGCGCCGCCGCGCCCAACTCACCTACAGTTACGAGGTCAATATCTTGCAGAATGCTGAACTAAAAGGGAAGGAATGAACCAAAGATGCAAAAATTCTCCGAGGTCATCTACAAACGCCCCGAACAGGAGGAAGTCAAAGCCGAGCTGACCAAGCTGCTCGAAGAGTTTAAGGCCGCAAAGACCCCCGAAGAGGCGTTCGCCGTTTTCAAACGCTATGACGAATACGGCAACAGTGTCTCCGCGATGAGCGCGGTGGCTTATATCCGCAACTCAATGGACACGACCGACGAGTTCTACGACAAAGAAAAGGCGTATTTCGACGAGGTTGAGCCGGTACTGCAAGAGATCACGCAACAGTTCGGGCTGGCATTGGTCGGGTCGCCCCATCGTGCCGTGATGGAGAAAGAATTTGGCACATTGATGTTCAGAAACGTCGAAATGCAGCTCAAAACCTTCTCGCCGGAGATCATTGCCGATTTGCAGGAGGAGAATAAGCTCTGCACGGAGTACGACAAGCTGCTCGCTTCGGCGCAGATTGCGTTCCGCGGGGAAACATACACCCTCGCGCAAATGGGCCCGTTCCATGAAGACCCCGACCGCGCGGCCCGTAAAGAGGCCCGCACCGCCTACACCGCGTGGTACATGAAGCAGAGTGAAACACTCGACCGCATCTTTGACGACCTTGTCAAAGTGCGTGACAGAATCGCCAAGAAACTAGGCTATCAGAGCTTTACCGAGGTGGGCTACTACCGCATGACGCGAAACTGCTATGACGAGAAGATGGTTTCGGTCTTCCGTGAGCAGATTCAAAAGCACATTGTCCCGGTGTCTGAGCGGCTGAAAGCGGAAAAAGCCAAACGGATCGGCGTGGAGCGCGTCACCGTCTACGACGACGCGCTGGATTTCCTCTCCGGTAACGCGAAGCCGCAGGGGACGCCGGACGATATTTTCGCCCATGGCAAGAAGATGTACCATGAGCTGTCGCCTGAGACGGCGGAGTTTTTCGATTACATGCTGGAGCGTGACCTCTTTGATGTGCTGACCCGCAAAGGCAAGTCGGGGGGCGGGTACTGCTATCCGATGTCCGCGCTGAAAATGCCGTTTATTTTCGCCAATTTCAACGGCACATCAGGTGACATTGATGTGCTGACCCATGAGGCGGGGCACGCCTTCGCCTTCTACCGCGCTTTTGACATATATCCAAGCGATCTGCAAAGCGGCGGGTATGAGACGGCCGAAGTCCACTCGATGAGCATGGAGTTTTTCACATGGCCGTGGATGGAAGGCTTCTTTGGGGGGCAGACAAACAAATACCGCTACGCCCATCTCTCCGGCGCGCTGACCTTCCTGCCGTACGGGACGATGGTGGACGAATTCCAGCACCACATCTATGCCAACCCCGGCTGGACGCCCGCCCGGCGCAACGAATGCTGGCTGGAGCTTGAGGCGAAATACCGCCCGTACCTCGACCAGGATTTTGACTTCTACCGCGAAGGGCGGCGCTGGCAGGCGCAATCCCACATCTACGAGCGCCCGTTTTACTATATCGACTACTGCCTCGCGCAGGCGATGGCGCTGGCGTTCTGGGCGGAATCGCAAAAAGATTTCGGGGCGGCATGGAAAAAATACCTGCAATTCGTGGGGCTTGCCGGGACGAAGACCTTTACCGACCTGGTAGCGGGCGCAAACCTGCAAAGCCCGTTTGCCGAAGGGTGCCTGAACGCCGTCGCGTCCGCCGCCGCGGAGTGGCTGGACAGCAACCCGGTTGAGGATAAATAGTTTTATGTAAACCAGAATCAAGCACTTTTCGACAGGCCCAATATCATACACTCCCTTATAGGAAAGGGAGTGTATTGATGCGTTCAGAATTTTATGGAAGCGCGGTCGTGCCGGTAGAGGATGGCCGGACGGTGACGTACACGCTGCTGTGCGACGAGGCGGGGACCGCCGGGCCGCTGGGGTGTGAGTTTTACGGCGTCCGGGTCGAGATGGGCGGGGAGGCGGCAAGCCGCCCCTGCCTGACCGCCAGCAAATCGTCGGTCAGCGGACTGCTGGAAAAACTGGTGCGCGGCGGCGTGACGCCGGTGGGACTGGGCGACGTTGTGGACGATTGGCTGGAGCAATAAGAGCGGTTCAATGCGGACAGCTCCCACCGCAGACATGGCGGCGGGGGCATTCCGCCGCCGCGTTGCCGGGGGCTTTCACAACGCTGCTCGGCGCGCGCTTAAAGGCGGACGCAAGGTCGAAGGAGCCGCAGGACGGGCAGGGGACACGCCCCTCCGTCTTGTCCGCGACGGTCGCGCGGATACTGGCTTCTTGCCCGCAGGTTTTGCAAATGAGGTCGTAGAACGGCATGGGGGGTTCCTCCTTATCTAAGCGTTATTTCAAGCTGTTTATCTAACGCCCCGGCTATCTTTTGCAGAAACTCTACAGACGGGTTATAATTCCCGCTCTCAAAGCGGCTGATATTGCTTTGCTTTGTGTCGGCACGTTCGGCAAGGTCAGCTTGCGTCATTTGCTTTTCTATACGAGCGGCAATGACGGCCTTGATTATTTCGTAGTGAGGGGCAAGAGCCTCATACTCGGCACGAAAAGCAGGGTCATTTTTCAAGGCATTCTCCTTATACTCTTTGAACGTCATTTTCCCTCTCTCCTTTCAAAGTCGGATAGATAAGTCTCCGCTATGGAAATTTCGTTCTTCGGTGTTTTTTGGCTTTTCTTTACAAACCCGTGTAGCAAAACTATTGTATTACCAGATGGCACAAAATAAAATACACGAGATATATCGCTTGCGAATTTTATACGAAGCTCCCATAGCTTATCCTTTATGTGCCTCACATATGGCATTCCAAGTGATAATCCGGCTTCTTCCAAAAGTTCTATTTCCCAAACAACTTTTGCGCGGTGCTTAGAGGGAAGCGCGTCAAGAAACTCCTTAACAGGCTTTGTGCCGTCCTCTTTTTCGTATAAGATAACATTCCACATGTGCTATACTCCTCCCCCTACGCTTTCATTATATCATATACGATATATATGTCAATAGGCAGACCGTAATATTTTACCTTGACTATAAATCCAACCCACTCTCAAAACAGATATAAGCACAAGAAGCGACCGCCACAAGGAGGGCGGTTACTTCTTTATTGCACGGATGAGGCTTGCCATGTCAAACGAAAGCTAATGTGATAATACATAGGGGCGCACTTGCGCCCTACTCCTTCTCCTGCTTCGCTTGCTCCTCCCCTTTTTCCCATCCGGCTTTGAATGCGGCTCGGGCTAACTCATACAGTTCCGTATGCGCTTTGTCATAGAATTTCTCGTTTTCAAGGAATTCGCCGAACTCTTTGTCCTGCTGCATCAATGTATTCACTTTTTCACCTCCTGCTGCGGGGAGGCTAAGGCAAATAAAAGCGCGCGCCGAAGGTGTTACCCTTACGGCGCACGCGAAATCGCGGGCTTGACCGTTCTTGGCGGAAGGTGTATAATGTATACCTCTGCGGCGCCGGAAAACGGTTGCGTAAGGTGGGTCTTTCACCTTCGCAGGGTTATGGTGTGTCACCACCATAGCCTGCCGCGGGGGCTTTGGTTTGCGCTCAGCCTTCCCGACGGAGATAGTGTAGCATTTTTAGAAAGGTTTGTCAACAGAAAATCCTCCGCCGTTTCCTAATAACACCATTGACAAACCGTGTTCATAGGTGTATATTACAATGAATATACACCGAAAGGACGTGGGTAAAATGGTTCAATCCGAGTTCGACGTCAAGTTCGGCAGAGAGGGCATCACCTTTGACGACGTGCTGTTGATACCGGCACACAGCAGGGTGCTGCCCTCCGATGTTTCCCTGTCCACGCGGCTCACGAAGGAGCTGAGGCTCAATATTCCATTGATGAGCGCCGCGATGGACACCGTGACGGAATCGCGCCTCGCGATCGCCATAGCGCGCGAGGGCGGCATGGGCGTCATACATAAGAATATGGACATTGACGCGCAGGCAGGGGAGGTAGACCGCGTCAAGCGCAGTGAGAGCGGGGTTATTACAAACCCGTTTTCTTTGTCTCCGAACGATACCCTGCGCGACGCCGAGGAACTGTGCGCGAAATACCGTATATCGGGTGTGCCGATTTGCGTGGAAAAGGACATCCTGGTCGGCATCCTGACAAACCGCGACTTAAAATTTGAAGAAGACTTCGACCGGCCCATCCATGAGGTGATGACGCCCATCAAAGACCTTATCACCGCGCCGGTGGGGACAGATTTGGAGGAAGCCAAAAAAATTCTGCGCAGCATCAAAAAGGAAAAACTGCCGTTGGTGGATGATAAAGGACGGCTTTGCGGGCTGATCACCATCAAAGACATCGAAAAGGCGGTGCAATACCCCAGCTCCGCGCGCGACAGCCTGGGCAGGCTGATGGTCGGCGCGGCACTCGGCGCTACGGCCGATGTGATGGAACGCGCTGAGGCACTGGTCGCCGCGAGCGTGGATATGCTGGTGCTGGATTCCGCGCACGGGCACAGCGAAAACATCATCAACTGCGTAACAAAAATCAAGGCCCAATGGCCTCATATACCCGTCTGCGCCGGAAACATCGCCACAGCCGAAGCGGCGCGTGCCCTCATCAATGCCGGAGCCGACTGCCTCAAGGTGGGCATCGGGCCCGGTTCTATTTGTACCACGCGCGTGGTGGCGGGCATCGGCGTCCCGCAGATCACCGCCATTTTCGACGTGGCCTGCGAGGCGCGGAAAAGCGGAACCCCCCTGATTGCGGACGGCGGTGTACAGTATTCGGGAGACGTCGTCAAGGCTATCGCGGCCGGGGCCGATGTGGTGATGATGGGTTCTCTGCTGGCCGGGTGCGAGGAGTCGCCGGGCGAAAGCGAAATCTATCAGGGGCGGCGCTTCAAATCATACCGCGGCATGGGTTCCATGGGCGCGATGAATAAAAAATACGGGGGCCGCGACCGGTATTTCCAGAGCGACAACAGAAAGCTGGTGCCGGAGGGCATCGAGGGGCGCGTACCGTATAAGGGGCCGCTATCCGACACGGTATTTCAGCTGATGGGCGGCATACGCGCCGGCATGGGCTACTGCGGCACGCCGGACATCGAGACATTGCAGCGTGACGGGCGGTTTATGCGAATCAGCGGCGCGGGGCTGCGCGAAAGCCACCCGCACGACATTTATATCACCAAGGAATCGCCCAACTACACGCCTACTTCGTCGAATCCGTAAATTATGCGACAAAAGCAAAGGCGGCGGATGGTTTCCGCCGCCTTTGTGTATTCTACTCATTCGCGTAATTGTCAAAGTACCCCTTAATCAGCACCACCGGCGTACCCTTGTCGCCGCTGCCGCTTGCCAAGTCGCACAGGCTGCCCACCAAGTCGGGGAGGCGGCGGGGCGTGGTGCCGAGGCTTTCGTCCTTGCCCATCAGCTGCCTGTTTTTCTTGCGTATCCGCTCGACGACGGCCTTGCGGGCCTCTTCGCCTTCTTTGTCGCCAAACTCAACGTCGGCGATATATTTGAGCTTGATTTCGTTGGGAAGGCCGTCCAGGCCGTTGGTGAAGGCAGGGGAGACGACCGGGTCGGCCAGCTCCCAGATGCCGCCGACTGGGTCTTTGAAGGCACCGTCGCCGTAGACGAGGACCTCAAAGTGCTTGCCGGCGAGCTCCTCGAGCCGGCTCGCCAGGGAGTCGACGAACTGCTGCGTGTCGCGCGGAAAGAGCTTGACCGAGTCGTCGGTGGCGAGGTTGGAGCCCAACAGCCCGTACTGCGGATGAAAGCCGCCGCCGTCAACGGGGGCATTGAGTAGCTCGTCGAGGCCATATACCCTGCGGGCGCCAGCGGCGAGCAGCATCCGCTTGGAGCGGACCCGCGAATGGATGTCGGCCGTAATGACATCTTTTGTATACGCAAGGATGGCCCGCGGATCGTTGGCGAGGATGATCTCGGCCTTGCCCTCCCCTAACTCCTTGTAGTAGTCGATATAGTCA
>JAIRUW010000057.1 GCA_031254195.1 Oscillospiraceae bacterium
TGATTACAGAAAGACCCCTCCACAGCCATACAACACAAAAAAGGTGCCAGGGAATGTTTGGGACTTCAATCGCGTTCGTTATCGTATGGATGAATACGAAAACCATCCTTCCCAAAAGCCGGAAGCATTGCTTGAACGAGTGATATTGGCATCAAGCAACGAAGGCGAAATAATCCTAGACCCTTTTAGCGGCTCGTTTACAACATCCGCTGTGGCAATACGACTTGGCAGAAAAGCTGTCGGGGTAGAGTTAAACCCCGATTACTTTGAAATTGGATTGCGTAGAACGGGTATTGCTTTAGAATATAACGGCAAACTTCTTGTGCAGGACAAGTCCCGGAAAACAAGGAATAAATCTAAAATAGACCATTATGTTGAACTGGGGCAATTATCGTTTAGTGTTTCAGCGGAGGTGGACGCAAGATGAAAGACTTTATCAGAGCCATCTTGAATGAGGAGTCGCAACGGCATGATTTTGACGCAGATGTTCTTTATGAAAACAGTCCTTTGATACGGTATTTGGATATAAAAATGGGTGCGATTCTTGGCAACACAAAGTCAAGGAGAAGCCTTGCAAGTATTTATGCGATTTATTCCATTCTTCATTTTTACAAGGATACCTTCTTTGGAAAGCCTAACGAGTACAAGGAGTTCGGCGGCTATGACTATACAAGTTTGTTTGTGTTCTGCCGTGGACTTTATGGCGGAGGCAAACTTCAAAACCACGCATTGAATTCAAGGGTGAATGGGGAGTTCAAGAATAAAGTCGTTTCAGAGAACGGTAACGACCTCATCGTTATTAACGAGAGCAAATACACATTGCACATAGATTATCTGTATGTGGACAGCGTAGATATTTCCAAAATCGCAATCAAGATAATCGAAAAATATATAGAGCTGTTGATGCTCAAAGATAATAAGCTCATTGCCAACTTAGAAGAGTTGATTCGCATGGATTCCATCAGCGGCAAGAAAGATAAAATCAGCGAATTGATTGATGAGCAATCCGAGGCTCGGATTTTCGAGATCATTTCATACTCCATTTTGAAAAACCATTACAGGAACATAAAAGTGTTCTTCGGCTATTCACGCGAGGAGTTGCAGGAGCAATATTTGACCCTCTATAAAACGGGGCGAACAAACGCGAATGATGGCGGTATTGATTTCGTAATGAGACCCATCGGACGGTTCTTTCAAGTTACAGAGGTCAATAATTACGACAAATATTTGCTCGATATTGATAAGGTTATGCACTTCCCGATTACTTTTGTAATCAAGACCCTTAAACCGAAACAGGCGATTTTAGGCGAACTCGATTTTTACATAGATCAAAAATCGGGAGGTATGAGGGTTATCCGTGAGCGATACAACCATGCCATTGAGGAAATCATCACAATTAACGAGTTGAAGGCGTGGCTTGATGCTCTCGATGACCAATCGGTTGACGAGCTTCTTCAAGACATAAATAGGTATTATCGATTGGAGCTTAATCTTCCGATGGATAATGGATAAATCATCGCTAATTTTACAGAGCAGCTTATTCATTCGCAAGAGATATTAAATAGGACAATAAAAAAGGAGAAAAATCAAAATGGGTAAACGGGTATTTGTCTCTGCTGACTGGAAAGAAAACGAAAGCAACCCGAAAAGCTGTGACAAGAATGTGGTTGGCAGAATAAGAGAGTGGGCGGATGATGACCGCCGCAGCATTGAGATTGACTGTACAGATGACGTACACTCATCTGTTTTAGATACTCTTGATGATTGTCGGCGTTGCGACATAAAGAGAGAATGTGGCAGCCATATTAACTGGAGTAGCATAGTAATTTTTGTTGTCGGAGATAATACGGCTACAAAATCTGCCGGTGCATGTAGTTGTGACGAATGCTCTCCTGCATATAGTGGTAAGGAAAAGTTGCCGTGCAAATTGGTATGGGGAACATCATCGTCGGATGTACGTACTTGGGACGGGACATTGTATAAGAACGAGATGGGAATGTCTTATCTCCAGTATGAAATTACAAAAGCCGCCCAATTAGGAAAGTCAATCATAGTTGTTTTCAACTCGATGAATAAACAAGAAAGTTGGATACCTTCTTGGTATACAACCCTCCTAAACGATACAAGTCTCACCTTTACTGAAAAATGCCGCGTTCCGTTTTGGAAGGATACCGAACGTAAGGGTGACTGCTACCAAGACATAAAGGAGCATTTGCTATGAACCTATTTGAAGCAAAGGGTGTTATTTTAATTGCTGTTGACGAAAAGTTTACGCTCGAAGATAAAGATGGTGCAGAAGCAGCCGAAGGAAGCATACATCGTCAGTTTCTTGATAGATTCCTTGCCGAAGGAAGCGAATATAGAGATGAAATTAAACGGAAGGTTGCCGCTAAAGGCAATAATGCCGAAGTGCCTATCGTCATTGGCGACCAGACTTTCATTTTATTTGCATACTCCAAGCAAGGCGAAGAGGGCGATTATTTCGATAAGGTAAAACATAGGTACGGCTTTATCGAAATCGAAAATTCTTTAAGCAAAACTCTTAACTACTGCAAAAAAGAGTATCCGATTGAAACGGTTTATACCGTTCCAATTGGTACTGGTATTCAACGATACCGACACAATTCAATGAAAAAAAGCCATAGAAAATTGTCAAAACTTAGGCACGATGAGCTAAAAACACATCGCCATGAAGCGGTTGGAGATGGCGGTCTATATGAATCGTATACTGTTGAAGAAGCCAAATATAGAATTTCCTCATTAGCCAGTAAAATTGGCTTGAAGGTAGAACTGGTGTTGCTTGAGGAGTAGATTAGTCCAATTATACAAAGGATGAATCACTACCGATATGGGCGTTTTCACGCCCATATTACCTTTTTACCGCCCCACACCCTACGTCCTTGTCGGCGCATCGCTCCGCAGAATAACAGCAACGCTCCGCTTGATTTGCTCAACATTTTGGGTATCGTATCAGGTGTGCCATTACAATATACATCCCAGCCACACGCCGAACTCGCTGCCCGCTCCCAACTCGCTCCGCACTTCCATCGTGCCGCCGCATAGTTCAACGATCCGCTTCACAATCGGAAGGCCCAAGCCGTTCCCGGCGCTTGCGCGGGAACCGTCGCCCTGATAGAATCTGTCAAAAACGCGGGCTATCGTCTTCTCATCCATGCCGATGCCGGTGTCTTTAATACTAAAGCGAACCCCATTGTTCCAATGAGCGAGCTCTGGTGATTGGCAGCATGGCTCTGACATTGGTTGCCGGGTTCGTACCGTCACGGATGGCGGCGAAGAAAGACCCGGTCGTGGCGTTGAGGACGGAGTAGGAAGCCGGTTGAGGGATGTATACAGGGACGGCCATTGGCCGTCCCTAGATGTTCCCCTATCAGCAGGACAAAAGTTTTGCTTGCAATCCTCCTGTCTTGTCAACGGTTTCCGTCGTCTAAGCCAATAATCTTTTGTGTGTTGCGGGCGGCATGGCGGCGCTCCCGCGCCGCGCCCGCCTACATAGACATACATATAGTCATAACCATAGTCATATAGTTCGTTTTGTTCAGCTTTGTTCAAATGGCACAACCGGAAATGAACAAAAGGAGCATTTGTTCATTTTGTTCGTTCTCGGATAAGGCGCTGATAAATCTCATTTAAGATTCGTGTTGTAAATGTCTACCTTTCGTCAAAATGACAGAACCGCTAAATTGATAATCCGCAATCCTATTTTCTCCGCGTACTTAACCGTATAAGCGGTACCGCCTGCTCTAAACTCCTTTACGCCTTGATGAATGAGATTGACGATCTCTTCCTTAAGGCGTTTTTCTATGGTTTCGCGTACGTTCGACGGAATGGCCCGATGTCCTGTAAAGCAGCAAGTTTGATTTTTGCAATTCAAGTTCTCACCTCAATTATTATTTACGCATGTGCGTAAATAATAACAGATGTTGCAAACATACGCAAGTGCGTATACGACGGTGCGTAATTATCTGTATATTCATTTTGAGGTGTGGGTATGCAAGTCAAACAAGCTGTGGCAGAGAGATTTATTGCTCTCTGCGCTGAATCGGGAATCAAGCCAAATGAACTCGCAACCAAATCCGGCGTGACGCCATCAACGGTTTACAGTATGTTAGACCCTTCTCGTAAGGAGGTCTATATCACAACCATCAAAAAACTCTGCGACGGATTCGGCATTACACTGGCACAGTTTTTTGACACCGATGCGTTCAACAGCTTGGAGCAGGAAATTAAATGAGCCGGGGCGACCATCCTCTCTGGCCATTTGTATTGTTTGCACTATGTTGTCGAATGTATGTAGGGACACGGCGCTTTCTTTTTCCTTGCATTTACGCTCGCATTATGCTATAGTAAGCAGGGTATTCCTTTATTCGACATACACGGAGGGGCGGAATGAACGCCAAAATCCAGACAAAGGCTGTCAACCTTTACTACGGCGATTTCCACGCCTTGGGAGACATTACCTTTGAGATTCCGGCGTGCGCGATTACGGCGATTATCGGGCCGTCAGGCTGTGGAAAATCCACCATGCTGCGGCTTTTCAACCGTATGAACGACTTGATTCCCGGCGTCAGGATAGAGGGGGAGATTTTTCTCAACGAAGCCCCGGTCTACGCTAAGGATACGGACGTCGTTTCCCTCAGGCGGAAAGTCGGCATGGTCTTCCAGAAACCCAATGTATTCCCCATCAGCATATATGACAATATTGTGATCGGCCCTAAGCATCACGGGATCAAAAACAAGCAAAAGCTGTCTGAGATCGCGGAGCGGAGCTTGTCGCAGGTAGCGCTGTGGAACGAGGTCAAGGACATGCTGGGCAAACCCGGCCTCAGCCTCGCCATGGGGCAGCAGCAGCGGCTGTGTATCGCCCGCGCCCTCGCCGTGGAGCCGGAGGTTTTGCTGATGGACGAGTCTTGCAGCGCCCTAGACCCGGAATCCACCATGAAGATTGAAGAACTGATGCTGGAGCTGAAGAAGAAGTATACCATCATCATCGTCACGCACAATATGGAGCAGGCGGCCCGCGTATCCGATATGGCGGCGTTCATGATGATAGACGAGGGGAAAGTGGGAAGGCTGCACGAGTATTCCGAGACTTCCGAGATGTTCATCAGCCCAAAGGATAAGATTACGGAAGACTATATAACAGGACGGTTTGGATAAAGTGAGCAGGAAACGAATGAGGGCTGCGGCCATAGGGTCATTGGCGCTATCCGTCTGCTTATTGTCCGCCTGCGGCGGCAGGCAGTCGGCGTCGGTCGTGATAGCCGGGTCCACCTCGGTGCAGCCGTACGCGGAGATACTGGCTGAGGAGTACGCCGTCCTGTATCCCGAAAAGGTCATCGACATCCAAGGCGGCGGGTCTTCCGCCGGTATCACGGCGGTGGAATCCGGCACCGCCGGTATTGGCATGTCCTCCCGCAAATTAAAAGAGACGGAGCAGTGGCTGTGGTCTGTTGAAATTGCCAAGGACGGGCTGGCGGTCATCGTAAACCCTCGCAACCCCGTGCAGGACCTCACCATCAGCCAAATTCACGACATTTACACGGGCGATATAGCCAACTGGAGCGAGCTGGGCGGCCCGGACGCGAAAATCCACATCATCGCCCGCGAGGACGGGTCGGGCACCAGAGGCGCGTTTGAGGAGTTGGTCATGGGGGATAGCTGGATCACGCCCCGCGCCACCGTACAGAACACCAACGGGGCCGTGAGGCAGCTGGTGGCCGGCGACCCGAACTCGATTGGTTTCATTTCTTTGGGCCTGGTCGATATAGGCGAGAAGCCGGTAAAGGCGTTGCGCTTAGAGGGCGCGGCGGCTACGCGGGAAAATGTCTTGGACGGCAGCTATCCGCTGTACAGGTCGTTTTTGTTTGTCGCCATAGAAGAGCCTTCCGGCCCCGCCATGCAGTTTATCGATTTTATCTTTTCTCCCGCGGGCCGGACGGTCTTGGAAAATGAGGGCCTTGTCACGGAAGAAAGGAGGCCCTAGATGAAAAAGTTTAAGGAAAACCTTTCGGGGCGCGTTTTTTTTGCGCTCGCCCTTTCGTCTATATCCGCCTTAGCGCTGATTACCATATTTATTATAGTAAACGGCGTGCCGATCATCGCCGAAGTGGGGCTGAAAAACTTTTTCGGCATGACATGGGCGCCCAGCCGGGGCCTGTACGGGATCACCCCGATGATCATCGGCACGGTCGCCGTTACGCTGGGGGCTGTGATTTTAGGCGTTCCCATCGGTATCTGTTGCAGTATCTTTCTTTCAGAGTTCGCTCCCGCCTCCTTGCGCAACCTGTTCAGGCCCGCCATCCAGCTTCTGGCCGGCATCCCCTCGGTGGTATACGGCTTCTGGGGGCTGCTGGTCATCGTGCCGTTCGTGCGGGACTATCTTGGAGGGCCGGGTTTGAGCATCCTGTCCGCTTCCGTGATCCTTGCCATCATGGTCCTGCCCACGGTCATCAGCATCTCCGAGGTATCCATCCTTGCTTTGCCCCGCCAATATAAAGAAGGGGCGCTGGCCTTGGGGATGACCCACTGGCAGACGATTCGCTCCGTCATCCTGCCGTCCGCCAAGTCTGGGATCGTGGCATCCGTGATTTTAGGCATCGGCCGCGCGATCGGGGAGACCATGGCGGTCATCATGGTCGTGGGCAACGCCACCGCTGTCCCCACTTCCATCCTCGACGCCGTCAGGACCTTGACCGCTAATATTGGCATCGAGATGGGGTACGCCTCCGACTCGCACCAGCAGGCCCTTTTCGCCACAGGCATTGTGCTGTTCATCATCATCATGGCCCTGAACGCGACGGCGCAGTACATCACCCGGAAACGGTGACCGTTTTCCCACCTGAAGCGGGAAAACGCCCCACATTTTGACCCGGAAGAGGCAACATTTATGAGAATGAACCCGCGTACAAGCGAAAGGATCGCCAAGGCGCTGATCTGGTCAGCCGCCCTTTTTGTGCTGGTGGTGCTGGTGGCTATCATCATCTATATATTGATCAAGGGCCTGCCCTTCATCAACTGGAGCTTCCTCACCGAGATACCGCGCAACATGGGGCGGTCCGGCGGCATTTCCTCTACCATCGTCGGCACCATCCTCGTCTCCGCCATGGCTATCGTCATAGCCGCCCCGTTTGGCATAGGGACGGCCTTCTATCTGGCGGAATATACCCGCGAGAACGCCGTCACCCGCGTCATCCGCTTCAGCGCGGAGTCGCTGGCCGGGATTCCCTCTATTGTATACGGGATGTTCGGCTATATCTTTTTTGTCATCCAGCTGGATTTGGGCTGGTCTGTGCTGGCCGGCGGGCTGACGCTGGCCTTTATGATCCTGCCCACCATCATACGCACATCGGAGGAGGCAATCCTCGCCGTACCCCTTTCATACCGCGAGACCAGCTTTTCTCTAGGCGGCACCAAATGGCAGACCATCCGCAAAGCGGTGACGCCGTCGGCCATACAAGGCATCGCGAACGGCATCATCCTCAGCTTGGGGCGCTGCGTCGCCGAGACGGCAGCCGTCATCCTGACGGCCGGCGCCGTCCTGCATATGCCCAACTCCCCCTTCTCCTCCACCCGGACGATGGCCGTCCACTTCTACATCTTAGCAAGCGAGGGCATCTCGATGGACAACGCCTACGGCACAGCCGCCTTGCTGATCATCCTGATATTCCTCATCAACGTCGTGGCCAACGCATTCGTCAACAGGGCGATGGCAAAGGGGCGCTGAGTATGAAGATAGAGATTCGGAATCTGAACGTATTTTATACGAGTAAACAGGCTATTTACGATCTCAGCCTGGACATCCGCGCCAATGAGATTTTATCATTGATCGGCCCCGCCAACAGCGGCATCACGACCCTTCTCCGTTCGCTCAACCGCCTCTGCGACCTAATCCCGGGGGCGCGTGTGGAGGGGGAGATTCTGCTGGACGGGAAGAGCGTCTACGCTCCCGACACCAGCGTCACAGGGCTGCGCCGCAGGGTGGGGATGGTGTTTGACGTCCCGACCCCCCTCCCGATGTCCATCTTCGACAACATCGCCTACGGGCCGCGCCTGAGCGGCACAAAAAGCAAAAGCGCCCTGATGGAGGCGGTGGAACAGTCGCTGCGGGGAGCGGCGCTGTGGGAGGAGACGAAGGAAAGGCTGAAAATGCCGGCGGCCAGCCTGTCCGGCGGCCAGCAGCAGCGGCTCTGCATCGCGCGGGTGCTGGCGCTGAAGCCGGAGGTTATTTTGCTGGACAGGCCCTGTTCGGGGCTTGACCCCATATCGACGGCGAAGATTGAGGACTCTTTGATACAGCTGAAAAAGCAGTTCACCATCATCCTCGCCCCGCACAACGTCCAGCAGGCCGGGCGCGTCTCTGACCGTGTAGCGTTCATGCTGATGGGCAAGCTGATTGAGGAGGGGACAAACTCGGACGTCTTCTCAACCCCCCAAGACCAGCGGACCAGCGACTATATCACAGGCAGATTTGGTTAAAACGGCATGAAAGCGCCGGTTCCGTATGGAACCGGCGGTTGTTTAGACTTCTTGTGTAACTGGTGTCACCTTGTTTACTTAGTAACAAGTCCTTTTTACTGTTTCGCCGTCACTCTTACTTTTGCGTAACTTCCAAAAGCTCGCCGCCATCGGGCTTAAAATACTGATGTACTGTCCCAGATCCGTCGTTGTCTTTGACCGTATATATCAGCATATTCCCGTCTGACACAAACACTCTATACGCATATTCGCGTACATCCCCGTCTCCAAACGAGTAAATTCGCGTAGTATTTCCGGTAAGGATGTCCATTTTATAAACCGTGTGAGCGGCAGCGCCGTCCCAAGGCGCCACATAATAAATGTACCCATCCGAATAACAGGGACGCCAAGAGTCGAAAGCTAAATGGGTTACGGTAATATTGCTTTGCTTGAACGATGTCAGTATTGTGCTTTCCGCTGTCGATAGGGTTAACCTTACAATATCAAAATCGTTTGGGATATAACCGAGAAACCAAATCACGGTCTCTCCGTTTACTTCTTCCACATGAATCAAGTCAATCTTACGGTATGCTTTGAAAAACGGCAGATCATATATGCCTACTCCGTTTATCTCCAAAAAGTCCTTTAGTTCGTCAAAGGATGGCGAACACGGCAATTCCGCAGCAAACGGCAGTCCACTTTTCTCAAGCAGTTTCACGAGTTGGTCAAGGCCGTATTCTATCCTTAAATCCTCACCGTTCAAGTCTGTGGAGCTTATGTTTTGCGTATATGGCTCGGTCAACACCGTCATATATATACGGTCATTGAAAATCACCCGATAATCAACTGCCTCGTCCGGCTGCTCGACACGCACAACGGTTTTGTCGATAAGGGACACCCTATACAGCGCCGTTAAGTCCTGCCAGATGCTTCTTGTATCTCCGGTTTTATTGCGCGATATGCTATCCTCACCAATTAATAAAAACAAATAATCCTCGTACACAGCAGCGGAGAAAAGACTGCCTGCACCCGGATCAGTGTTTGCATCAAATGAAAGTACCGTTTGCTCGTTTGAACCGTCGAAGTCAAATTCATATAATGTTACTGTTGGAAAGACAAAGTACATCCCGATTAGCCTGTCACCGGCAACTGCAACAATAGGCCTGTTATATGTTTTTATTGTATTCCCCGAAGCGTCTATGCGCATATCTTTGCCAATAATAAATGTTCCGTCGGGGAGACTAATAATTGGGTTGCCGGTTAGCATTGCCGAGACCGTACCGCCAAGCTCATTATCTTGCAACACCAAATCCTCAAGGTTTATTGGTTCGGGCGTTGGTTCAGGTGTTGTAGTCGGAGTGAGCGTCGGCGTCGGTGTGGCGGTTGGGGTGGTTGGGGTGGGCGTGGGACTGGGTATAATTTCTTCCGGTGTCTCGCCGCACCCTGTCATAACCCCCATTATCAATAGTATAATGATACCTAACGAAGCCGCTTTTTTATTCATCATCATGAAACAACCCTTTCTAGCTTGCTATTATGGGGTTCAAACGACATCGAATACAGCAGAGGCCGTTAAGACAACACACACCCGGCGGACAGTCTCGGAAAGCGCTCTATTTCGTCCCAAAAATCCTATCCCCTGCGTCGCCCAGGCCGGGGACAATATATCCGTGCTCGTTGAGCTGTCTGTCGATGGCGCAGGTGATGATCTCTACGTCGGGGTGGCAGCTCTCGAGCTTCTCCATGCCCGGCGGCGCCGCGAGGATGCAAAGCAGCTTGACGGAACGGGCGCCCGCTTCTTTTAGATACCGCGCCGCCGCCGCCGCCGTGCCGCCGGTCGCCAGCATCGGGTCAAGGATAAAGCAGTCCCGCTCCATGATGTCCGGCGGCAGCTTGCAGTAATATTCCACCGGCTGCAATGTCTCAGGGTCGCGGTACAGGCCAATGTGCGCCACCTTGGCGGACGGGACGAGATTGAGCATCCCCTCCACCATACCCAGCCCGGCACGCAGGATGGGCACAAGCGCCAGCTTCTTGCCTGAAACAATCTTACTGCGCGCCGGTGCGACGGGGGTTATCACATCGACCTCCTCCAGCGGCAGGCCGCGCGTGGCCTCGTAGCACATCAGCATGGCGATTTCGCCCACGATCTCGCGGAACTCCTTGACCCCGGTATTCTTGTCGCGCAGGATGGTCAGCTTGTGCTGGATGAGCGGATGGGTGAGCAGGGTGAGCGGCATAGGGGCGGCCTCCTTATGTGTTTTCTTGCTTTTTATACTGTTGCTTGCCCGGAAGGACCTGGTTGATGATGATTCCGACAATGGCGGCCAGGGCCATCCCCTCTATGTTGAAATCAATCGAGCCGATGGAGAACGGCACCGCCGCGCCGCCGATGCCAAGCACCAGAATAACCGCTGAGATAATCAGGTTGCGCGGCTTTTGGAAGTCCACCTTGTTCTCCACCAGCGTGCGCGCGCCGATGGACGCGATCATACCAAACAGGACGATGGAGATGCCGCCGATGATGGCGGTGGGGATGGTGCTGATCAACGCGTTCAGCTTGGGGATAAAGCCGAGGAGGACGGCAAAAACGGCAGCGATGCGCATGATGGTGGGGTTGAACTGGCGGGTCAGCGCCAAAACGCCGGTATTCTCAGAGTAGGTGGTGTTGGCGGGGCCGCCGAACATGGCCGAGAGGCAGGAGGCCAGGCCATCGCCGAGCAGGGTGCGGTGCAGGCCGGGCTTCTTGGCAAAGTTGCGATTGGTGATGGCGCTGATGGCCATAATGTCGCCGATATGCTCAACCATGGTGCAGACGGCGACCGGGGCGATCAGCATGATGGCGCCGATGTCGAACTTGGCTAAGGTGAAACTCGGCAGGCCAAACCACGCGGCCTCCCTGATGGGCGCGAAATCGACCAGCTTCGGCCCGCCGATAACGGTGATGATCACGGCGATGAGATAGCTGGACACCAAGCCGATCAGGACGGGCAGGGACTTGGCAAAGCCCTTGAAGAAAACGCTGACGCAGACCACGATGGCAAAGCTCATCAGCGCCAAAAGCCAGTTGGAAGCGGTAATCTGGTCCCCGCCGCCCTTACTTGCCATGTTGATGGCGGTCGGCGCGAGGCCCAGGCCGATGACCATGATGATGGAGCCGGTGATGATGGGCGGGAACCAGCTGACCACCCTCTCCGCGCCCAAAATGTACACCAAGACCGACAGTCCCAGATAGAGCAGGCCGGAGACCACGATGCCGCCCAAGGCATACTCCATGCCGTAGATCGAGGACGCGGCGATGACGGGGGTGATAAAAGCGAAAGAGGAGCCGAGGAAGAGCGGTACGCCGCCTTTTGTGATCAGATGGAAGAGCAATGTCCCGACGCCCGCCATCAGCAGCGCTACCGAGATGTCCAGCCCGACGAGGATGGGCACGAGGATGGTCGCTCCGAACATGGTGAAGGTGTGCTGTAAGCCGAGCACGACAGTTTTTCCGGTTCCTAAGCTGGGGTCCTTGAGACTGTTGTCCCAAAATTTCATTGACGGTCCCTCCTATAAATTATCCATCCTATAGTACAGCATACCGTTGCCAAAGTCAAACAAAATAGTCCGGCATTTTACAACATGCACAGGTTTTACCAAGCGGCCCGCGGGATAGGAAATGCTTGCCAAGTCCCTTTTTTTATGATACGATAAGGAAAACACCATCGGAGGGGAGGCCCGCGTATGGGGAAATACAACGTTTTGCTGCTGGACGCCGACGGGACGCTGTTTGATTACGACAAAGCCGAACGCAACGCGCTGCGCGACACCCTTCAGCTCTACGGGCTTGAGTTCTCCGAAAAGGCACTGCGGCAGTACCGTCAGTTCAACGGCGAGCTGTGGAAGCAGCTCGAACGCGGCGAGGCCACCCTCAGCGCCGTACAGACAAAACGCTTCGCGCAGCTCTTCGAGGCCATGCAGTATAAGTGCGACCCCGGAGAGTTCAACAGCCTTTACATCAAGCAGCTGGAGCAGCATGTCTTCCTGCTCGACGACGCCGATCTGGTCTGCGCGGAACTGTATAAAACCAGCGCCCTTTATATCGTGACCAACGGCATCGCGTCGGTACAGCGGGGACGGCTCGCCCGAAGCGGCCTGCTGCCATACATGAACGGGCTGTTTATCTCGGAGGAGATCGGCTTCTCCAAGCCGCACCGGTATTTCTTCGACGCCGTCTTCGCCCAAATCGGCGCAGACGTCCCGCGCGGTAAAATCTTAATCGTCGGAGATTCCCTGTCCGCCGACATCGCGGGCGGCTACGCCGCGGGGATCGACACCTGCTGGTATAACCCCAAACGCAACTCCGACAAAGGCTCCTTGCGGCCTACCTATGAGATCGGGGCGCTGATTGAGCTGCTGGAAATCGGCGGCTAAGCTATATGAGGTTCGCCAGTATGTATTCACAGTACCGGCATACGCCTTCCGCGTTGGCCAGCGGTGGCAAATACCCCTCCTGATGGGTGATACAGTTCGGGTTTGCGCAGGCAAACCCGTCTTTTTTTTGCGGTACCGCCGGTGTAAAGGACGGCAGCTTGCACATCTCCAGCAGCAGCGCCATACGGATGACCATCCCCAGCCGCGCCTGCTCGAAATAGACGGCTCTGGAATCTTCATCGACCGAAATATCCACTTCCCCGGCTCGGGGCAGCGGGTGCATGACCAGCATATCCCGGCCCGCGCCCTTCAATATATCAAGCGTTAGCACATACCGGTCTTTCAGCCGCTGATATTCCGCCGGGTCGGCAAAGCGCTCGCGCTGTACGCGGGTCATGTACAAAACGTCCAGGCCGCCGACCGCGGAACGCAGGTCCCGCTCCTCCGTCATTTGAATCCCGGCTTTCTCGCAGGCCCGCCTCGTATAGATGGGCAGCGCCAGCTCGGGCGCGGAGACCAGCGTCACCGATACCCCCTCAAAGCGGCACAGCGCCGTCAGCAGGCTATGTACGGTGCGCCCGTATTTGAGGTCGCCGCATAGTCCGACCCGCAGGCCGTCGATGCCGCCGCGCAGACGGGTGAGGGTGGCAAGGTCTGTCAATGTCTGCGTCGGGTGGCAGTGGCCGCCGTCCCCGGCGTTGATAACGGGGCGGGACGCATAGAGCGCCGCCGCCAGCGCCGCCCCTTCGCGCGGGTGCCGTATGGCGACGGCGTCGGCATAGCCCGACACCATCATAATGGTGTCTTTAAGCGTCTCGCCTTTGGACACGCTGGACGCCGTCGGGTCGGAGAAGCCGATCACGCCGCCGCCCAGCCGCTGCATCGCCGCCTCAAGAGACAGGCGGGTGCGCGTGGACGGCTCATAAAAAAGGGAGGCCAGGGTCTGCCCGCGAAGGGCGTCCCGATAGTCTCCCGGATGCTCCAATATATCCTCAAAGCGCCTGTAAAGGTCTTGCCATTCTCTCTGTGAGAGGTCGGGGAAGTCAATGAGGTGCCTCATACGCGCCGCCTTTCATAGTCTCTTTAGCAGATACTCCATCCCAAAGCCGCCCTTCTCGGGGTG
Organism: Oscillospiraceae bacterium; assembly: GCA_031254195.1. Lineage (GTDB taxonomy): Bacteria > Bacillota > Clostridia > Oscillospirales > UBA929 > UBA929. The sequence goes on from JAIRUW010000057.1 coordinate 14,015, forward strand.
CCATTGCACGGCGCGGATAGGCAGCGTCTCGTGTTCCAGCGCTTCCGCCGTGCCGTCGCCGCTGTGCGCCGTGACCGCCAGCCCCCGCCCGGGCAGGCGTATCGCCTGGTGATGGTAGCTGTTGACCGTGTATTCCCGTCCGCCCGCAAACACGACGGTATGCGCCATTGGCGGCGCCCCTTCCGGCGCGGCGTGGACCAGCCCGCATTGAGAAGGGAGGTCCTGCCAGATCGTCCCGCCCAGCGCGACATTGATGACCTGCATCCCCCGGCAGATGCCGAGTATGGGCTTTTTCAAGCTAAAAAAATCTGTAAACACGGCAAACTCCAGCCGATCCCGCGGTATATCCGTCGTTTCGCTCCCGTTTTCGAGGAACGACGCCCCAAACCGAACCGGGTCAATATCGCCGCCGCCCGGCAGCAGCAATGCGTCGTAGCCGCCGGCGTGGGGATAAGGGTCATCTGGATAGACGATCTCGCCGGTGTGCCCATGCCGGGCCAGCGCCGACAGATACTCGTCTTTGAGCGGGTTGAGCGTCCCGCCGGTGAGAAGAAAACGCATAAAACGCCCCCTTTGGGTGGTTTATGCTATTCTATGTCCCCAACGGGAAGGGCGCTACCCTCTTCTTCAAACTCTGTGGGCACAAAATCCCGCACATGGGGGCGCGGATCTTGCTCCATCTGCGCGAGGATTTGTTCCGGCTCGGCAAAGCGTTCGGGGAAACGCGCGAAGAACCCGCGCATACGGTCCAGCTCCAATACGATTTCCAGCGCCGAAGAGCGGCCTCTCTCCGTCATTTCGTCAAAACGCGCGCGCGACTCCGCAATCAGCCGCGCCGTCTCCCGGCGGACGGCTTCCGCTTGGGAGCGCATTTGCTCGATCCGTTCCGCCGCTTCACTCTCCTCGCGCTCGATACGCTCCTGTGTCGCGCCCGCCCGTTCGAGCAGCATCAGCATCTTCTGCCGCTCCTCCATCAGCTCCGCGCGTTCCGCGCACCACACGGCGCGTTCGCTCGCAAGCTCCGCCTGCTCCTGTTCGCTGCGCGTCAGCGAATCATGCATGGAGGCCCGGTCGCCCTCAAACACAGCCCGCTCCCTCTCGAAACGCTCCGCCGCGATCCGTTCGCTCTCCCGCTCCGCGAGGGTGGTGTCCAGCCTCATCTGCAACTCGTCCCGTTCCTTGCGCATTTCATAAAACTGGATGCGCAGCTCGTCCCGTTCGGCGTCGTCCTCAGCCGCTACGGCTACTGTCTGGACGCCGCCGGCCACAGCACCGCCAGCCAGCAGCTCGTCGCGTTCGCGGCGCAGCTTCTCCGCTCCGGCCCGCAAGGCGTCGAACTCCTCGCGGCGCTCTTTGGACACCTGTGTGAGGTAGTTGACCACATCACGGGTGTTGAAGCCGCCAAACAGATTCCTGCGGAATGACTTTTCGCTTTTCATCGCCGATCGCCCCTTACGCTTTTAATGCGTCTAAGAGAACCTCTTTCGTCTGTACGCCGACAAAGCGCGCCGTTTCTTTCCCATCTTTGAAGATCACGACGGTGGGGATGCTCATCACGCCGTACTGCGCCGCCAGCGCTCCCTCCGCGTCCACGTCGAGCTTACAAACCGGCGCGTCGGTCTCCCCCGCTACTTCGTCAATGATGGGGCCCAGTACACGGCAGGGGCCGCACCAGGACGCCCAAAAGTCCACCAGTACAGGGCCGGGGACTTCTAAAACCTCCGCGTTGAATGTCGCGGTTGTCAAATTCTTTACACGCTCGCTTGCCATATTGATCTCTCCTTTTTTTCCAGCCATCCTTAGTATACCCAACCTCTGCGCGATTGTCAAGGAGTTAAGCTCTTGGCGTACGGAGGCCGCAGGACGCCGCGCTCGGTGACGATTGCCGTCACCAGCGTGTGCGGCGTTACGTCGAATGCCGGATTGAAAATATTTACACCTTTTGGCGCCATCCGCTTGCCAAACCACATCTCCGTCACTTCCTGCCCGTCGCGCTCCTCGATGAGGATGTCCTCCCCGGCCACCGACTGAAAATCCACGGTAGACATCGGGGCGCACACATAAAACGGGATGCCGTAATGCTTGGCAAGCACCGCCAGGCCCGATGTGCCCACCTTATTGCATACATCGCCGTTGGCCGCGATGCGGTCGGCGCCGGTCAGCACGGCTTGGACCATGCCCTTTTGCATGACAATAGACGCCATATTGTCGCAAATCAGCGTCGTATCCACGCCCGCCGCCATCAGCTCGAACGCCGTCAGCCGCGCCCCCTGTAGGAGCGGGCGCGTTTCCCCCGCGTATACCTTGAACCTGTAGCCGCGCTCCAGCCCCGCGTAGACCGGCGCGAGGGCCGTGCCAATCCGCACCGCCGCAAGGCTCCCGGCGTTGCAATGGGTCAGCAGCGACAATGCGCCCTCTTTATGCCTGTTCTCCAGCAGCAGGGCCAAGCCGTGTTCCCCGATGGCGCGGCAGGCCTGTATGTCTTCGTCGCGGATGCGCAGCGCTTCTAAGCGCAGCGCTTCGAGCGGCGCGTCCGGGCACGCCAGAGCCGCCTGTTCCATCCTGTCAAGCGCCCAGAAGAGGTTGACGGCGGTGGGGCGGGACGCTGCCAGCGCCGCTTTGACTTCGCCAAGCCGTTCCATCCCCGACCTCTTGACCGCGAGGTAGAGCCCCATCGCCGCCGCCACGCCGATGGCGGGCGCGCCGCGCACTTTCAGGGTCTTGATGGCGTCTATGAACTCTTCTAACGTGGTCAGCGAAAGCAGTTTCAGCTCGCCGGGCAGAGCCGTCTGGTCGATGATGACCAGCGCGTTACGCTCCTCGTCCAGCGCGACGGTGTCGGGAAGCCTATTGCCCTCTCTTTTCTTCATCATACCACTCCAAAAATGAATGCTCCGCACCGTCCTGTTTATAGCCAATGACCGTGTCGAGGTTGACCATATGGACGCTCTGGAAGATGCGGTTGTCAATCTCCTTGTCGTCCTGCCGCAGTGTTTTCAGCAGCTCCTTGACCTCTTGCCTCTTCGAGCCTCCGCAGCGCAGCGCGAGGGGGCAGGCGCAGGGGATAAATTCCAGCGCGTTGTACCGCGCCCAGGCGATAATCGCGTCCTCGCGGACACAGTAGAGCGGGCGGATCAGCTCCATGCCCGGAAAATTCGTGCTCTTCAGCTTGGGCATCATCGTCTGAATCTGCGCGCCATACAGCATCCCCAGCAAAATCGTCTCCACCACATCGTTGAAGTGGTGCCCCAGCGCGATTTTGTTGCAGCCCAGCTCCTTCGCGTAGCTGTACAGGTGCCCCCGGCGCATCCTCGCGCACATATAGCAGGGCGCGCCTTTCATTCCTGCCACTGTCTGGAAGATGTCCGAGCTGAAAACCACAGCCGGAATCTCCAGCAGGGCCGCGTTGGCCTCGACCTTTTTGCGAACCTCCGCGTCATATCCGGGGTCCATCATCACAAACCGCAACTCAAACGGGACGTCCGAATGCCTGTGCAGTTCCTGCATCAGCTTTGCGAGCAGCGCCGAATCCTTGCCGCCGGACAGGCAGACGGCGACCCTGTCGCCTTCTTTAATCAGCTCATACCGCTTGACGCCCGCGATAAAGGGGTTCCACAGCGTCTTGCGGTACTTTTTGTGGATACTGCGCTCTATGGCCTGACAATGTGATAGTTCTCTCATGCAACCCCCTACAGCAAAAAGCCGTCCGCGAAGCCTGGCTTTTATGGTATAATGTCCGCAGAGCGGACATTAATCGATCCAATCCTATACCATTTCGCATTCGCGAACCGGCGCGTTCCGCGCCTATGGTATAATGGGTTAGGATGTTTCGGCGATGACAGGAAGGTGAAGTATGTGATAGAGCATCTCATTTCCATTAGCGAACCGTGGCTGCAATATGCAATCAGGATACATCTCCTTAACGAACGCAAAGAGGATTTGTCCGGGTTGCGTGATGAAGCGTTACGGGATAAGAAAATCCAAGCGTATCTAAAAGACATAACCGACTTCAATAGCATTTTGGTAAGCAATCATAAGAACCCTGAACTGCCATTTCACAAGCTCCTGTTTTTGCTTGACTGCGGCTTCGGCGTGGATGTTCCTGAAATTGATAGCGCCGTCAGTCAGATAATGAGCCATAAAGACAAACACGGAGTATATCAATCTAAAACCAACATCCCCAAGCATTACGGCGGCAAGGGCGAGGATGTATTCGGCTGGTGTCTGTGCGACGCGCCTTTGTTGCTATTGGCGTTGTTGAGAGCAAAAGTTGATTACCGGCAGCATATAAAACCGGGCGTGGATTATCTGATAACCTTGAACACCGAGCAGGGCTTCCCTTGCTCCGTTTCAGAGGAACACGGAAAATTCAGGGGGCCGGGGCGAAAAGATGATTGCTGCCCATATGCGACGCTCATCATGCTTAATTTGCTGTCGGGGATTGATGAATACCGGGACAGCGACATTGTAAAAAACAGCATCGGCGTTATCCTTTCTCTATGGGAGAACAGCCTTGAAAGACATCCGTATATGTTCTATATGGGTACGGACTTCCGCAAGCTGAAAGCGCCTGCCCTTTGGTACGATGTGTTGAGTGTTGCCGACTGTATCAGCAAGTTCGAGTTCGCAAGAGCCGATGCAAGATTTTTAGAGATGGTTGACATTATCAAGAGGAAGAAGGACAGCGACGGTCTGTTTACCCCTGAATCTGTTTACCAAAAATGTAAGGGCTGGGACTTCGGACAAAAGAAAACCGTATCGCCGTACTTATCTTTCTTGTGTATTAGGCTGCTCAACCGAATATGAACGTAGGCCGCCCGTAGGCGCGCAATGCGCGCCCCTACAGCAAAACCCCCGCCGTTCGCCTAGCGTATGCTTGGCGTAGGCGGGGGTGTCACGCTCCATGCGCGGTTCGCGGGCGGTCGTCTAAGTCCCCGCTTTACGGGCGAAATGAATTCGCCCTCCGGCGGCGCCTTAGCCCCCCTGCGACCCGATGGAGCAGCTCATTTATTGCACCATCTTCGCCACTTCGGCGGCCAGGTCGTCCACGCGCTTTTCCAGGCCCTCGCCGCGCTCAAACCGCTCGAACTTCGTGACTTTGATCTCGCCGCCCAGCTCCTTGGCGACCGCCGCGACATGCTGGCCGACGGTGATTTTGTCGCCCTTAACATACATCTGCATCAGCAGGCAGACGTCAGACAGGTATTTGCGCACCCGCCCCTCGACGATCTTCTCGATAACATTGTCCGGCTTTTTGGCGTTCGCCTCGTCCTGCTTGAGCTGCGCCGTGATAATCTCGCGCTCTTTGGCGACCGTTTCGGCGTCGGCGCTGCCCTCGTCCAGCCAGATGGGGTTCATGGCGGCAATCTGCATGGCCACGTCGCGGCCCAGCTCGATTACAGCGGGGCTGCTCTTGAGGTTGTCGGACACATCCATATGCACCAGCACGGCAATCTTGCCGCCCATGTGGACATAGGCCGCGTTGACCGGCTCCGCGTAACGCGCGAAACGGCGTATCTGCATATTTTCGCCAATCTTCAAGACCAAATCGGTCAGTATTTCGCCGACCGTCTGGCCGTTGCCCGCGTCACAGTTTTTCAGCGCCTCTACGTCGGCGGGGTTTTCCTGGACGACCACATTGGCGCAGGTTTGCACAAAGGCGATAAACTGCTCGTTTTTCGCCACAAAGTCTGTCTCGCTGTTGCACTCGACGACGGCGCCCGCGCCGCAGCCATCGCAAACAGCCGCGCCGCACACGCCTTCGGCGGCGATCCGGCTCGCCTTTTTGGCGGCGGCGGCCATGCCCTTCTCCCGCAGAATCTCAACGGCTTTGTTGATGTCGCCGTCGGCCTCGGTCAGGGCTTTCTTGCAGTCCATCATGCCGACGCCGGTCATCTCGCGCAGCGACTGCACGTCTTTTGCTGTAAACGGCATTAGTCCTCGTCTCCTTCTTCCTCGGCTTTTTCTATGGGCACCCCGTTTTCATCCACATCCAGCGCGGCCGCGCCCTGCTGGCCCTGCCGCCCTTCGAGGACGGCGTTGGCCATCGTCTGCGAGATCAGCTTGATCGCGCGGATGGCGTCGTCGTTGCCGGGGATGGGGTAATCAATCTCGTCGGGGTCGCAGTTGGTGTCCACGATCGCCACGATCGGCACGCCCAGTTTGCGCGCCTCGGCGATGGCGTTGCGCTCCTTGCGCGGGTCTACGATAAACAGCGCGCCGGGCAGCCTGTGCATCTCCTTGACGCCGCCGAGGTATTTTTCCAGCTTTTGAATCTCGCCGCGCAGCTTGATAACTTCCTTTTTCGGAAGCATGTCAAAGGTGCCGTCCTCTTCCATCTTTTTCAGCTGATTGAGGCGGTCCACGCGGCGGCGCATGGTTTTGAAGTTGGTCAGCATCCCGCCCAGCCAGCGGGCGTTGACGAAGAACATGCCCACGCGCTCGGCTTCCTCTTTAATGGCGTCCTGCGCCTGCTTCTTGGTGCCGACAAACAAGAGCGAGCCGCCCTCAGACGCGATGTCGCGGACGAAATTATAGGCCTCCTCCAGCTTGCGGACGGTCTTTTGCAGGTCGATGATGTAGATGCCGTTGCGTTCGGTGAAGATAAACTGCGCCATCTTGGGGTTCCAGCGGCGTGTCTGATGGCCGAAATGCACACCCGCTTCGAGTAGCTGCTTCATAGATACTACTGCCATTGGTCTCTGCTCCTCCTTAAAATCCTCCGCGCGCGAGGGAGCTTTCACGCCGCGCGCGTGTGTATTTTGCGCGATGGGCCGCGTTTAGGCGGCTTGTCAAGCGCCATGGCATTGTATCACGGTTTTTTGAGGATTGCAAGCAAAACTTTGGAGGATAAAGGTGTTGCGTTTCCGGGTATACAAAATTTTCCTGACAATCCTTTCGGATGTATTATGTACGTCTCGTTTCACATTGAGGGCAATAAGGTCTATTTGTCTCTGGAATAGGTGAACCATTATCAAAAACAGAGGAACACCGTGCACATTTATAAACGGCGGTGCCGTACATGATTTTATCAATACAGTCTTGTAAATAAAGAGGCGTTATATGGAAGTTGAAGTTACTCAATTTCCATGACGACTGCCTATTTTCCGCTTCCAATTCATCGGGGTGTGATGTGACAAGAAATACATTTCTTGTATATTCAGGATATGCTATCCTAATGGCAGGAAGAATATCGGCGTCACCAGTAATTATAGCATGGTAGTCATCAGGATTTTTAATGGCATATTTAACCAATAGGGCCACCACTGTTGTGTCAACCTCTTTTTCTTGATGCTTTTTATTGACAATATTCTTGAGATTGTACTTCTTTAATCTAGGGCGATATACTGCCATATCTGAATAGCAACTTCTAATGGTTGCTTTTTCAGTAAAGACTTTTCTTGCATGAATACCTTTTTTCATCTTGTCAACATCTGCAACCGTCACATCGGTATGCACTGTTGGCCAGTCATCTAAAGGCGGCGTTAATCCATCAATATCAAAGATAGATGTTGATATGAAGCAATCGCCAATAGTGTCACATGAAGGTTCTATGTTCTTTATGTATTCAAGTAACGTATTATTTAATTTGTCAAAATTTATATTGAATGTGGTGCTTTTGTTAGCTGTACAAGTTGAGAGAACTCTGTTAGGGCCGCATTGCTTAAATAACCAAGTTCCGTCAATGATAATATTTAACCTCATAGTTCATCTTCCTTTCATCGTTATATTTATCCAATTTACATTATATCATAAATCCACAAGAAAAACAAGTCTAAGTAATATATGGAATGCAACTAAATTTTGCGTCGCGGGCAATGATATAGAAGTGCGCCGACAGGCTTGCTTGACACGGTTCAAGGGTTGTGGTATCCTGCTAGCCGGCAGGTAAGCGGCGGCAATGTCGTTTGCAGGGCAATGTTGGCGGTCTTTGTCTCCCATCAACTGGGTGAAAGCCCGGTGCGAAACGGGGGTGGAGCGATGGAGGTACTTATAGAGAATAGTATACCATAAGGAACCGCCAAAAAACACAGTAAAACCAATAACTATAAGGCAGCAGACAATCGGAATAGTACACTCCCCCGTCTATGTACGGGGGTTTTCTATGCCCTTAACAAAACAGATTGGAGGGATCAGGCCATGCGAAAATACGAAAATGCAGACATTGTGGCCGCGCTGGGCGCGGTCGTGGAGATCAACACCGAGCATTACAAAGGCGACTTCCGGTACGACTTGGAAACATTCAGAAAAGCCGCGCAGCACCCGGACGGCGAAAATAACCGCTTTCTTTGGCTGTCCCGTCAGTCTGGGACGGAGTGCGTAAAAGAGCGTGAGGCGTTCATCAACGGCTCCGAGGCACATCACAGGTGGAATTACTACGGTACGGTTCTTGGCGGCATCGACAGTTACATGTCCTCCGTTGTTGTCAACGACCATATCATGGCCTATGCCGTGGTTGTTACCGGGCTGGAAAACGGGCGCGTGATGGGCGACCTGTACCAACTGGATTACCGGGATAGTATCAGGGATATTCAGAAAGCCGCGCTCCCCCTGCATACGGTCAGCGGGAAGTTTGAGGACGGCACGGACTTACGGCTCCCCCACGCGGAATATGACGGCCAGCGGGAACGCCTGCGAAGCCAGCACGGGCCATTATCAGACTACCGCGTACACCCGGAGGACGAGGGCGCTTTACAAACCGCTCTTAACGCAATGCGGGATAAACGCGAAAAGGACGCTTGGCCCGCCACATTCAAGGCGCGTGTCCGCAATCCCCGAAAACCATCCGTCATCGGCCAGTTAGAGGCGGGACAGAAGCAGATCGCCGCCCACCGTGCCGCTCCCAATCAGGCAGAGCCGAGGCGTGGCAAAAAAGCGGAGGCTGTCATATGAGTACGGCGCGGAAACACTCAAATGCCTACTACATCAGGAAAGCGGAGGGCGAATACCAACCCTGCAAAAACGCCGTAAGCGTCCGCAACGACTTTAAGCAAGACGGGGGTTACGGAGGGAACAGGGGGCTAACTCCCCCCATTCCCTTTTTGGGAATGGCGCACTTATGTACCATGCTCCGCATGGTACGCGCGGTCTTGCAGATGGCTCCTTGGCGGCAATGCAGATGGAACGCAAAGGCATCCGCACCGAGCGCGGCGATCTAAACCGTGAAATCGAAATCACAAACGGGCAGATACGCTCACTCCGGGCGCGTATCAACAAAGTCAACGAATGGCTGTACGCTGTGCCAATCAACGACATTGCGCCGACTATGGTTCAGATGGCAACAGGCATAGCAGGCGGCGACAACCTAAAAACCCAATGGCAGAAGATAGCCGATGTAAAGGCAATGGCGAATGCTCTGATATTCCTGCAAGAGAACGGCATAGCCGATATTGCAGAGCTTGCCGCCACGGTAAAGCGTATGCACAAACAGCAGTATGACGTTGCCGACAAGCTGAAAAAAGCAAATCGCCGCTTTGATACACTGACCTTACATTTAGCGCACCATGACAATCTCAAAGAGCATAAGGCGGTTTATCAGAAGTATCGGCAGCTTGACCTGAAAAAGCGCAACGCCTACCACAAAAAGCATGAGGACGCAATCGAAAAGTACAAGGCGGCGAAGCAGTATCTTGATGCTGTGATGAATGGCAAATCGCCCATCCCCGTCAAGGAGTGGCGCAAAGAAGCGTTAGAAAAACTTGCCGAAAAGCACAAGCTGTATGACGAGTTTTACAAATTGCGCGGCGATGTGAAGAATGTGGAAACCCTGCGCCGGAGCGCGGAGAGGATTATGAGTGAGCAAACGCCGGAACGGACTCCCACAAGGGAGCGGGAGATGGGTTTATAGGTGGAGACCATCCCCTTTTCAACTCTGTTTCAAATAGTGAACAGTCGTTATCCATTCGTAATAAATGAGGGTCTCTTAAACGCTTGAGTATTTTCGCTATATATTAAACGCCACGGCTGGTTACAAGTAAAACTGACCTCCGAATCATCATCTCCACCTTGATTTCGTGCATCAAAATACCACCTGCCGGGCATAGGATTCCTAAAGACCATTATCTCAGGATCTCTATTTGCATTGCCACTGTTCCAACCAGTATATTCGCTTAACTCGCAACTTTGCAATCCATTTGTTTTACAAGCTGTTTTCTGAGTCATAAACTGCTTTGAGAATCCAAAACCATCTCCATTGGGTGCTGATACTGTTAAATCGGGAAAATGCTGTCCAGTATATTTCGTAAAGGTCATAGTTATTTTAAGCTCCCCTCTGAAACCGTTGGGAATGAGTGCATAACCTATTTTTTTAGTTTCTCCTCTTGCTACGATAATGGGTTGCTGCGTTCCTTTTATCATGGCCTCACCTTGAACATAGCCCTTGAATAATGTGCAATCATCTTCATCCACATCACTATCTCTAATCATAAACCTTACTGATTTCTGATTGCTCATAGAAAGCCACGCTGTTTTGCCACCGGAGGATTTGCGAAAGCATTTATAGACGAAACCTCTAATTTTTTCTATACCTCTAGTAAAAGCGAAATGCCTTGACACTTTGACTCCTGAAGGAAAATGGAGAAAGTAGAAAACATTATCTTCATAATTTCGTGTCGACTTAATAACCAATTTAAGTATTTCCTTTTCGATGTAATGTGTAATTTCACATTCTACATCAATTCCGTCTTCGTCCATAATTTTAGTTTCCTGTACAAAAATCTGCGTGGCTTTTTCATTCATATATTTACTACTGCGGCGCAGAATCCAAATAAAATTACCTGTCGCAATGGAAAGGTTGTTTGCAATTACTAGATTTTCATAAGTAGATGATATTTCTAATGCTTTTGACTTTGGCATGGGTAGATTATCTGGCATTGACCACCTTCCATTCTTCTTTATAGCACCCGCGATTTGTTCATTTTCACAAAGGTATGTTACTTCACTTAATGGCATACCCCATATGCGTGCCGCATCCTCATCTGTCCAAAACATAATATCAACTCCAAATCAAATAAATTATTGCGTTATTGATGCTGTGAATGATTACCGTGAAGCACACCACACCGAATTAGCCAATTTAGGAATACCGAGCAGCATTTGCGCGATGTTTTGCAGGAGCGGTTTGACCTGAAGAAGCTGCCGCCGAATATCAAATGATAGGGCGGCCTCGCCGCCAAACTTACCGAGAAAGATGCGCTCTATCATGAGCATTACGCGTTGAAAGATGAAACATAAAAGGTCGAGCAAATCAAGCGGAGTGTAGCCGCTGTTCTGCGGGTGATGCGCCGGAACGGACGCCAAAAAGGACGCGGGAGATGGAACTGTGAAGTAATAATATATACCTATTCATTGCCTTTTGACAGGTTGTCTTGCGGCTATCTTCTTCACAATTTTCATGCTTGATGTAAAGCGCTCTTTGTCTTCTTGAGCAAAAACTAAAATAATGCAAGAATAAATGAGTGCTTGTGCAAACCATCCTATGAACGGATAGATTTGAAACAACATTTTCTCTGGAGCGATTTTTCGAGTATTCCCTTTTTCCCCTTTGCTTGATGAAGACCTAAGAATATAGATACTTTCATTTGCATTGTAAAATAGGTTCAAATGTGCTTCTGCATTACGAGTATCTCTGTCAAGATTTGCTATTAACACATCATATTTCCCATTTGATAGCTCTAAAAATTTCTTTGTTTTTTGATGAAGCGTCAATTCTGATAGAGCTGAAATGTCAAGCTGCGTAGAATTAACAACTCCCACCAAGGAAATCAAAGATGGCATCACCTTGCTAATAAATTCTACGCCTTTGTGATAGGAATGTGTAACGGCAGATGCTAGCTTTTTCTTCTGTCCAAGCGTTGCATTCGGATTGCCCCTATAAATTGGTATCATATTTTTAAGTTCAGTATGTATCCTCAACCATTCCACAAATGCCGACGTACATTCAAGATGTGGATATTTAGATGATCCTAAGAAAATATTCGCAATTACATCAAGCGTAGTCTTAACATCGCTTTTACACGCATCTACATAGAGCTGCAGTAACACAAACATCAAATGTGCGGTGTTTTCTTGTCCATATTGGTTACTGTCATTTGCCCAATCGACAAAGCATGTGTAAAGGTAATCATACTTATCAAGATGATTGCGTAGCAGAGTAAGGGTCTTCATCCCATCACCAAAAAAACCTTCCATTGTAAGAGCTTCAAGTTCTTGTGCGGCCATCTCAAAGTTGTTATCTAAAATCATTTTGATACTCCCCCAATGTCTTTCGCTGTTAGGATTCCCCACTGCGCTTAACCTTGCCATCAGAATCTTCCACGATAAGCCCCTGCCCTAAGAGAATTGAATATGCCGCTTCAAAGTCTCGCTTTATCACGCTGCCTTGCCGTTGCCAGCCATATCCATACAGCGCAGTCTCTTTGAACAAGCCAGCTTTGTCAAGACCAAAATCATTAGAGAGAACTTTCAACATTGTTTCCGCAATATCACGCCTCGGAATGTCATTCGCCTGCCATCCGTAATAGCGTGAACGTAAGGCGGTGTACTTCTGCTGTATGCCTTCATACATGCTCTCTTGAGCAGTCTGCGTACTCATATCTAAGAAATCTGTTAATTGAGATGCTGGCTTTGACGCCGGGGCAATTTCACGGTAATCATCTATCGCCATTTTTGCCGCATCCAACAGACGGGCTCCCTCCGTGTGGCGATCTTTTATCCAATCGGTAGACCATATGCGGTATATTTTCCAACCCATGTCTTCCAGTACCGTCTGCCGCAACCTATCGCGTTCCCGTGCTGTTCTAGCGGAATGATACATCGCGCCGTCGCACTCTATCCCAATCGCAAAACGCCCCGGATACTTTGGATGACGAACCGCCATGTCAATACGATAACCAGAACACCCCACCTGTGTAACAACATCGTAGCCATTCGCCGTAAGGAAGTCGTAAACAGATACTTCAAAAGGAGAATCGAACCATATAGATTTTTCTTCGGTTATCTCGCCGAGTATCGCGTTGACACCGTTTATTGCAAAATCAATATATAGCCGCAACAGTTTTGGCCCTTGCCCGCTTATTCGTTCGGGGTCTATGTCGGTTGGCATGATAGAGCCAACAAGTTTGAGATTATATCGTGCCCGCGTAACGGCAACATTCAAGCGCCGCTCTCCGCCGTCCCTGCTTAGAGGGCCGAAGTTCATGATAAACTTTCCTGTTGCATCAGGCGCATAACCGATGCTAAAGATGATGGTGTCCCGCTCGTCACCCTGTACGGTTTCAAGATTCTTTATGAACAGGGATTCATCTCTATCTTCTTTGAAGAAAGGCTCGAATGTGGGATTAGCACGACGCCTTTCATCAATCGCATCCTGTATTGCCGATTGCTGTACTTCCCCGAACGCTATGATGCCGAGGCTTCTCTTAGGATGCGTGTGGAAATGTTCAAACACAAGGTCGGCAACTCTCTTGGCTTCCGCTTTGTTTCCGTTCCGTCCTCCGCGGTCATAAAACCCTCCGCTGACATGGATATACTCGACACCCATTCCATCCACTTCCTCGACAGAGGATGGGAAGGTAATAAGATTCCCTTGATAAATCTTTGTGTTAGAAAACGCTATAAGATGTTCGTGACGGCTGCGGTAATGCCATAACAATGTCTGAGTAGGCAGCATCGCCGCTTCATCAAGCAACGATTCATACGCCCCGGCATCATCAATAACGCCTTCTTCATCTTCTACAAACTCGTCCGACGCGGACATAGATGAGTTGAAAAAGTCCGTAGGTGGTAATTGCTTGCTGTCGCCTGCGATGATTACCTGCTTCGAGCGAAAAATAGCTCCTATTGCGTCTTCTGTTCTTACCTGTGATGCCTCGTCAAATAAGACGACATCGAACTCAAAATTGCTGCTTCCAAGATATGTACTCACCGATAACGGCGACATCATGATACACGGTTTTAATGCGGGCAGGAGATTAGGCAAAGCCGCAATAAGAAGCCGTGTAGGCATGAGTTTCCGCTGCTTTGCCATTTCTTTGCGAAGCAAAGCGATTTCACCGTTCGCGGAAAAGGCGTCAAAGTTTGGAAGTCGTGAAATGAGCTTTGAGATTACAATGGCTTTCGATATATCCAAGTGTGATTTGTCCAACTCCTTAAACAGCGCAATTCGCTCATCCTGTCTCAATCTTCGGAACTCTCTGACAGCAGGATTGCGTGGAATAACGGCGTCAATCCAAGAGCGAAAGAAACACTTTTTGAATACAGGAATAATCTCATCCGCCAACAGTTCGATTTCTCTTGCTTTTGCGAGAAATGCGCCGATACCCAATTCCTCAAGCTGCTTTTCTGCACTGCGATAATCAATTAGGCATTCCAGCTTAACGAAATTTTCCTTACAGGCATTGACGATAGCAGATAAGTCCGTTAAAGACATAGATTTCAATCCGTCTTTAGAAGGATTATCAAAAAGGGAAATGAACTTGTCGAAGACAGGGGTAACAGCGGTTTGCCACTCAAGCAGCCTTTCAAGGGTTTTATCAATCCTCTCGAAAAGCACTGCGTTGCAATTACAAGCATCGTTTACAAAGGAAGCGCCGAATGAATAGCGCTTAATTAATTCTTGGAAGTGAAGACACCACTCCATTTGCTTTCTTAACTGGTAATAATCTGTCGTGTCATCGTATTTTTCATTGAGAACCTTGCCTAATTGCTGGCAACCTTCGTTAAACGCTTGCGTCGTGTTGTTTGCTTTATTCTGGTAATCTTCCATCATCTTTTCCAAAACAGATGCCAAGCTCTGTCTTTTTTCAGTCAGGTCAACGGCGGCAGAAAGAACTTCTGCTTGCTTCTCGCAAGTCAGCTTCAAGGTTAATGCGGTATTGACTTCCTCTAACAGCTCCAGTTCCTGTTCGTATGTAGTCTTCCCCGGTATTTTGTAATAAGAGTGTATCGCCTTGCGGTTCCGCCTATATTCACCGCCTAATCTCCGTATGAATGACCGATACTCAACGCGATAGTGAGAGAGAATTGCCGGTATATCCAATGTTAAAATCTTCAGCTCACATTTTTCTGCAAGCTTATCGCGGGACGACTGCCATGCTTTTTCTGTTTCCTCGAAAAGCGCACGTTCTTCATCACAAATCGCATTGCATGATGCCAGATTTTTCTCAACCGCTTTTTTGGAACTGAGGGAGCTTTGTCTCTGCACTAATAATGTCTTGTATGCGTCAAGCGCGTCATTATATACGGTTATGGAGTCAAGAGCAACGATGCTTGCGCCTGCTGCTTTATCGCCGTTTTCGATGTATGCTTTAATGCTTTCACATTCGGCGCTTAGTTTCTCCAAGTTCGCTTGAGCCGCATTACGAGAACCTAATGCTTCAACACAGCCATCAATGGCCTTAATGACTGCGTTCATGTCTTCAATAAGCCAAGCAGAAGAACCCTTTGGCGAAGCCTTTACGGAATCATAAATCTGCTGGATACCCGCTACATCAGTAACACCAAAATCCACATTTGTACCCAACATCTCATTCGCTTCAGAGAAGATAACTCGTCCTTTATTGAGTTGCATAATTAAATCTTCGGAATCCACAAGGAAACGCTGTCTAAATTCAAATGTTGGTGGTTCTGTCATAACACATCCGCTCCAAGGGTTGTCCTGTTGATAACCGCTCTTAGAAACAATACGAGTGAGTTCCTCAAGCGCACTTTCGCATCTTGCCAAAAGTGCCGGCGTAAACCTAACCGCATTAACTTGTACATAATCTATATTGCGATAGCTTTCAAATTGCGCCAAATAACCGTTGACCTGATAAATCGTTTTGCCAAGTGGCTCGATGGGCGTGTGAAGCTCGGAGCTATATTGATTGAGCGCATTTCGCACTTCCTTTAAGCTGTGAAGCCGGTTATAAGCATCCTGCTGCAAACTGGCTCTTTGCCGGGACAGTTTAATTGACTTATCAAACTGGTCGAGAATTTCACGTCTTTTTGCGTTGTGGCTATGCAGCGTTAAACAAAACGGAGCCAACCCCACTTGTGTCAAACGTCTGTACACCACTTCGAGAGCTGCCATCTTCTCCGAAACAAACAAAACCTTTTTTCCATCCGCAATGAGTTCGGCAATGATATTTGTTATGGTCTGGCTTTTTCCTGTACCGGGCGGCCCTTGTAATACAAAACTTGCTCCGCGTTTGGCAAGCAGAATCGCGTCTTGCTGACTGGAATCGGCGTCCACAACCGAAAGTACATCTTGCGGTTCGACATTGTCATGGTTGTACTCGTTAACACCAGATAAATCTACCCCGTCGCTTAACGCTTCGCCGTTGACAGCTCGGATAAGGTGATGCCCGCATATTTTATCAGCGTTACGCTCCAAATCACGGTACATATTTATTTTCATGAAAGAGAAAAGTGACAGTTGCGTTACGTTTTTTGAAATTTTCCACCCCAACGATGCCACTTCCCGCTCGACGCTGTTCAAGTAGTCAATCAATGAAATGTCTTCGGTCAGCGCCGGTAACTTAATGCCGAAATCACTAAACAGCTTTTGCTCCAAAGAGTAATTGGTCGTGATTTCTTCGTCTGACTGAGACAACCGAATCGGAGAGAATAAATCGTCTTGTTCTAAACTGACAGGAAGCAATAAGAGCGGGGAGCGCATTTCTTGACCCTCAATGCCGTTTTCGACCCAATGCAAGAAGCCAAACGCAAGATGTAATGCGTTCAAGCCTTTCTCCTGAGTAAACTCACTTGCCTTTTTCATAAGGCCACGCAGGGTCTTATATGTTTCATTCGGTGATTGATTCGTCTGTATGCCGTTTGTTGTAGTGAACATCTGCATTTCTGATTCTTGGTCTTCCTCATCCACCCTCAACGGCACGGGAAAATCGAGTGATTTGTTATTTTCAGTCAACAACGCCCATGTTTCAAAGGGCGTAGGCATATTTATCAGCAAAGAATGACGCTGCACACGCTTACCGTCTTTAGGCAAGGGGCAGTTAATCAGACGGCTGCGTTTACCTAAGTCAAGCAACCTGTTTTTCCAATACTCAAGTTTTGTGTTGATATTTTGCATTATTGCTCCTTCGTATGATTCTTTATTTCACTACCCAACGCCCGCCCTTCGGCGGACCCACACGCTCAATCATCTCTACCTTTTTCAAAGCTGTGATGTTTTTTTCTACACCGCGAGATGTGATACCGATTTCACCGGCGATCTCCTTCGCACTGATTGTCGGACGCTCCCGCATCAATGCCATGATTTTTTCCTGCGTTTGTTTTTCTCCGAACTTTTCTCCGAACTTTTCTCCGAACTCGGCCTCGGTATAAAACCCAATCATAACCTCGTTTGAACGCACCTGATAGAATGGTTCAGGCTTGCCCCATTCCTTGCAGGCGTCGGTAATTTTTTCAATCCCCCGCCCCCACGCTTCAATCTGCCCGGAACGGAAAAACGCCCTTGCTATCAAAGGGTTATACGGCTTTGAGGTATGCGGGGCAAATAAATTGGCCTCCGTCCAGTTGTCAGGCAACTTGCCGTCGTTGTATATCAGTACCTTGTCCGGGTAAATGTGGATGTGAATTGGGTTGCCCGTGCTGTAATCCTTGTGGACGATGGCGTTCAACACGGCCTCACGGAACGCCGCGCGTGGGACGGGATATGTCTCGACTCGCTGTATACCTTGATAACTGATAATGCCCTTAAAATATTTCAGGTAGACCAAATCCACCACCTTGTCGGGCATCGTAATCAATGGGCCTTGAATCTCGTCCTGATGCAGCAAATCAGCGGCATTCTTAAAATATCCGATTTTGACAGACGCGCCTGTTACCCACCTTTCCGGGCCTTGGTGAAACAACAGTATCGCGGCGCGCTTGAGATACCCCGGCTCGGTCAGACCGAGATTGTCGAGGAGCATTTCATCGCTTATGCGGAGGTCCGCTTCGGTCATTCGGTTGCTGCCGATAGCCATTCTTCGGAACGCCTTGAAAGCGTCGCTCTCGAAGTCCTCGAACTTTACATACGGGACAGGTACACCATCCCAAGTCTTTCCGAGTACCCGTAGCATAAATTGGTCGAGTTCGACGCCGTTCAGTTCTTGTGTCGTGCTGCCGGAGCGGAGATAATATTTGCCGTTACAGCTTATCGGGAACGAGTATGGCTGAACGGTTATGACAACATATGTTTCACCCTTCTCTTGGCGCAGTTCAAGAGAAGGAACGATGCCCATCGCGCTACGAATTTTGTTCGGCAGATCCTCCGACAACTTTTTCGGGTTAGAGACGCCGACAGCTGCGCCATTATTGTCCCGTCCAATCTCCAACACTCCGCCACCCGCATTTGCGAAGCCGCAGATCGTATTTAGATAGTCGTCATGCCACGACTGTTTCCATTCAAGGTTATGAGTTTCCAATAAATCCGCCTCCCAGATTGTTGGGTACATTATATAGTATCGTCCGGCAACTGGCAAGCGGATTTGGCAATAAGCAAAGTCCCTACCATTGCGGAATCAGCGGATACCTTGCCCTCCCGCCCATTGGGAGGCGCGGGGGGAGAAGCTAACGAGTAAGATACCCGCCGACCCTTGCAAGTGGACGACTTTATGTGTATCGAACATTTTACGGCGGTTGGACTACTTGGGACATACCGTAAACTTTAAGACAACCAAAACCTCATATAAAATCAACCGCTACACCCTGACCAGTCCCGATGATTGGATGATATTTGAAAACACGCAGGAGCCGATTATAGAGGAAGAAACCTTTATGATCGTGCAGAATCTCCGCGAGGGACGCAGACGCCCATCTGTC
>JAIRUW010000060.1 GCA_031254195.1 Oscillospiraceae bacterium
ACAAACGCAAGATGCTTGGCTGGAACCCGCGCAAATATTTCGGAAAACTTTTAGAGGTCTAAGTTAAAAAATAGTCCCCTGGAGTTTTAATGCGGATACTCATTCATGCGGTAGGCGTGACCATCCTCCGAGTATTGCTTGATTATTCCTGCCATACCCTTTATAATAAACCAATCAGATTTGACAGGAGCGGAGAAATATTATGAACAAGGCCCCTTACGCGGCACGGCACGAAGAGCTCAAAGCCCGCAAGTTAAACCTCAATATGATGCGCGGCATTCCGTCCAAGGCGCAGCTGGAACTGTCCCGGGGACTGCTGACCTGCCTGGGCGACGACGACTATCTCTCGGAAGCCGGCGCCGACTGCCGCAACTACGGCATCTTAGACGGCCTGCCGGAGATGAAGCGCATCTTCGCCGACATCTTGGACCTGACGCCCGGCGAGATTGTCGTGGGCGGCAACTCCTCGCTGGCGCTGATGTTCGACAACGTGGCGTCCAATATGTCGCGCGGGGTGCGGGAGGACTTGCCGTGGGCGGCGCAGGGGCATGTGAAATTCCTCTGTCCGTCGCCGGGGTATGACCGCCATTTCACTGTTTGCGACTATTTCCACATCGAGATGATCCCGATCGAGATGACCGATACAGGCCCCGACATGGACGAAGTGGAACGGCTGGTCTCCTCCGACCCGCTGATCAAGGGCATCTGGTGCGTACCCGTCTTTTCCAACCCTACCGGCATCATCTATTCCGACGAGACGGTACGGCGCTTCGCCAACCTCAAGCCGGCGGCGCACGACTTCCGTATCTATTGGGACAACGCCTACGTCATCCACCAGCTTACCGGCGAAAAGCGGCAGATCCCCAACATTGTGCGTGAATGCGCCAAAGCGGGCAACCCGCATATGCCGATGGTGTTCACCTCCTTTTCCAAGGTGAGTTTCCCCGGCGCGGCGGTAACCTGCATCGCGTCAAGCGCAGAAAACTGTGAATATATAAAAAAACGCCTCACGGCGCAGACCATTGGCCCCGACAAGCTGCGCCAGCTGATGCACGTGCGCTTCTTTGGCGGCGCCGAGGGCGTTTATAAGCATATGCAAAAGCACGCCGACATCCTGCGGCCCAAATTCGAGTTGATTGAGGAGACCCTGCGCCGCGAACTGTCAGGGCTGGACGGTTGCAGCTGGACGACGCCGGAGGGCGGGTATTTTGTCAGTTTCGACACCCCGGACGGTTGCGCGAAACGCGTTGCCGCGCTGTGTTCCGAGGCGGGCGTCGCTTTCACCCCGGCCGGCGCGACGTTCCCCGGCGGCAACGACCCCAGAGACCGCAACATCCGCATCGCGCCCACCTTCCCGCCACTGGAGGAGTTAAAGGTGGCGCTGGACGTCTTCTGCAACGCCGTATTGCTGGCGGCGGCCGAACGCTAAACCCTCAACCAAAAAACCGAACCGCGTTGTCCCAAGTCAGCCGTTCTGCATCCTCCGCCGTCTGCCCCCTGGCCTGCGCCAAAACGGCAAGGATATGCGGGATCATCAGGCTGTCGCACCGTTTCCCCCGCAATGGCTCCGGCGCAAGGTACGGCGCGTCGGTTTCCACCATCAGTAAATCATCCGGCACGGCTGCTGCGGCTTCCCGCAGCGCCGTGTTTTTTTTATACGTCACCGACCCGGTGAATGATATATATATCCCCATACCGCATAGCGTCCGCGCCATCTCCGCGTCCCCTGAGAAGCAATGGAAGACATACCGCAGGCCCGGATGGGCGCGGACGATGTCCAGGCAGTCGCCGTGCGCGTCCCGGTCATGGACGATGACCGGCAGGTTATACCGTTCCGCCAGACATAGATGCGCGTCAAACATCTCCCGCTGCGCCGCGCGGTCGGGCGGCGGGTAGCCTTTCGCATTAAAATAATCCAGCCCACACTCCCCTACGGCGGCGATTTTATGCCGCTCCGAGGCGCGTAAATATCCTTCCAGAACAGATAGCTCGTCTTTCGTGGCGGGGTAATGCGGGTGGATGCCGGCGGCGGCGTCTATAAATTCATACCGCGCCGCGATCGCTAAAACCGCCGGCTGCTCTTTCACGGACGTTCCGGGCATCAGCACACGGCCAACGCCCGCGCCGGGCAGCGACGCGAGCAAAGCCTCACGGTCGCCGTCATAGCGCGGGTCGTTATAATGGGCGTGCGTATCGAATATCATGGATCGTCCGGCGCGTCGGCGCGGCTCCGCCCGGACTTGATGACCTTGACCTCGGTGCGGTGCAGGGTCTTCAGCGGCGCGTCCGGCGCGCTGTCGAGCCGCACCTTGATGTTGCCGCGCAGCAGCGACACGTCGGTCACGGTGCCCCTGCCGTGCGGCGTTTGTACTACGCTGTCAACGCGGGGCGTGATGCTGTGCAGGTGCTCATAAGCGCTCTGCTCGTATTTCAAGCAACACATCAGCCTCCCGCAGGTCCCCGAGATTTTGGTCGGGTTGAGCGAGAGGTTCTGCTCTTTGGCCATCTTGATGGAAACAGGCTGAAACTCGTCGAGGAAGGACGAGCAGCAAAACTGTTTGCCACAGACCCCCAGCCCGCCCAGCAT
This sequence comes from Oscillospiraceae bacterium, assembly GCA_031254195.1. GTDB lineage: Bacteria > Bacillota > Clostridia > Oscillospirales > UBA929 > UBA929. The sequence goes on from JAIRUW010000060.1 coordinate 2,588, forward strand.
ACGCGCTTCGTCGCGTACGCCGATCTGCCGCAGCTCGATACGGGTGCGGAAGACCGACGCGAGGTCTTTGACCAGTTCGCGGAAGTCCACCCGCCCGTCGGCGGTGAAATAGAAGATGATCTTGTTTCCGTCAAATGTGTAATCCACCTCGACGACCTTCATGGCAAGGCCGTGGCTCTCCACCTTTTGGCGGCAGACCTCCATCGCCTGTTTTTCCTTTTGGGCAATCTGCTCCAGCGTCTTTTTGTCATAGTCGCCGGCAACGCGAATTACCTTGCGCAAAGGCGGCACAATCCGCTCGTCCTCCACCTCGAAAGGCCCCGTCACGCAATAGCCGTATTCCGTGCCGAGCTGCGTCTCTACGATGACCTGCGTTCCCTTGGCCAACGGCAGGCCGCAGGGGTCAAAATAATACATCTTGCTCCCTTTTTTGAAGTGTATGCCTACAACGGTCGTCAATGTCAGTTCTCCTTTGTTTGGTTACTGTCTCCCCCGCCCGCGGCGGGAGAGACGGCCAACACCCCGCATAGGGAGCCGGGGGAGGCATTCAATTCCAGCGACGGAAGCAATCGGGATACGGTATCCAGCGTTTCGGTGTAGAGGGGTTTCAGCCCGTCTTGGAGACAGCGGCCGCGCAGGCAGGCCAAAACGGCTTCCAATACGCTTTGTAAACTGTCGCGGGAAAGCCTGTCCCAGGAAAAGGCCACAGCCGCCCTCCGCCACGGGTCGTCCAAAGCGTCCACAAAGGCTTCGGTGCGGTGTATGATGTCCTCTTGCGAATCCTCCCCTTGCGCACCGGGCAGCAACCGCCGGACGGCGCACCGGGAACGGACGGTCGGCAGCAGGGCCTCCGCGTTTTGAACAAGCAGTACAAAGCGGACATAGGGCGGCGGCTCCTCCAATATGCGCAGCAGCGCATTTTGGGCGCTGACGTTCATGTTGTGGGCATGGGCGATGATATAGACCTTGACCTCACCGTCAAAGGGCCGCAATAAGGAATCGCGCCGTATGGCGCGGATGTCGTCCACCTTAATCATGGCGTCCGCCCCGTTGTCAAGGGACGATACATCGACATGCAGCCCGGCCAGCACCTTGCGCTCGTCCCACATCCAGCCGGACGCGAGCTTCAAGGCTTCTTGGCGCAATGCGGCAGGTTCGCTTCCCTCCAATATGACGGGGGACGGCGTCAAGCCTCCCGACGCCCGCCAGACGGGAGCGGAAAGCACATTTCCCCTCCCTGCCGGACTGTCCGGCTCTTCTTTAGAATTTCTTGAATTCGTCAACGTTCATGACAAATGCGGTCGCGCCACCCACCGTGACTTCGACCGGCATGGAGGAGAACATGCCCATCCCCATTTCGCTGGTGGCGGGGATGACCTGGCGGCGGGAGTTGGAATATTTGCCGATAATCTCCATCGCGCCCTCCATCCTGTCGTCGTCAACGCCGATCAGGATGGTTACGTTGCCCACCTGTAAAAAGCCGCCGGTGGTGGCCAGCTTGGTGACATGGTAGCCCCCCTGCGTCAAGTGCTGGATGACGCTGTGCGCATCGTCGTGGTTGATAATTGCGAGTATCAATTTCATAGCGGACTCTCCTTATGTTTGGAATAGCGCTAACGCACGACCCATACGGGCGATACTCTATTATAACACATCTCCCATAAGATTTCGAGATGTTTTTTGTCGATGCGCTCGCCCGGCGCGAAAACCGGCGTTCCCGGCGCGTATGGGGCGAACGCACAGGCCGCGACCCGCCCGGCGGCGGCGGCCAGTTCGACCTGCTCCCGCTCGGCGAAAAACGCCTCCCGAGGCGTTAAGACCGCAACCGAAGGGATATGCGGGATGCCGCACTCAGCGTCCCGCACTTTACGGGCCGGAATAGCCTCCAACGCCGCCGCCAGCCGCGCGAAGTCCCCATCTGTATTGTGCGGCGAGAGCATGAAAACGATGTGACATGCGTCGGCCATCTCGCAGACGACGCCAAGCTCCCTCTCCAGCCGCGCCGCATCGCCAAACCCGTCGCCGGTACGGACGGTCAACTTGGCGGGGTCGGCGTTTGGAAGGATACGCCTGTCTTTCTTCTTCATTGCATTTGAAAACGCAATAACCCGTTCCCAATCGCCGCCCCCGCCGCGCGCGACCGCGTCAAGCGAGGCCAGCAAGAGAAACGACGGCGACGCGGTGCCGAACTCCGCCGTCTTCCCGCGCAACAGCTCCGAGCCGGCCGTCCCGTCGGACAGCAGCATCGCCGTTTGCCCCAACGCGCCGAGGGTTTTATGCGCCGACACCACCCAAAGGTTCCCCGGCGGGGTATAACCGTCCGTGCAAAACGGCAGGTGCGCGCCATGCGCCGCGTCGCAAAGCACAAGTCCGTCCGTTTCAGGCCGTTGGAATATTGTCCCGTAGTAATCGGGAGAAGTATACACCACCGGCTCCGCCGCTTGAGGGGGTTCTCCATAAAACCAAACCGGACGCAGGTCCAGCAAGGCCAGCGCGTTGTATACGCTGCGGTGGCACGCCCGGGCGACATGGACCGTATCCCCCGGCCGCGTCACGGCGCTCAGCATCGCATAGATCCCCTGTGTCGCGCCGCCGGTCAGGTAAAAGCAGTCCTCCGCGCCATACAGCGCCGCCATGGCGCGTTCGGAGCGGCGGATCGCGCCGTCCCGCTCATGATACAAATCGCCCGTGCCGGACAACTCGGTCACATCCAGCGGCGCGACGGCGTCAAACGGGGGCGGCAAGCGCCCCTTGTGCCCCGGCATGTGAAAACGCGCCGTCTGTTTGCCCGTGTAGGCATACAGTTCCGACAGCAGATCGCTCACTGAATCTTCCGCGGCAAACCCCCGGCGAAGAGCGGGTTGACCTCGACATGGGCCATCGTTCCCACCGCCGCGCCCGACTTCGTGAGGTCCACCACCATATGGTTCTGCCCAATCAGCCCGAGGACGGTGACGTCTTCCCCCGTCTCCAGCCGGACATGGATGTTTCCGTAGCCGCGCCGTACCGGCGTCAGCCCAATCAGCCCCGTATATACAGGCTTATCCATCGCGACGCCGCCCGCGTACCCTACCGGAATCAGCCCCGCGCGGATCGAACGGCGCAATTTCAGCCGCCCCGCGACAGGGACCCCGGCCGGAATCCACCGCACATCGGTGACAGGGACGGTTATCGCGCCTACCCGTGACAGCCCCGTCTTACCGGGGATGCGCCCGGTCATGGCCGCGCCGACGCGCACCATGTCATATTGTTGCAGTGAGGGATATTTGAACAGCGCCGTTGATCCCAGCGCGTGGACATGACCCGTCTCATAGGATTTTTCCCGCAGCGCGGCCAAAACTCCTTCAAAGCCTTCGAGGCAAACCCGCGCTTTTTTGAGGGACAGGCCGCCCGGCAAGTGCGTATACACCCCCGACACGGCGATGTTTTGCATATAGGAGAAAATGTTGAATATCTGGTCCGTCTCGCGCGGCAGGAAGCCATACCGCCCCAGGCCGCAGTCGATCTTAACGTGCGCCTCGGCCACGGCGCTGCGTTTTTCCGCGATGCCGCTCAAGGCCAGCGCCGCCTCCTGCGAGCCGACGGTGGCGATGACATTGTTGTCCAGCAGCGCGTTGATCTCGTCCGGCACCGCGGTAGAGCGCATCAGCAGGATTTCCTCCTGCGTAAACCCCTCGGCGCGGAGCAGCGCCGCGTCGGCAGGGTCGCCCACCCCGAAGCGGCGCACGCCGATCTCCCGCCAAAATTTCGCCATCGGCAGCAGGCCCAGCCCGTAGGCGTTGTTTTTCAGCACCGCCATGACATGCGCGCCGGAGAGACGGCGGCAGACCTCATGGTAATTTTTCTTGAGCAGGGCTTTGTCTATATGGAGTTCCTTTGTCACGGGTTGACCCCCTCTTGTTTGGGTTGTTCTTATATTACCCTTTTTTTCGGGGATTTGCAAGCGGGATTGAAAAAACCCGTCCTTGCGGGCGGGTTTGCTTTTAGGCTTTGATTAACCTCTTCAATTTATCGTCAAATGTAAGGATTATATAGTTTTGTTGTTTTGAGTATTCATAAAGCACGCAATCAACAAAGTCAAGGTTTTTACTGCCAAAAGTCTTAACAGCATTGACTAGGGTATCAGAATCACACCCGGCGTCAACAAAAAATCTTTCAAGATGCTCAGAAACTTTGGCGTGTGGTAAATTATAGTATTTTGACAGAACATAGACAACCTCCGCAACGACTTCCGGTAAGAGTAATACTTCCTCGTTTTGCAGCGCTGTTTCGACTATATCAGCCTGTTCGGGTATATCGTCTATAATGTAACGCAAAATTGCATTTGCGTCAAGAATGATAATTTGCCGCATACCTTTCCACAACCGCCCTTTCCCATGCGCCTTTTTCGCCCGGTATCATTTCGGGGTTAGCGCACTCGTGAAAAATCCCCCGCGACTTTAACACTTTGCCCTTTACTTGTTCTTCTACAGCGTCAACCGGTGTTAGCATTATCACACCGTTTTCCTCATGCACTCGTACCCTGTCGCTGCGGAATCGGCGGTGTAGCGGCTCGGGCAAGGTGCTGACGTTCAAAATCATATCGTCCATCATGCTCAACTCCTTCTAGTCGTAGTATACCCTAAACAAGACGGTTTGGCAATATCCCTTGTCATTGACGCCGAGCAGACGCAGAAACCCCGCCGCCACCCAGCGTGTGACCGGCGTGACGGCGGAGGGTTTCATTCTATGTAAGGCTTTGCGGGCCTAAAATCACCAAATCACCTTTTTCGTTTCCGTGTCAAATTCTACACTTCTTCCTACACCAAAATCTATACGGATACTTTTTGGCTGCTGATCTGTTGTGAAAGTGAATGTGTGATCACCGGCAAATGTATATGTATACCCCTCATCGGCTTCAATAGGCTTGTTGCCGACATATAAAATGGTAGAGGTGATTTTTGGAGGACTCGAAAGAATGAGACCAATATTTACCACTACTTTTACCTTTTCGCCATCCCGCGCCACTTTCTTAAGAAAGACGTCAACAGAGCCACTTGCAAAACCAGTGTTGACACCTACGTTCTTTACATACTCACGCACTTCTTTTGCCTTTTCGGGCGCGTCTTTATAGTCGCCGAGCGCCTCAAATGCCTTGGCGGCTTTGCTATATTCGCCTTCCGAGAACAGCGCTTCGGCTTCCTCATAAGGCTTTTGGTTGCTGTCGCACCCCGCGAACATGCCGGCCGCTAAAACGGCGGCGATGAGCAATGCTATGATATGTTTCGTTTTCATTTCCAGCTTCCTTTCTATTTGCTATCTTGTAGGTGTTGCTAAATATATGATCCCTTGTAGGGGCGGCCTTTGGCCGTCCGTCGTATCGATTGTAATTCCACCTACCACGAACCGCCAAAGGCTCCCCGGAAGAAGGCTTTTCGGGTCTATTCAATCACCTTTTTCGTTTCCGTGTCAAATATTACGATGCTTCCTCCGGCAAAATTTATTCGGATACTTTTAGGCTGCTGATCTGTTATAAAAGTGAATTTGTGATCACCGCCAAGTGTAATTGTATACTCATCATCTTTTCCAATAAACCAGGCTTCATCACTTTGGTAAATACTCGCCCACTCTTCGGCATTGGTAATAGGCTTGTCGCCGACATATAAAATGACAGCGTCAAGATCTGGATAATTTGAAAGACCCATATTAACCCATGCCGTTACCTTTTCACTGTCCCGCTCTATTTCCGTAAAAGAAACGTCAACATTGCCACTTATGTCAGTATTTCGGAATCTGACATTTACGGTCTTTACATTGTTGCTGTCGCACCCCGCGAACATTCCAACCGCTAAAACGGCGGCGATAAGCAATGCGATGATATTTCTAGTTTTCATTTCCAGCTTCCTTTCTATTTGCAATCTTGTAGGTGTTGCTAAATGTATGATCCCTTGTAGGGGCGGCCTTTGGCCGTCCGTCGTAACGACTGTAATTCCAAGCTCCCTCCCCTCTAAAAGCCGGCCCGGAAGCCGGCTTGCCCGAGGAAAATCGCGCAAAACAAAAGCACACGCCGAAAGCGTGGCGGCCTTGCCGCCGTTCACCTTACGACATGTGCGAATACTCGCAGCTATTGCCGAACCGTACGAACCATATACACCCGCTTGAAAAAGTGCGCTGTTATAGTGTATAATGGGTTTGTCCTCGTGGCGCCGGTTTCGGTTGTGTAAGGTGGAGCTATCACCTTCACAGGGCTTTGGTGTGGGGACACCAAAGTCTGCCGCGGGGGCCTCTTTATGCGCAAAACGGCGCAAGCCGACTCCCGAATGTAGGATATGGCACGATTATACATCCTTTCCCCGAAATTGTCAAGCGTTTATGTGCAACCAGCAACAACAAGGCTTGGCATTGCAAAAAAGAGCAGAACATGGTATACTGGCACAAAGCCCCAACAGAAAGAAGGCTGTGCCATGCAAGACCAAGACCTGCGGCTGGCGGTGCTGATTGACGCCGACAACGTGCCGCGGCGGTGTATCAAGCCGGTGATGGAGGAAATAGCCGTCTACGGCAACCCCACGCTCAAGCGCATCTATGGCGACTGGACGACGCCCAACCTCGCCAAATGGAAGGACGACCTGCTGGAAAACGCGCTGACGCCCATCCAGCAATACAGCTATACCTATGGCAAAAACGCCACCGACTCGGCTATGATCATCGACGCGATGGACATCCTGTACTCCGGCAATGTGGACGGTTTCTGCATCGTCTCCAGCGACAGCGACTTTACCCGCCTTGCCATACGCCTGCGCGAGGCGGGCAAGAAGGTCATCGGGCTGGGCGAGCGCAAAACGCCGAGCCCCTTCATCGTGGCCTGCGACCGCTTCATCTATATCGAGGTGCTGGGCAAACAGGCCGCGCCGCAGCCCGCCCCGGCCGTCAAGCCGCCGAAAAAGACAGCCAAAGCCGCGCCTCCCGCCGTCCCCACCCCGGCGGCGGACGTCCCGCAGCGGCCGGCCGGAAACCAGCAGCCGCAGCAGGAACCGGCGGCAAAACCGAAAGCGCCGATCCCGCAGGACATCATCGAATATATCTCCCTGACCATCGAGGACGTCGGCGACGACGAGGGCTGGGCTTACCTCGGCGAAGTCGGCTCCCTTTTGCAAAAGAAGCGCCCCGACTTCGACTCGCGCAACTATGGGTATAAAAAACTCTCCAGTATGCTGGAGAGCTGCGGGTATTTTGAGGTCGATTTCCGGGGGAATGCCAGCAACGGCAAACTAATTTATGTGAGAGTTAAGCGCTGATGCCGGGCAAACGCGAAGAGCCAAGGGAAAAACGCCGCCGTTCCAAAGGCTGTTTGGTCACGCTGATTCTTCTGGCGGCTGTTTTGTTTTGGCTGCCGACCGAGCTTTACCTTTCCAATAACGCGCCGCGCACCGAGCATATCACGGTGCGGTCTTCGCGTCTGCCCGCCGCTTTTGACGGCTTCCGCATCCTCCACCTCTCCGACCTGCACGAAAAGGGTTTCGGCAATGGCAATGAGACCCTTCTCCGCATGGCGCGGGACGCCAAGCCCGACGTCATCGCCGTCACCGGCGACCTGATCGATTCGGCGGAAGCGCTGTATTACGCGGAGACACTGCTGCCGGCATTGACGTCCATCGCGCCCGTATACTATGTCACCGGCAACCACGAATGGGCCGCAGACGGAAAGACCGCGCACGCCGGGCGGAACAGGCTGATCACACGCCTCGAAACGGTGGTCTGGGACAGCGGCGCGGTTTGGCTGGATTCAGGATACGATACGCTGGAGCGCGGCGGGGAACGCATCCTGCTCGCCGGGCTGTGCGACCCCAACGGCCCCAGGTCGGAGCCGAACGTACACGAGCTTCGGCAAAGGATAGACGCCGAACACGGAGACAGCCCGTTCACCGTCCTGCTCAGCCACCGCCATGACCTCGACTATACCGGCGCCGGATTTGACGTCGTTTTAACCGGCCACGCCCACGGCGGCGTGGTGCGCTTGCCGTTCACCGACGGGCTGATAGGGCCGGACCGGGAGTGGTTCCCGCGCGGGACGTCCGGTGTGCTCTCACAGGGGGGGGTGTCGGTGGTGGTCAATCGCGGGCTGGGGGATACGTATTTCCCGAGGTTTCTAAACCGCCCGCAAGTGCTGGTTGTGACGCTGTCGGCTTAGTGTGAAATAGATATGTTTATCGTAGGGACAGGAGAGTATCATATGGGTAAAAATTCAAAAATCCTTCATGACGACACGTTAATTGTTTGGAATAAACATCCTGTCGGCGAATACCGTAAGTATTTCCAACAGGCAACAGGCAAGGAAGAAATTGTAACGGTTTGCAGAGATTTTCAAACATGGCTGTTCACGCAGGCCGGCAAAACCCTAAAGGAAGCGCTGGAGGAGCTTAATCATCCGTCAGGTTCTAAAAACATGGAGGAACTTTTGACGGAGAGAAGGTTTGATATGGTCTCCGGGTCTGATAAGGCATTCATTATAGCCTTTGACAAAGCGATACATGAATTTGGCTACGACTTCGGCGGTGCGATTGGAAGCGGGAATGTTTGGAGTTTGCTGGTGGTGGCCTATGGAAAGACCGGCACTAAAAGCAGGCCGTGCGCCGCGCGGATATATATCAGGGACGCCGGCAGCATTATGCTGCGGCTATACATGCGTAAAGTTGATGCTCACCGGCAATACGTAGAAAATGCCCCGTCATATATCAAGGAAGCATTTACAAGTGGTAACGGTAACTGTACATTCTGTTGGGATAAATGCCCGGCCCGACCCGCAGCTTATACCATTGACGGGCAACTTTTCCATAAATGCCAACACGGCATGGTGTATTTCAATGCGCCATCGGTGGAAAAGCTGCCAGATTACATGGGTTTATTTTCGGAGTTTTATCCGGTAAAAACTAAATGAACAGCGCTATAACACCACAGTATAAGTATTTTACCAGCCATCAACCTTTTCCCCGCAACCAAATCATCAGCGCCGTCAAATCCGCCGGGCTGACGCCGGAGACGCGAGACGCCTGTCCCAGATTTTGGGGGCGTACGCGGTTTAGCTTCTCCCTCGCCTCCAGGCGCAGTCCTTGTATGGCGGCGTAATCCACATCCTCCGGCAACGCCCGGTTTTCCATGTGGGACAGCTCCTCCATCAGCGCCCGCTGGCGGCGCAGGTAGCCCTCATATTTGACCTGTATCTCCACCTGCTCCGCTACCTCATCCGATACGTCCGGGCGGGAGGGGTCGGACACCGCGAGCGACGCGTACGTAACCTCCGGGCGGCGCAATTGCGCAGTCAAGCGCGCCTTATCCAGCCGCGCGATCTCGTCCTCCACCGCCTTGTTTTTTTCCATGACCGTATCGTATCGTTCCTTGGGCAGCAGCCCAAGCTCATACCCCAGCGGCGTCAGGCGGGCGTCGGCGTTGTCTTGCCGCAGCAGCAGACGGTATTCACTGCGCGAGGTCATCATGCGGTACGGCTCTTCCGTGCCGCGCGTTACGAGGTCGTCGATTAGTGTGCCAATATAGCTGGACGAACGAGGGAGGACAAAAGGCCCTTTCCCCTGTACATGCCTTGCCGCGTTGATCCCCGCGACCAGCCCCTGCGCCGCCGCCTCTTCATACCCGGACGAGCCTAAAATCTGTCCGGCGGAAAACAGGCCGGGGAGTTGCTTCGCCATCAGCGTCGGCGTAAAACAGAGAGGGTCGGCGCAGTCATATTCGATGGCGTAGCCGGGGCGGGTCATCACGGCCCGTTCCAGCCCCGCGACGGCGTGAAGGACTCTCTCCTGCACATCCTCCGGCATGGACGACGACAGCCCCTGCAAGTAGTATTCGTCCGTGTCCAGCCCCATCGGCTCGCAGAAAACGGGGTGGCGCTCCTTGTCGGCAAAACGCACCACCTTATCCTCAATCGACGGGCAGTAACGCGCCCCTACGCCTTCGATCACACCCGAATACATCGGGCTTTTGTCCAGATTCTCCCGCAGTATCGCATGGACAGCTTCATTTGTCCATGTCATCCAGCAGGAGACGATGTTTTTTACGGGACGGGGCGTTGTGAACGAAAACGGGACGGTATCCTCCCCGTCCTGACGCTCCATTTGGGAAAAGTCAATCGTCCGCCCTAACGCGCGGGGCGGCGTGCCCGTCTTAAAGCGCCGCAGGCGCAACCCCAACCGCAGCAGCGCTTCCGACAACGCCTTTGCCGGCAGCAGCCCGTCCGGCCCGGCCTCGCTGACATGGGCGCCGGTGAGGACGCGGCTGTTGAGGAAGGTGCCGGTGGCGATGACCACGGTTTTGGCAGTGTATTGCGTTCCGGCGGCGGCGGTGAGGATATAACTCCCTCCGCCGTCAGCGGACGGCACCTCCCTCGGCGAGGGAGGCATAGCCCCCCTCCAGAGGGGGGCGGAGGGAGCAATATCAACAATCTCCGCCTGTTTGAGCGTGACTTCGCGCTCCAGCAGGCGTTTCATATGGGCGCGGTAAGCGATGCGGTCGGCCTGCGCGCGCAACGAATGCACCGCGGGGCCTTTGCCGCGGTTGAGCATCCGGTATTGGATACAGCAGGCGTCGGCGGCTTTGCCCATCTCGCCGCCCAGCGCGTCGATTTCGCGCACCAGATGGCCTTTGGCCGTGCCCCCGACAGACGGGTTGCAGGGCATATTGCCCACGGCGTCGAGCTGTGTCGCGAAACAGATGACAGAACAGCCCAAACGTGAAGCCGCCAGAGCGGCCTCGATGCCGGCGTGCCCCGCGCCCACGACGGCGACGTCATATAGTCTCATAGCTTCTTAACAGTCTTTTTCAGCGCTTTTTGCGTCCCGAAAACCAAAAGCGCATAGGGCAAAACCAGCGCGACCCGCCAAGGCAGGGATGCCCACAGCGCGATCCAAAAATCGGCATACCAGCCCGCCTGCGTTCCGAAATAGGCGGTCAGGGGCATCGTGATAACCACTTGGCTAAGCCCAACGGTAATCAGCGCGCGCCAAACGGAAGGGCCGCGTTTATACAGCAGAAATCCGAAAACCAGCCCATTCAGCGCCGCAATCAAGGTAAATCCCGGATTCAGCACTGCGTTTCCGGTCGGGTTGATCATCGCTCCCAGGACGTCCCCTGCCATGGCAACCCCCAGCCCCCAGCCCGGGCCAAGCAGCCATCCCGCGGACGCGTACCAAAGGGGCTGCAAGCTGACGCGGACAAGATTCGGCGGCACCGTCGGCATAAAATATGTGAGCGGCAATATCCGTACTGTTACGATTTCCAACGCGATAAACAGCCCGGCTAGGACGAGATACCGCAGCTCATACCCCTTTTTCACGGTTGACCAGCTCCTCCGCCTGCTCGCGCAGCTTATATTTCAGAATCTTGCCCGCCGCGTTCATTGGCAGCGAATTGATAAAGAACACATGACTCGGCACCTTGTGGCGCGACATGCGGGCGCTCACATATTCCTTGATGTCCGCCTCAGACGCGGCCGAGCCTTCGCGCTTTATAACAAAGGCGGCCACCTCCTCGCCGAACTTTTTGCTCTGCACGCCCACCACCTGCGAATCCTGCACGTCGGGACAGGTGTATAAAAGCTCTTCGATCTCGCGGGGGTAGATGTTTTCGCCGCCCCGGATGATCATGTCTTTCAGCCGCCCGGTGATGACGTAATACCCTTCTTCGTCGCATGTCCCTATGTCGCCCGTGTGCAGCCAGCCGTCGGCGTCGATGGCGGCGGCGGTCGCCTCGGGCATGTTATAGTAGCCTTTCATCAGATGATACCCGCGCGTTACGATTTCGCCCGGCGTTCCCGGCGGGACCTCCTCGCCCGTTTCCGGGTCTATGACTTTGCCTTCGGTAAAAGGCAGCAGCTTGCCGACCGTCGTCGTGCGCCGCTCGAAAGTGTCTTCGGCATGGCTCATCGTCATGCCGGGGCTGCACTCGGTCTGCCCGAACACGCTGACCAGCTCGCGCTGCCCCAGTTCCTCGTTGGCACGGCGCATGACCTCCACGGGGCAGGTGGAACCGGCCATGATGCCGGTGCGCAGGGATGAAAAATCATATTTCGCGAAATCCGGGTGGTCGAGGATGAAGATGAACATGGTCGGCACGCCGTGCAGGGCGGTACACCGCTCCGCCTGCACCGTCTCCATGACGGCGGCGGGGCTGTAGACCTCTACCGGCACCATCGCCGACGCGTGGGTGATACATGCCATCTGCGCCAGCACCAGCCCAAAGCAATGGAAAAACGGCACGCAGATACAGAGCCTGTCCCGGGGTGTAAATTTCATATTCTCGCCAATGAAAAACCCATTGTTGAGGATGTTGTGGTGGGTCAGCATGACGCCTTTTGGGAAGCCGGTCGTGCCGGAGGTATACTGCATATTGATCATGTCGTGCTCGTCCAGCCCGGCTTGCACCTCGTCCAGCCTCTCCGCGGGCACTTCGTCCGACATTTGGATAAACCGGCTCCACGGCAGGATGCCGCCGGTCGCCTTCTTCCCGCCCGGCTCGTCCATATGGATAAGGTGCCGCAGCACCGGCACGCGGGAGAGGTCTTTGAGCAGCTCGCCCAGTATCTCATGGTAATCACTCGTTTTGATGCCGTCGCTAAAGATGAGGACTTTGGCGTCCGACTGGCGCAGCAGGTATTCCAGCTCGAAAATCTTATAGTTGGTGTTGACCGTCACCAGCACCGCGCCGATCTTGGCGCATCCGTGCAAGGTATAGACCCATTCCGGCGTATTGGTGGCCCAAACCGCCACATGGTCGCCCTTCTTCACGCCCAGCGCCACCAGGGCGCGCGCCGCCCGCCGCGCCACGTCGTTCAGCTCACGGTAGGTCAGGCGCAGGCCGCGGTCGTGGTAAACAAGCGCTTCGCGGTCCCCGTGCTCACGCGCCATTTTATCCATCCAGCCGCCGATGGTGGAATGTAATAATTCAGGCATCTCAGCCACCTCCGTATAAACGTAAAAGCCCCTTGGAGCTGTCGCTCCAAGGGGCGTAAAAAGCATGTCACGCTCCATGCGCGGCTCTTTTCCTACGCGGTACCACCCTTGTTCCCCAAGCCGGTCGCCCGGCCCGGGCTTTGTGTCTCCATGAGACGGCGCTAAGCGTACGCTCAGCGTGAAACGCTCGGGAGCGAGGAGCCTCCCCTCTGTCCGTACCGCCTCACACCAACGACCCGGCGCAGTCCAAGCGCAAGCTGGACATGCTAGATCTCCGGCGGCTCTCTGAACGGCGCTCGTGGGAAACGCTCTCCTTCATCGCGCTGGTATATTGCGTATTATGGCAGACCTTCACAGGTTTGTCAAGGGGTTTTTCGTTGACAGTTTTGGCGGGGGTGTACTGTTTCCAGCTTATCACGCATTAAGGAACGGGGCGAGCCTTTTAACTAGGTGCCATCCTCCTTGGCAAAATAAACATATAGTATACCATATATTGAGGGGGTTGTGTATGCACAAATTTGAAGTATTTTTGCAGGAATTTCTTTCAATTTAGTGAATGGACAGATTTTTACAGATGTGGTATGGTATTGATGCGGGATGGTAGGCCTACTTTCCGACATAATGATTGGGGGTATTTACCAATGAAGAAAGCAATCGCGGTGCTCCTCGCCTTAACATTCCTGTTTTCGTTCCCCATCACAGCGGAAGCGCGCTGTATGCACCCTGTCACATATCAGCAGACCCAGCCTCCCACCTGTGCGGACGTTGGAAGAACCTTTAACATCTGCTCGTACTGCGGGGCTACGGTGTCATTCACAGTAACAGCATCGGCGTTAGGACATCAGTACAATACTACAGGTACAACAGCAATGAACATCTGCATAAGGAATACGACTTGCGGATACATAAACGGAGCAACATCAAGCCATTTTCAACATTACATGTATCGGACGACGAGCCTCACGGGTTCTACCAGCGATCGTCGCGCAAACTATATCTATCGTGAACATCCGACTCCGGGATTCAATTATCCAAATACCTCCGGGTCTATTAATGGGGGGATTGATATACAGACCGGTTCGGTGGGAGTTGTCATGGGATACCACATATATGCGCAAGGCACGGGGGTGGTTTCAAATTATGGGATAAATTTGAACACACCTGAAGGAAATTTCGTGGAAATAACATACACCAACGGTTGGAGGGTGCAGTATATGCACTTTATTGATCCGCCTAGTGTAGGCAAGGACGAACCTGTATCAGTGTCAACACAGATTGGCCGAACGGGAATGTCAGGAACAACAAGCACAGGATACCACCTACATATTGATGTAAAGCAAAACGGCAATTTTGTCAGAACAAGAAACCTTTTCCCAAACGGGACAATGAGAAATTAGGAGGAAAGTGAAATGAAAAAAATCTTATCATTGGCTATATCGGCCATACTGCTGCTCACCCTGTTCGCCTGCGCGGCAGAGACGCCTCCCGAGATTCCCGCCCCATTGGGAACAGACGCCGAATCGCCAACCCCGCAGGAAACACCCTCTTCTGAACCGCCGGAAGATACAGGCACAGAATCCGATGACCCGCACGAGACACTTTCCTCTGAACCACTGGATTTTATTGACCCTCACGGGCTGTTTAGTGCAGCCGGAATGCCTGTCCCTTCTGAGGTAGGCGGAGGTGATATAGAGAAGTTCTATACCCCCTGTATTGATAAGCTATATGTGAGCTCTCCAATATGGGAAGACATTGCCATGTACCTAGGGCTTACGGAGCGGGAGTTTCTTGATAATCTCTATGAAAAATATGAAGGGAACTTCTGGAGTACATTTGATAAGAGCAGTTTGATGGAGACAACCAACTTACTCTCAATAATGGTCGTGTATGACATCCCCAACGAGGTCGTCCTTGCCTCCATCATGGAACTCAACGACATGAACGAAAATTTCGCCGTGCAATTTGGCGATGAAGATTTCAGAGATCGCAAATTCACTGACGCCGAGATTGAAGCCCTCCTCTCCCGCGACGCGGCAACGGTATTGGAGCACTTCGCCACAGAAAAGGCTGTCGTGATTGGCGATAAGGTTTACTCCCCCGTTTGGCTTTATCTCCACACCCCGGAAGACTATGAAAAAGCCGGCATAACAATCGAAATGCTTGAGGAAAAGCTGAATTTATACGGCGATTTCAATCTAACTGCCGAGGCCGCCAAAGCATTTGAGGCGAAATTGTCGGAGTTTACAGGGCAAAGCGTGACGCTGGAACAACGCCAAGCCGACTAAGCAGCGAAAAGCTACAAGGGGGACGCAGAACGATTCGGGCTGTGTCCCTCTCTGTTCTAAGCAAGAATATCGAGAAAGCAGGAAACAAAAATGAAGATGCTTATGTTTGGAATCGCACTGCTTCTATTTAGCATTGTGTGGTTATTTTTCTGGAATCGCGGCAATTCTCAGTTCGCATATATTACTGATTATGGCACAATGATACTTGCCATCACAGGACTCTTTATATCAATCATAGGACTAATCAAGAAAGACAAGTGAAACAACCCCCAAACGGCGGGGTCGTCCGAAGATTATGCGAAAGCGGGAATAACGCCGGAAATGATTGAAGCAAAACTAGATTTATACGGCGAGTTCAACCTAACCCTCGAGGCCGCCAGAGCGTTTGAAGCGAAGCTGTCGGAGTTTACGGGGCAAAACGTGACGCTGGAACAACGCCAAGCCGACTAAGCAGAATTGAACCACAAAGGGGGAACGCAGAACGATTCGGTCTGTGTCCCTCTAAGCGTTTTTGCGGGCGGTTTCGTTTAAGCGTTCCCTAACCATTCCGTTTTTGAGATATATTTTCATTTATTTGCGGAAATGTGCCCGGGGAATAATTTTCATTGCCAGAAGGGAGGTTTTGTGGTATACTGCAAAGAAGCGGACAGCTTGCGGGGCGGTAAGATTCACTTTCAACGCCCGGTTGCGGGTGTTGTGAGACTTAACATGATATAGCGCATACTAAATATAGCGGCAAGGGGCCGGAAGATGGGGAAAATCATCGCGGTCGTCAATCAAAAGGGCGGTGTGGGCAAGACCACTACCTGTGTCAATACGGCGTACGCCCTGTCGCAAGCGGGACGTCGTGTTTTGCTTTGCGATTTTGACCCGCAAGGCAACGCCACGTCGGGCATGGGCCTTTCCAAAAGTACCGCCCCCGGTTCCTACGACGCCGTCATCCGGCTGGAAGACCCCGCCGCCGCCGTACATACCACAAACTTCTGCGACGTCATGCCGGCCGGCAAGTCGCTCTCCGGCGCGGAAATCGAAATGATGGGCCTCCCCCGGCGCGAGCACCGCCTGCACAGCGTCTTGCAGGCGCTGGCCGGGCGCTATGATTTTATCCTCATCGACTGCCCTCCTTCGCTCGGGCTGCTGACCCTCAACGGCCTTTGCGCCGCCGATTCCTTCCTTGTGCCGGTGCAGTGCGAATATTACGCACTGGAGGGGCTTAGCGACTTACTCTACACCGTCCGCGCCGTCAAGCAAGGCGGTTTGAACGCGGAACTGGAGCTGGAAGGCGTCCTTTTGACGATGTTCGACGCGCGCACCAACCTGTCTTTGCAAGTGGCGGAGGAGGTCAAGCGTCATTTCCCCGGAAAGATATACAAAACGGTCGTCCCGCGCAACGTACGGCTGAGCGAGGCGCCCAGCCACGGGATGCCGGTGCAGAAATATGACCCCGCTTCCAAAGGGGCGGACAGCTATGACGCTTTGGCGCGGGAAATCGTGAAAAGAAACCGGCCTTAGGGGTGGAAGAAGATGAAAAATACAGGTCTTGGGCGCGGTTTAGGCGCGCTGCTGGGCGACGCGGCCATCCGCCCGCCCGAAAACAGCACGGTGGAGCTTCGCATAAGCGAAGTCGAGCCAAATTCCGCCCAGCCGCGCAAAGGCTTTGACGAGTCGGCACTGGCCGACCTGACCGAATCCATCCGCCAGCAAGGGATATTGATGCCGCTGTTGGTACGCCGGATGCCATCCGGCTCCTACCAGATCATCGCCGGGGAACGGCGCTGGCGCGCGGCCCGCGCGGCCGGACTGACGACAGTCCCCGCCATCGTCCACGACGCCGACGACCGCCGCGCTACCGAGCTGGCCCTAATCGAAAATCTCCAGCGCGAAGACCTCAACCCCATTGAAATCGCCGAGGGCTATAAGGCGCTGTCTGAGGAATACGGGCTGACGCAAGAGGAGATTTCCGAGCGGGTGGGGCGCAGCCGCCCTGCCATTGCCAACACCATGCGTATCCTATCCTTGTCAAAGACCATTTTGGACATGGTGCGCGGGGGGCGTTTGTCCGAGGGGCAGGCCCGTTCGCTGCTTCCGCTTTCCGGCCGTAAGGCGGTGGAAAAAGCCGCCCTGCAAATGGCCGACGGCGCTCTGACGGTGCGCCAGGGCGAGATGCTGGTCAAAAAACTGCTGGCGGAGCCTAAGACGGCGAAATCCAAGCCCTTGCGGCATGTAGGGGACTATGAGCGCGGCCTGACGGAACGCTGGGGGCGCAAGGTCATTGTATCCGGCGGCGTAAAAAAGGGTAAAATCGAGTTTGAATACTATGACGCGCGAGACTTAGAGGCCTTGGTCACACGATTGATGAAACCGTAGGGGTGCGCATTGCGCGTCCGCGGACGGCCGGTGGCCGCCCCTGCGTTAAGGAGTGCAAATCATGCTGGACATCGCTTTTATCCGGCAAAATCCCGGCATAGTCAAAAAAGCAGCCGCCGACAAGCGAATACCGGTCGATGTTGACCGTCTGCTCGCGCTGGACACGGAATTGCGCGAAGGCGGGAAAAAGGCGGATACGCTGCGCGCCGAGCGGAATAAGCTGTCCAAAGAGATCCCGGCGCTGAAAGGCGACGAGCGCAACGCCCTTGTGGAGCGAGTGCGGCAAATCAAAGAGGAGTTGGCCGCCTTTGACGCCGGGACGGGTGACAAGCAAACGGAGTTTGACGGCCTGATGCTTCGCGTGCCGTCCGTCCCCGCCCCCGAAGTGCCTGTCGGCGCGGGTGAGGAGGACAATGTGGAGATTCGCCGGGTGGGGGAGATCCGTGAGTTTGATTTCACTCCCCGCGACCATGTGGAGCTTTGCGAGATGCACGACCTTTTGGATACCCAGCGCGGAGCCAAGGTGTCGGGCAGCCGGTTTTATTATCTGAAAAACGAAGCTGTTATCCTCGAAATGGCCATCTGCCGTTTTGTGATGGATACCCTTCATAAGCGCGGGTTCACGCCGATGATCGTGCCGCATCTGGTACGCGAGGCCGCCATGCGCGGCACCGGCTACTTCCCCATCCTGTTTGACCAGGCCTATAAACTGCCCGAGGACGACCTCTTCCTGACCGGAACGAGCGAAGTCACTTTGGTGTCCTATCACGCGGATGAGATTCTTCCGCTTGAATCCCTCCCGCTGCGGTACGCGGGCTATTCCACCTGTTACCGCCGCGAGGCGGGGACATACGGCAAGGACACCCGCGGGCTGTACCGCGTCCACCAGTTCCAAAAGGTGGAGCAGGTCATCTTCTGCGAAGCCGACCATCAGAAGGCCGAAGCGCTGCACTATGAGATTTTGGGTAACGCGGAAGCGGTCATGCAAATGCTGGAGCTGCCCTACCGCGTCTGCCTTGCCTGCACCGGCGAGATTGGGCTGGGCCAGATACGCAAGCATGAAATAGAGACATGGATGCCCAGCCGCGAAGCCTACAGCGAGACCCATTCCTGCTCGACAATGGGCGATTTTCAGGCGCGGCGCGGCAACATCCGCTATCGCGCGGCGGACGGCGAGATGAGGGTTGCGTTCACACTCAACAATACCGCCATCGCGTCCCCGCGCATCCTTATCCCGCTGCTGGAGGCGTATCAGAACGCCGACGGCAGCATAACGGTCCCCGAGGTTTTACGCCCGTATACGGGTTTTGATAAAATCGGGAGGTAAGCGCTATGCGGTTTATCAGCATAGAGCACGCGCAGGAGGGTATGATCGTCGGGCGCCCGCTTCGGGGGCGCAACGGGGAGACTTTGCTGACCCCAGGCACGGCTTTGAAAGGCACGTTCATTGAAACCATCAAACGCCTCCGCTACTCCGGCCTTTACATACAGGACGAGTTTTCCGAAGGCATCGAGGTGGAGGACATCATCACCGATGACCTTCGCCAAAACGCCGTTTTGGCGGTGCGCCGGCTGGAGGCGGATATGGTTTCAGGGTCGTCGCGCGGCTTTGGCTCCCAGATCGAAGCATTTGCCGGGTTTATCGACGACATTATAGAAAGCGTTTTATCCAACAAGGATACCGTAATGAACCTTGTCGATCTCAAAATCTTCGACCAGTATACATATCAGCACAGCGTCAATGTCTGCGTTCTCAGCTCCGTCATCGGCGTCGCCATGGGACTTGACCGCGCGCAGCTCTTCAACCTCGGCATGACCGCTATCCTCCATGACCTCGGCAAGTTCTTCATCGACAAAGAGCTGCTGAACAAGCCGGGGCGGCTGACAGGCGAGGAGTTTGCCGTCATCAAGAAGCACCCCGAAATGGGTTGCGACTATTTGCGGCGGAACTGCTACTATTCCTCCTCCATTTATATCGGCGTCCTTCAGCACCACGAACGTTACAACGGGACGGGTTACCCCCACGGACGGAGCGGCTCCGACATCCATATCTTCGGCCGCATCATCGCCGTAGCCGACGTGTACGACGCCATCACCTCCCTCCGCCCCTATCACGAGCCGGTCCTGCCCAGCGAGGCGCATGAGTATATCATGGGCAACTCGGGCCAGCATTTCGACCCCGATGTGGCCGGGGTGTTCATCCGTAAGATCGCGCCGTTCCCCGAAGGTGTGGAAGTCCTGCTCAGCAACGGGCTGCGCGGTGTGGTATATAAAAACTATCCCGAATTTATGACCCGTCCGTTGATCAAGCTCCTGCCGATTGAAGGGTATACCCCCAAGGTGGAGTTTATTGACCTCAAAGACGATTCCTCCCTGTTCAACGTCACCATTACAAAGGTGTTCACATGACCGTCCGCACGGCTTTCCCCGCCGCCGAAGCCTATATGCGCTCGTGCATGAGCGACAGCGCCCATGACACGGAGCATGTATACCGTGTTTTGAACTACGCTCTTGATATAGCGGGGCATGAAGGCGGGGCGGATACGAATATCCTCACGATGGCGTGCCTGCTGCACGATGTCGGGCGGGCGGAGCAGTTCGCCGACCCCGGTGTTGACCATGCCGTTTGCGGCGCGGAAAGGGCATCTCTATGGTTGGTTCAGAACGGCTATCCGGCTGATTTCGCGGACGCGGTCAAAGCCTGCATACAGACGCACCGCTTCCGTTCGGACAGCCCGCCGCAAAGCCTTGAGGCGAAGATTTTGTTTGACGCGGATAAGCTGGACGTCTGCGGCGCCGTCGGGATTGCCCGCACCCTATTTTATCAGGCGCATGTGTCCGAGCCTCTGTATTTGCTCGACGAAAACGGCGGCGTATCCGACGGGGCAAACGATACCGAGCCTTCATTCTGCAAGGAATATCGGTTCAAACTGATAAAAATGTATGATAACTTCTACACCAAGCGCGGATCGGAGCTTGCCGCGAAACGAAAAGCCGCCGCCGAGCAGTTCTATCGCGCCCTGCTTGATGAAACACGGGAGTGCTATAATCCAGATAGAATTGCTCTATTTTAGGAGCAATGGGATGTGGCTAAAATGCAAAGCATTAAAGTGGGGAAGGCTCTCGGTGCAAATATCCGACGAAAGAGAAAGGCACAAAGGCTTACACAGGATCAACTCTCAGCGCGTTTGCAAGTCCTTGATTGTGATTTATCTCGTAGCACTGTAGCTAAAATCGAAGTGGGGATCAGGCATTTATCAGCTAAAGAGCTGCAATCCATAAAGACAGTGCTTGATATGTCTTACGAAGAATTTTTTGAAAATTTAGACATTTGAAACTCCGTCACGTAAGTATGGCGGGGTTGCGTTTTGTGAGGTGATTAGAGTGTATGAGCGGATTCGTAACTTGCGGGAGGATAGAGATATTTCTCAGCGGGAACTCAGTGCCATACTTGGAATGTCACAAACAGGATACTCAAAATATGAAACAGGCGAAAATGATGTTCCTACGGCTATTTTGAAAGCATTGGCATTATTCCACGGAACAAGTGTAGACTATATCCTAGGCATGACGGATGAAACAACGCCATACCCTTCAAAATAGCTGCTCTGTTCTCAATACCCCCTGTCCCGAATAGGTTTGGGACAGGGGGTTGTTCCATTGAGACAAAAAAACGCCGCGTGGCACGGCGCGCTTCTGCTGACGGCGGTCAGCCTGTTTTCGCAGATACTGGCCTTCTTTTACCGCGTATGGCTCGCGCGGCTGATCAGTGCGGAGGCCATCGGGCTATACCAGCTTGTCATCCCCGCTTACGCCATCATCATGAGTCTGTGCGTGTCGGGCTTCACGGTGGCGGTGTCGCGCCTGACAGCGTCTTACGCCGCGCTGGGCCGCACCCGCGCCATCCGGCAGGCCGTCAACACGGCCCGGGCGGGGTACCTTGTCATGGTCTTGGCGGTGTCGCTGGTTATCATACCGTTGTCCGACACCATTTCCGTCACACTGCTGGGCGATGCGCGCTGCCGCCTGGGGCTGATTCTGCTGCTGCCATGTATTGTACTGACCGGCTGGGAGAATGTACATAAAAACTATTTTTACGGGCGCAAGAATGTCATCCCGCCTTCCATATCCGAGGTGCTGGAACAGACCGTCCGCGTGGCGTCCATCCTGGGTCTGCTGCTCTTCTTCAGTCCCGCCTATGAAGAGACGCAGGTGGGGCTGATTGTACTGGGCATGGTCATCAGCGAGGTCGTCAGCGCCGCGCTTTTGACCGTTTTATACAGGCGCGACAAACGCCGGTGGCCCGTCCCCGCCCCAGAGGATACGCATGAGCCGGATATGCTGGGCACGGTACGCAAAATCGCCGTCCCGGTGGCGGCGGCCAACCTCCTCACAAACCTCATTGGCTCGGCCAACTCCATCATCATCCCCGGGCGGCTGATCATCTCCGGCGTTGATTCCTCCGAAGCGCTGAGCGCGTTCGGCATAGCGTTCGGTATGACGATGCCGCTGCTCTTGCTGCCGCTGGTATTCTCCGGCTCCATCGGCACCGTGATGCTTCCCCGGCTCGCCGAAAACGCTGCCGTGCGGGATTTCGCCGCCATACGCCGGCAGATTAAAACCGCGCTGCTTGCCGCCGCCGCCGCCGTGTCACTGTGTACCGCCATCTTGATTCCTTTCGGCGCGGACATCGCGCGGACGCTGTTTCAAAATCCCGATGCGGGGCGGTATATGGTCCCGCTCGCTGTCGCCACCGTTTTTATCTGCTTTGAAACCTTGCTCGGCACCTTCCTCAACGCTCTTGGCAAACAGAAGGACACAGCCGCCAATTTTATATTCGCGGGAATCGTGCAGCTTGTCCTGACTTGGTGGGGCGTAGGGCTGTCCGAGCTGCGCCTCGGCGGTTTCGTGCTGGCGTATATCGCCGGCGGTGTGATGGGGTCCGCGCTGTGCGCGTGGGATCTGTGGCAGGCGGTACGCGAAGAATCCGGCGAATCATAGAGCAGGGGCGGCCTTTGGCCGTCCGTGGATTATGATCGCAAATTTAGGGTTGACAAGGAGAATCATCCCTGCTATTATAAATACATGTTGTATGTATGATGGCGTTGCGGAGGTGATTTTCGTGCCCCGAAACAAATACCCCGAAGAAACTGTCAAAAAGATTTTAGACGTTTCATTGAAGCTGTTTCTTGAAAAAGGCTATGAGCAAACCACCGTCCTTGACATCGTAGATAACCTTGGCGGACTGACCCGCGGCGCGTTTTACCACCATTTCAAGTCTAAAGAAGAAGTGCTGACAGCCATATTTGAAAATGAATACGCGGAGTGCAACCCCTTTGTAAAGGCGAAACAAATGAACGCCGCCAATGGCTTGGAACGCTTAAAGCTCGCCTTGAAGTTGGGACTTAACAACAACATCGAAAACGAACAGCGCAAAGCAATGACCAGCATGGCTCACTCCCTGATGTCAAACCCACGCTTCTTGGCTGAACACATAAAAGGCATCCAACAGGACTCGAAAGACTTGGCTTTGATCATGGAAGAAGGCATGGCGGACGGTTCTTTGAAGCAAGGCAACGCAAAAGTGCTTGCGGAGTTATTTATGCTGCTTTCAAATGTTTGGATGTTGCCGGGGATATTCCCGGCCGACGAGGATGAAATGATTCTAAAACTCACTATGCTTGAGGAGATTTTTGTGGCATTGGGCTATAACTTCATCGAGGATGAAATGGGACACACATTTTTCGAGATATTGGACACATTAGAAGTCTAAGCATACGCACACCTGCCCGATAAGGGCATTTTTTCCACAGCTATACATACATGGTGCGTGTATTTATAAACAATAAAGCAAAGGAGTCATCGTATGGAAAGTATCATATCGGTATCATCGCTGAAAAAATCGTTCAAAAGCAACCATGTCCTGAACGACGTTAGCTTCAAAATCCCAAAAGGCAGCGTCTTTGCCCTTCTGGGTTCAAACGGCGCGGGGAAAACCACCATCGTAAAAATCCTGTCCACCCTATTGAAACCGGATGGCGGCAGCGCCTTAATCTGCGGCTACGATGTAGTACGTCAAGGAGATTATGTGCGAGGGTGTATCAGCCTGACAGGCCAGTTCGCGGCGGTGGACGAGGTGTTGACGGGCAGAGAGAACCTAAAATTGATCGGACAGCTGAAACGCCTGCCCGATGGTAAAAACAAGGTGGACGAGTGGCTGAGATTTTTCGATTTAGAGGACGCGGCAAACCGCCAAGTGTCTACCTATTCGGGGGGTATGCGCCGCAGATTGGATATAGCCATGAGCCTGATGGACAGCCCGCAGGTGCTTTTCCTCGACGAACCCACCACGGGGCTTGACCCGCAAAACCGCATCGCCATGTGGGATTTGGTAAAGGGCTTAGTATCTGAGGGAACGACGGTGTTTCTCACCACGCAGTATTTAGAAGAAGCGGAGTATTTGGCCGACAATATCGCCATTCTTCACGGCGGCAAAATCATTGCGGAGGGAACAACAGAGGAACTGCGAAAACTGCTTCCGCCGGCGAAAAAAGAATACATCGAAAAGCAACCGTCGCTTGAGGAAGTATTCCTCGCGCTGATTGGCGAGAAAAAGGAAGGTGGACATCATGAGTAAGCCAAAAACAAATGTGCTTTACGATTCGTGGGTCATGTTCAAGCGTTGTTTGCTGATTGCCATGCGAAACCCCGAAGCGCTGGCTATGGCGACAATCACACCTTTCGCTTTAATGTTTCTGTTTGGGACTGTGTTCGGAAGCATTGCGAATGTAGGAGACTTCAATTACATAGATTTCATAGTGCCAGGGATTATTCTGCAAAGCGTTGCCCAAGCGGCTCAGTATTCGGCCATCAATGTGACCACAGATATGACCAAGGGCATCATTGACCGTTTTCGTTCTATGCCCATCTCAAAATCCGCCGTGCTGACAGGCCATACCGGCGCGGGAGTGGCGAGAAACACGATTACGACCACCGTTATCATTGGCACCGCTTTCATTATAGGATTCAGGCCGCAAGCCGGGTTTATGGACTGGCTTATGATTGTGGGCTTTCTCTTGCTGATCATCATCGCGATGTCATTGATCGCCGTACTCTGCGGGCTTATTTCAAAGACGCCGGAAGGCACCAGCGGATTGATGTTTCCGCTCTTTATCCTGCCTTTTGTAAGCTCAGGCTTCGCGCCCACCGAAACCATGCCCCGCGGTCTTAGCTGGTTTGCAGAAAATCAACCCATGACGCCGATTATTGATACCATTCGCAATTTGATGCTCGGTTTGCCTGCGGACAACAGTTTATGGATTGCTTTGGCTTGGTGCGTGGGTATAATCGTTGCGGCTTTCGTTGCGGCGGCACAGATTTATAGGCGTAAATTGCAGTAAGGGAAAGCGATACTCGAAAAACACACATGACCAGAGTCATATTGACTTTCTTCAATGTATCAGGTACACTGTTGCCATCTTGAAACAAGAAACGCGGGGTGCTGTGAATGAGTGGGAATTGCTGTACAAGGAGTAGCTGTTGCTCGGGTAGTGCAGAAATCATACCGACTGTTTCAACATCTTTGTCGATTGG
Organism: Oscillospiraceae bacterium; assembly: GCA_031254195.1. GTDB lineage: Bacteria > Bacillota > Clostridia > Oscillospirales > UBA929 > UBA929. The sequence goes on from JAIRUW010000060.1 coordinate 27,771, forward strand.
CGACATCATCGGCGGGTGGAAAGCGCGTTGGGGTATCGGTCGGATGGATTACAAAGTCAAACCGGGGCTATACGCCGTTGGGAAGCCGGATGGCGATTCGCCCGTTTTGGTGAGTGCAAACTACAAGCTGACATTTGACATACTGCGGAAGAACCTGACCAGCTTGGATTGCTGGCTGTTGATTCTCGACACCAAGGGTATTAACGTGTGGTGTGCGGCGGGCAAGGGTACGTTCGGTACAGATGAATTGGTCAATCGCATAGAAGCGACAAGGCTTGCTGATGTGGTATCGCATAGAAAGCTGATACTGCCGCAGCTTGGCGCGTCCGGGGTGAGCGCCCATGAGGTGGCGAAGCGGATGGGGTTTACCGTCACTTACGGCCCGGTGCGGGCAGAAGATATAAAGGCTTTTGTGGACGCCGGATATAAGGCCACTAAAGAGATGCGGACGGTGGAGTTTACGTTCAAAGACAGAATTGTGTTGACGCCGATGGAGTTAGTCCCGGCTGTTCAAATGGCGTTGCCTGTTCTCGGCGCTTTGTTTCTAACAAATCAGTTCGCCGCGAGGCCGTTTGACAAAAAAGATGTTACTGCATATCTCGGTGCTGTTCTCACTGGAGCTGTTGTTACACCGGCATTGCTCCCGCACATCCCCGGAAAGGCTTTCGCGTGGAAAGGCTGGCTGTTGGGATTAGGTTGGACGGCGGGTTACTTGGGGCTGTCTAAGCGCTTCAAAAAGGAAGATAGGCTCATGTCGGTGGGCGAACTGTTATTGATGCCTGCCGTATCATCCTTCCTCGCCATGAACTTCACAGGTTCGTCCACCTATACATCACCGTCCGGCGTCAAAAAGGAAATGAAACGGGCATTGCCTTTGATTATCGGCTCTGCCGCCGTTGGCGGCGCGCTGATGCTCGGCGTTCATCTGTTTTTTCGGAGGAAAGCGAAATGAATCACAGGTATTTGAAGGATGTAACGACACTTTCCCTCTCCGCCAATCAATGCGTTGGCTGCGGACTGTGCGCGGAGGTTTGTCCTCATGGTGTGTTTACCGTAAACGATAGAAATGCGAAAATTACCGACAAAGACCTCTGCATGGAATGTGGTGCTTGCGCGAAGAACTGCCCGGCAAACGCAATCTCTGTCGACGCCGGGGTGGGCTGTGCCTACGCTTTCATCATGGGCTGGCTGACCGGGAGCGAACCAAGCTGTGATTGCTCCGGCGGCAGTAGTGATGCTTGCTGTTCATGACAATAAACAAGCGAAACTCTATGCCAGCGGCGACCTGAGGGCTTCCGTGAACTCTGCCGCGCCACTGCTGTGTGTGCCTGTGTATTTCCCATCCGCTGTCAGGAAATGCTTGCCGCGTTTGAGCGACACCCCCAGCTTTCGCAATACGTCATGTGTCACGCGGCACCGGCGGCGGGCTTCCAGGATGCGTTTGGCATAGGTAATGCCTATACCGGGTACGCGAATTAGCATCTCATATTCGGAAGTGTTGACTTCTATCGGGAACAGATGCAGGTTACGCAGCGCCCAAGCCGCCTTAGGGTCGAAATCACTGACAAGATTGGGCGCTTCCCCCGGCGTAATTTCCTCAGGGGTAAAACCGTATAATTGCATCAGCCGGTCGGCTTGATACAATCGGGACATCCGCCAAAGGGGGGTAGATACTTCGGGGCGCTCTTCGTAGCCTTCCGCTTGATGGCTGTATTGGTAGGATGTGTAATACACCCGGCTCAGCAGATATTTGCTGTACAAGGCTTTAGAGAGGTTTAGGATGGTATAGTCGTCCTCCCCGGTGCTGCCGGCCATCAGCTGGGTCGTTTGAGAGGTAGCAAACCGGGGCCTATAGGGGCTTTCTTCGGCTTTGGCCTCCCGGATCAGGCGGCTGATTTGTCCCATAGGCCCCAAAATATTGGATTTGCTCTTGTCCCGGGCAATCATCTGATACCCTTCGCTTTTGGCCACTTCGATATTGACGCTCAAACGATTGGCGTACAAGCCGGCCCGCCGTATCAGATCCGGGTCTGTACCCGGCATGATCTTTGCGTGGAGGTAGCCTTTGTAGCCAAGTTCCCGGCGCAGAATACGCATCGATTCTATAATCAGTTCTTCCGTATAGTCAGGGCTTTTATATATGGCGGAGGTGATAAACACCTTGCCGCCGTTATCCTTGGCGGTTTCATACGACATTTGCGCAAATTCGCGGGGTGTGCTGGCATAACGCGTTTTGACGTCGCGGCCGCAGCGGCAGCCGCAGTAGGAACAGTTGAAAATGCAGTCATTAGAGAGAAATACCTTGGGGGCGGTCTGCGGCCCTTTGGGCGCTCTTATATCCGCTTGAATCTGCTCAAAATCAGGCGCTTCGGTATCCGCCACATCAAAACGGGCGTCCTGCTGCATAAGAGCCATTTTGTCTTCGACCGTCAGCTCCTGTTTTAGATGGATATTCGCCATGCGCATATCTCCCCTTGCAGTGTCTTTATTCTATAATAGCACAAATGTTCGCTCTATGCAAGAGGAAACTGCCGGCCCTGATAAAGAAAGCCGGCAGATGATATGTACCTATAGTATGTTCCTGTAGGGGGCCGCCTTTGGCGGTCCGCACTCATAATAAATCATGCTATGCAACTGTCCAGCGTGGCTACCAAGTTCCCGATCTCGGGCTTGGACAGCTGGCCGTCGGCGCCCAGTTCATCGCCTTTAATGCGCATTGCCTCGTCGATCAGGCTTGAAAAAATAATGACGGGGATTTTACCCAAAATCTTATCGTTTTTAATCAGCTTGGTCAGCCGGTGCCCATCCATCATAGGCATTTCAATATCGGTAATCACAGCCGCTACCTTTGATGTGATGGATACGTCTTCGGCCAATGCTTTGTCACGCATATTCTCTAAATATTCCCATGTCTCCTGCCCGTCCCGGAAAGACTTGATATTCATATATCCGGCAGTGGTTAAAGCCTCATTCACCAGTTTTCGCAACAGCACGGAATCATCGGCTGTAATGATCGGTTTTGTGCTGCGCTGACGGGGGCCCAGTTCGGTAATTTCAGAGATCTGTATCCCCAGCTCCGGGCTGATGGTGAAGACGATGCTCTCGAAATCGACAATGGTGATGAGCTTGCGCCCCACTTTCGCGATGCCCGTAGCCATCCCCTCCGTACCGCCGTATATGGTGCTGTCGGGCTTTTCAATGTCGCTCCATTTGATACGGTGGATTCCTTCCACCGTATGGACATGAAAGGCGACATGTATGTTGTTAAAGCCGGTGATCATAAACATATCCCGTTCCTGATCCGCGCTCACGGGCAACCCCATGTAACCGGGCAGGTCGATGACGGTAATCACCTGGTCGCGGGGCATAAACACGCCCTCTACATTGGGATGGCTGTTGGGCATGGGTTTGACAGGTTTGCATTGCATAATCTCGGTGATTTTTGCCACGTTGATTCCGAAGGTATCGCCTGCAATGGTAAACTCCATTACCTCCAGCTCGTTGGTGCCGCTGTCCAGCAATATGTCGGTATGAACATAACTCACATTTGACACAATACCCCTCCTTTTCTCTGCCCGCGGACTTCATTTTACTTTTGTATGCTATGTCAAGCCTCGCAACGCCCGTCGGACGGTGTCAGACGGAGCAAATGAATTGCTCCTTTCCGCCACCTGCCGGACGGCTCGGTTCTTCTATTATACCATCAAAAAGCATACCTGACAACTGTAAAATAAACGGCATATATCGAACTGTTTGCCCTGTATTGTTTGAAAAACAGAAATGTCCTAAGAGAAAGCGAGGCAAGCATGAATGGGCAAGGCAAACGCTCTATATCATACTTGGCGTACGCGTAATTCCTTTCAATTCAACTCTCGGTATGCCGGATTTTTCAGGCACATAAAACTTGATGCGCACCCAACAATACCCACGATGAAAAACATGATCGCAATGCCTGAGCCCTTTCCTGCCCCGAAGGCGAAAGTCAGCACTCGCTGTACTGGGGATATGGTTGCCATAAATGGTTCAAAAACATAGTCAGCCAATACACCGCCAAGCAGCAGCCCAACCGGGATAGTGCTGTATTGGATTGTATCTCGTGCCGAAAATACGCGTCCCTGCATTTCCACAGGCACTTTCGTCCGCATGATTGCCGTAAGGTTGGCATTCAGAAATGGCAACGGCAAATTTCCAAAGAAAGCAGATATGACCCAAACCGGCAGTACCCGCCCAAAACCGCACAGGACATCGCCAAAGAAAAAAGAAATCCCGCAGGTGAAAAAAATTACCTTTGTCCGGTTTTTTGCGGGTTTTGCTATCGTAATGAGTACGCTTCCCGCAAGCATACCAATGCCGACCGCTGCTTGGACGACGCCAAGGGAAACCTGATCGCCGTTTGCTCGTCCGAGTATCAATGCTGACAGCATTCCATAGCTTCCCATTTTCGCTATGAAATTTACAAACGCGAAAAACAATATTATGCGAAGCAATGCGGAGTGTTCCCGCAGAAAATGGATGCCCGCCGCGCAGCTTTTTAGGAAAGATTCTTTTGCATCCACTACTTTATTCGCGATCTTTGGAATTTTTATGAACATAAGCAGCGTTGTGAATGCGACCGCGAAAGCAACGAGGTCAACAAGTAAAACCAGTTCCAAACCGCCAAACGCAAGCAAAACGCTTCCCAATGCGGGCGCTAAAATGGTAACAACCGAGCCGGAAAGAGCGTATAGTCCGCTCACGCGCACATACTGTTCTTTTGGCACTAACAATGTTGTGGCAACATAAGCCGCCGGGCTTTGAAACGCGTTCATAAAGCTAAGCAAAAAGTTGATACTATAAAGATGCCAGATTTGCAGATTGCTTGTGCGATACAATACCAAAACGGTTACGGTTCCTACCGCTGCCAACAAGTCAGCGAGCAGCATAATACGCTTTTTGTCCCAGCGGTCAGCGAGTGTCCCGGCAACAAAGCTGAATAAAATAGACGGAACGAGCGAGCATATCGACAGCAGCGTAATACTGGACGCCGTACCTTTTTGACTGTAAACCCAAATAATGAGCGCAAAACTGGTCATTGCCGTGCCGAGGCTCGACACGGCCTGAGAACTCCAAAGGATAAGGAAATCCCGAAGTCCTGAGAACATATTTGATTTCTTCACGGCTTTGCTCCTTCAATATACTATATTGAAAACGCAAAGCCCAATTCGGACGGCAGTTTAATCTACCGCTCCATGCAATACCCGTCCGATATTAGACTTTGCATGGAGCTAAAGCAATCGTAAGAATCATATCGCACCTCTATAAATGGTTGAGGACATCTCAATCCCCGAGCCGCCTGACAAAGGCGTCCAGCGCCCGCCGGATGAAGCGGCTGACCGGGCCGTTTGGAGAAAACCTCCGCGCGAGGCGGGGGCTAACGGCGTAGTACAGTGTACACAAGCGCCGGCCCAAGCGGCTTTGGTTCAGCGATTCGTCACGGAAGCGGCGCAGGCGGTGTACCTGCGGCGCGTCTATATCCCCATAAACGGCGGTGGCGATGTAGCAGGAGCGCATCTTCTTCGACGCATCGCCGCTCTCGTGATTGTCGCCGATGGGGCGCATCTGATAGGCATGTTTAAGGTTTTCACTACGGAAGAAGCAGGGCATGGTCCTGCATTTTTCGATAAACACAAGCGCCCGGCCGTGATTGGGGATTTTGTGCGGTTCGGTGCGCGAGTACAGCGCCGTCGGAAGAATCAGGATGTATTCATATACCGCCATCAGACCCAGCACCGGTGTATTGGCCTCCGGCACCGCAAAATCGCCGCCCAGCCCTGTGGAGGACGGGAAGTGCCTGTGTTCGCCCGCTATGACACGGTTACTTTGGTCAACCGAGATAAAGCGGTAGTAATCATAGCCGTTGACCGTTGTGCGGTAAGATTCCAGGTGCGGCACACCCACGGCATTCTGGGTAAAGCTGAGCACCTCGGTCTTTTGCGCGCCGGTGGTCAGCTTGAGCTGCCATGTGCCCATCAGGCGCGAGAGGTCGCCGTTTTGGATCTCCGCCATATTGGCAAACCCGGATTGAAAATACTCGCGGATACGGCGGCAGCAGTTATCGCACATCTCCCTGAACTCACCGCGATTGTCTGCCGGCAAGGCTTCCATCAGCTTGTTCCAATCCGTCCACAGCTCTTTGTCTAAAATGGGCTGAATGTCAAAATCCTTGGAGATGGGATATAAAAACGTATTGCTGCTGGGGTACCATTGATATATCTTAAGCTCCAAGAAAACGCGCGGGTCTATCTGTTCCACCGACATCTTACAGGCGTCCTCAAAGGCTTCCCAGTAGGAAACGCTCCATTCCTTATCAATGCCGGCTCCGCCCTTGGTAAACAAGTCGCTCGCTTCCGAATGCGCGAAGTCGTCGGGATTGCGGATCGCCGAAGGCGTCAGGTTATGGGTTTTGGCGAGAATCATCCCCCATTGAGCCTGTAAATCATCCGAATCGTTTTCATGGATTTCTTTGAAGAGCTTTTCAGCAAGGTCAAAATGGTTATGCGACAGCGCCGCCCGCGCTTCCATAAGCGCGTCGTCCTGCTTGGCCGTCCTCTTCTTGGCTTCCTGGTGCCCCCCGGACGCCTGATAAAGCTCCACAGCCTGCTCCACGGTAATCCTGCCGCCGCAGTACATGCAAAAGCTGAACTTGCTGTCTCCTTCGAGCTGGACCTCTTTCTCGCACCGCGGGCATTTTCCCGTAACCAGCGCCATGCCGTACCCTCTCCTTAGCTAATGGTAAACGGACCCCAAATGAAGACCGTCATCTTAGCCGTACATTTGATGTCACGGCCCGCTTCCATCGTCACGGTATACAGATGGTTGGCGACCAAAACGCCGCCATTGTCCAGCGGATTCGCGGTGGTCAGATCAATCAGCCCCGGTGAGTTGGACGCGACAACCGTACCGCTCCCCAGCCGAAGCATGACCATAGAGCCAACCGGCAGGTGCAGAGTCTGCCCGGTTTGCACCTCTTGCCTGAGGGCAAACGCCTCTAAGGAACCGACCCCCGCCCCGATTTGCGCGGAAATCTCCGTCGCAATGCGGCTGATCAGGGCGTCGTCGTTGAGCAGGTCATTGATGTCTATGCCCCCACCGCCAGACGGCATGTTGCCAATCGCTTCAGACGCCTGGCTGAGCAGGTCGTTGAACTCCTGCATCCGGGCGTCCACCTTTTCATTGACGGCGGCCTCGATGGTAGCTTCGATTTGCGGGTCAAGGCTTTTGAGGTATTCTAGCGTGACAAGCGGGTTTTCCTTGCCGCCGATGTCGGCCGCGAGCGCAAACCAACCTACGGTCAGCGCCATCAGGACGAAAAACGCCGCCGCGCCGATTACCGATTTCTTCTGTATCACGGATGTGCCTCCCTGTATATGTATTGGGGGAAAATCCCCCTAGGCATTCAGCCCGAAGCTCACAGCCAACGCCGTGTCCACCTTTACCATAAGAGACTCGTCCAGCCTGCCCATCCTCTCCTTGAGGCGTTTCTTGTCGATCGTACGCACTTGCTCCAACAGTACGACCGAGTCTCGGGAAAGACCATAGGTACGGGCTGACAGCTCGATATGGGTGGGCAGGCGGGCCTTGCCAATCTGGCTCGTGATGGCCGCCGCGATTACGGTGGGGCTGTGGCGGTTGCCGACGTTGTTCTGCACAATTAGGACAGGGCGTATCCCACCCTGTTCGCTGCCCACGACGGGGCTGAGGTCCGCGTAGTATATATCGCCCCGCCTGACCGTCTGGTCGGATTGCATAGTGGTTGCGGTAAGCGGCCCCAAGCGGACACTTACGCTTGCGTCCATGATTTCACCTCTCCGTGGTAGGATGCTTCCATTTTCCCACAGAAAGGCGCTGATTATACATTAAAAGCAGTATAGCACATCAACGGATAATATGCAAGTTTATTCCTCAAATAACGCCGTTACGGATAAGACCCCATTGATAAACAGCTCGGCGTCTACCGGCGCCAGCGTTTCGGCGTCAAACCGCGTCCGCACCTCCAACGCCGCCTCCGCCTGTGTCCTGCGGGTCATAACGGTCAGCAGCGAACGCCCCGCGCTTTTTTCGCTGCCGGTCTGCGTCACATAGCCCCCGCTCCACTGGCTGATGATAAACGGAAGGCTCTCCATCGGCGAAAGCCCTGTCCCCGGCAGCGCGCCCAGTTCGAGCATCAGCCCGTCGTACAGCAGGGAAACGCCGTCCTGCCCGATCTCGGCCTCTATTCCCGCGATCAGCTCAGGCGAGACCACCTTCATCCGCCCGCCTCCGCCCCGCTTATGGGTGTACTCCACCGCAAAATCCAGCACATGGTCGCCGAAGTCGGTCCGCAGCGTCACGCGGTATTCCGTCTCCCCCAAAGCCGCGTAATGCGCTCTGATACGTTCGGCGGCATTGTCCCCGCCTCCGGGGGAGCACCCCGTTGCCAGAACAGCTAGTATCCATAGTACACACATGAGCCGTATGCGCATTGTTTATCCTCCTGTCAAACGCAAGGCCTTCGGCAAGGCATTGACGGTATCCGCCGGCGTCATCCCCCTTTCGCCGATCTCCTTCTCGCAAAGGTCTCCCGCCAGCCCATGGATATACACCCCGGCGGAAGCCGCGTCAAACGGCGTAAGCCCCTGCGCGATAAACGCGGCGATCAGACCTGCCAGCACATCGCCGCTGCCTCCTTTGGCTAGGCCCGGGCCGCCCGTCGTGTTTTGGCGGACCGCTCCGTCCGGTGAGAAGACAAGCGTTTCATGCCCTTTCAGCACCAGCACACAGGGATTGCTCTCCACATACGCGCGCCCGCCGGACGCGCGCCCCCGCGACAGGTCGCCGCCCATACGGGTAAACTCGCCCTCGTGCGGGGTTAGGACAAGGGGACATTTCAGTATATGCCCGGACTTGTTGTTTATGCCGTCGGCGTCAAGCACCAGCGGCACCCCGCTTCCCATGAACAGGGTTGTCAGCCTTTCCAGCGAAGTGCTCCGCCCCAGCCCCGGCCCGCATACGCAGACATCGGCACTAAGGAGCTGATTCTCGATCCACGGGAACGCCCAGTCGTCCAGCCGGCCCATCCCGTCACACGACAAGGGGAAGCACATACATTCAGGCGCTTGCCCGGCCACGACGCCCCAAATACGTTCCGGTAATCCCATTGTCACCAGTCCCGCGCCGCCCCGTACGGCAGCCATGCCGCAAAACCAAGCCGCGCCGGAGGTCCCCAAACTGCCCGCAAGTGCCAAAACACGCCCGAAATCCCCCTTATGGGCGGTTTTTGGGCGCGGGGGAAGAAGGGCGCGTATCAATTCATGTGTAATCTTTTCCATCAGCTTTTTATCTTGTTTCGGATGTACATACGAAACGCCTCCAGCATACGCTCACTCGGCTCAAAAATCAGCAGAGTACGCTTGCCGTCCTTCGCGTGGAATATCGCAAACCAGCGGCCCGGCGCTTCGGTGTGGCTCGATACGTCCACTACGGTTGTGATGGCTTGCGACTCATACTCGCCGCGGTAGTCTGTTTTATAGGGGGCTAAGATGTCGAAATTGCGGCAATCAACCGTCATGATGCGCTTGCGGGAGTTGCGCCCCATGATCTTGTCCACATCCATCTCGCCGTTCGTGACGATGTATTCAAATTCCAAATTCAAGCGGCGGAACAGGATGAGCATCCCCCAGCCCGCGCCCACGATCGTAAACGGCATGATCATACCCAACGGAATCCCCGTAAACGCTTCCAGAATCAGAGGCAGAAGCGCCACGATGACCGCCGAAAACGACAGCAGGCACTTTTGCATAAAGATCTTCAGGGTCGGGCGCCGTATCACCATATGTTCTACAAATACATCGGCCATAGCGAATCCTCCTTTAGGCCATAGCTTCCTATTCCCGTCTTCCGTCGGTCTATTTATTATATCACCGTTATCCCCATCTGACAAGCACAGCATCCTGTAGTTCCAGCATTGACAGACCACAAGCGGACGCGCAAAGCGCGCCCTTATAATGTGATAATTTCATATATATGGTTGCAGGGGCGGCCTTTGGCCGTCCACAGGCGTAAACTCCCCCTGTCGCCTTCGGGCGACATCCCCCTCTTGGAGAGGACAAAAACCTCCCTCTGAGAGGGAGGTAGGCGCCTCATGGCGGTCGGAGGGAGATAAATGCGTCCCGCCGTCAGTCGGCCGGACGCTCGTTTTTGAGAAGATCCCCAACCTCGCATTGCAGGACATAGCAGATTTTCGCCACTACATCCAAGTCAACCCCTGAAATACCGTCCCCTTGATAATAACGGTTAATCGTATTATAGGACAACCCCGTCATTTTCGCAACTTTATTCCTATTGAATCCTCGCATCTCCATTGCTTCTCTAAACGTTATAATAACTTTACCGTAATTTTTCAGAACAAAAATTCCGCTATCCATGATGTCCCCCCTTCATGGATAGGGTATCATAGAATATGCCACTTGACATTTACACATATTATTATTATAATACTATATCATATATATACAGAGGTGAATCAAGTGCCAGATTACAAAACCATGTATCTCAAGCTGTTCAACTCGATTACGGACGCGATTAAGCTGCTTGCCCAGTGGGATGACAGGGACGGGGCGGTCATGCGGCTCGTCAAGGCGCAGATGGACGCAGAGGAGATGTATATCGACCCGGAGGCTAAGAAGTGGGGAGATAAATAGAAAAATACCCCGTCCGGCGGACGGGGTATCTTGATTCGTTTCTAGCCTTCCAAAATCTCCAGCACAGCCATCTCGGCGGCGTCGCCGCGCCGCGGGCCGATACGGGTGACACGGGTGTACCCGCCGTTGCGCTCCGCGAAGCGGGGAGCGATGTCTTCAAAGAGCTTTTTCACGGTGTCTTCCTTGGTGATGAACGACATGGCGCGGCGGCGCGCGGCAATCGTGCCCTCCTTGCCGAGGGTTATCATCTTTTCCACGAGGGCGGCCGTGTCTTTAGCGCGCGTGACGGTAGTTTCGATGCGTTCCTTCTCTATGGCGGCGGTGACCTGCCCGCGCAGCATTGACATGCGGTGCGCGGTCGGGCGGCTCAATTTTCTTGTTCCGGGCATGGTTATATATCCTCCCTCAGCGCCAGACCCATCGTCTGGAGCTTGTTGATAACTTCCTCCAGGCTCTTGCGCCCGAGGTTGCGCACCTTCATCATATCGCTCTCGCTCTTGGCCACCAGGTCTTCGACGATGTTGATGCCGGCGCGTTGGAGGCAGTTGAAGCTGCGGACGGAGAGGTCAAGCTCCTCGATGGTCATCTCCAGCATCTTGTCCCTTTGGGATTCGGGCTTGACAATAACGGTATTGCTCTTCCCCAGCTCCTCGCTGAGGTCGGTGAAGATCATCAGCAGGTCTGCCAGAATCTTCGCGCCCAGTGAAACAGCGTCGCGTGCCGACAGGGTGGAATCGGTCCATACTTCCAGCGTCAGCTTATCGAAGTCGGTCATATTGCCGACACGGGTATTCTCAACGGAGAAGTTGACCTTCAGCACAGGCGTATAGACGCTGTCCACAGGAATCAGCCCGATAACGGCCTGCGGCGGCTTGTTGCGTTCCGCCGGCGCATATCCGCGCCCGTGGCTCATGGTCAGCTCCATCTCCAGGCGGCCATCCTCGGCTAAGGTGGCGATGTGCAAGTCGGGGTTGAGGATTTCAACCTCGCTGTCGGTACGGATGTCGCCGGCTGTAACCTCGCCCTCGCCGCTGGCCTCGATGTAGACTGTTTTTATGCCGGGGGAATATATCTTGGCGATAATGCCCTTGATATTCAAAATCAGCTCGGTAACGTCTTCTTTCACGCCTGGAATGGTGGAAAACTCATGGTGGACGCCGGCAATCTTGACGGTAGTGACCGCTGTGCCGGGCAGGGAGGAGAGCAGGATGCGGCGCAGGGAATTGCCCAATGTCGTGCCGTAACCGCGTTCCAAGGGCTCCACAATAAACTTTCCGTAAGAGCTGTCCTCATCCGTTCCTATACACTCAATGCGCGGCTTCTCTATCTCAATCATGTGAGCACTCCTTTATTCAACTTGGTGTATGGGGACTGAAACAGCGCGCTACTTGGAATACAACTCGACGATCAGGTGCTCCTCGATTGGAAGGTCGATGTCCTCCCGGACGGGCAGCGCCACGACCGACGCCTGAGCGTTGTCGCGGTCAAGCGACAGCCACTGCGGAACGGGGCGGGACGCGTTGTTTTCCATCACCGTCTTGAACCTGTCCAGGCTGCGGCTCTTGTTGGCCAGCGCCACGGTCATACCGGGCTTGACTAAGAAGGATGGGATATTCACGCGCCTTCCGTCAACGGTGACATGGCCGTGTGTGACGGCTTGCCGGGCCTCGGCGCGGCTCATGGCAAAGCCAAGGCGGTAAATGACATTGTCAAGGCGGCGTTCCAGCAAGGAAAGCAGGTTGTCGCCGGTTTGGCCGCTCATGCCGGTCGCCATGTTGAAATAGAGTCCGAACTGGCGCTCTAAAACGCCGTAATGGCGGCGGGCCTTCTGCTTCTCGCGGAGCTGGGTGCCGTATTCGCTGGGCTTTTTGCGGCCTTGCCCGTGCTGTCCGGGGGCATACATGCGGCGGTCAACGGCGCATTTTTCCGAATAGCACCGGTCGCCCTTGAGAAACATCTTCAACCCCTCACGGCGGCACTGGCGGCACACCGCGTCTGTATATCTGGCCATATTACACTCTCCTCCTCTTGGGCGGGCGGCAGCCGTTGTGCGGGATGGGCGTTACGTCTTTAATCATCGTTACGTCCAAGCCGACGGCCTGCAATGCCCGGATGGCGGCCTCGCGCCCCGATCCCGGACCCTTGACATAGACCTCGACTGATTTCAGGCCGTGCTCCATCGCCGCCTTCGCAGCGGTCTCGGCGGCGGTCTGTGCGGCAAACGGCGTGGACTTGCGGCTTCCGCGGAAGCCCAGTCCGCCCGACGACGCCCATGACAGGGCGTTGCCCTGCACGTCGGTGATGGTCACCATCGTGTTGTTGAAGGAGGAACGGATATGCACCGCGCCTTTTTCAATATTTTTGCGTTCGCGGCGTTTTCTGGACACGCCCCGTTTGGCTTTTGGTTGCGGCATTGATTTCATCCTTTCCTATGTCACGCTCCATGCGCGGCTTGCGGCTGGGTCAGAAGTGAATTCCTCCCCTGCAAGCCGATGGAGCAGTTTTACTTCTTCTTATTGGCAATCGTACGCTTCGGGCCTTTGCGTGTGCGGGCGTTGGTCTTCGACCGCTGGCCGCGTACCGGCAGGCCCCTGCGGTGGCGCAGACCGCGGTAACTGCCGATCTCGATCAAACGCTTGATGTCCAGCGCAACGTCACGGCGCAGGTCGCCCTCCACTTTGAGGTCTTTTTCAATGACCTCGCGCAGCTTCGCGACTTCCTCTTCCGTCAGCTTCTTCACGCGCGTGTCAGGGCTGATGCCCGTTTGAGCGAGGATCTTGTTGGATGTGGTGCGGCCGATCCCGAAGATGTATGTCAGGCCAATCTCCACCCGTTTTTCTTTCGGCAGGTCTACGCCGGCAATACGAGCCATGTGTTCTTCCCCCTAATTAACCTTGACGTTGTTTGTGTTTAGGATTTTCGCAGATAATCATCACGCGCCCGTGGCGCTTGATGATCTTACACTTTTCGCACATCGGCTTGACCGAAGGACGCACTTTCATGATTACCACCCTTTCGCCGCGCTCCGCTGTAGGAGCCGCTTGGTTTATTTTACTTGGATCTCCATGTAATTCTTCCACGAGTTAAGTCGTACGGCGACATTTGCAAGGTAACTTTATCGCCGGGGAGGATACGGATAAAGTTCATACGCAGTTTCCCTGAAATGTGAGCGTGGATCACATGCCCCCCGGAAATCTCCACTTTGAACTGCGCGTTGGGCAGCGCTTCCCGAACGACGCCTTCGACTTCGATCATATCGTCTTTTGCCACGCGAGTTCACCTCCCCATTTCATACGGAACCCTCCGTCAATGTCAGCAATTCCGGCTCGCCCGCCATAACCAGCACCGTGTGCTCATAATGGGCGGCCAATGACCCGTCCGCCGTGACCACTGTCCAATTATCGCGCAGGACCTCCGTCTTGCCTCTGCCGGCCGCGATCATCGGCTCAATGGCGAGCGTCATGCCGGGCAGCAGCCTCGAACCGCGTTTCCCGTCGGAAAAGTTAGGCACCTCCGGGTCTTCATGGAGACTGCGCCCCACGCCGTGACCGGTCCAGTCGCGCACGACGTCACAGCCGTTGCTCTGTGCGTAATCCTGGATAGCCGCCGAGATTTCGGAGACACGCGCCCCTGAAACTGCCCGCGCGGCACCCCTGAAAAAACATTCGCGCGCCACTCCGATCAGCCGCCGGGCCTTTTCGGAGACAGTGCCCACCGCGAAAGTGGCGGCGGTGTCCCCGTGGAACCCTTCAAAGCACGCGCCTACATCTATGCTGACAATATCGCCCTCTTGTAAAACCCGCCGCCGTGACGGAATCCCGTGGATGACTTCCTCGTTGACCGACGTGTTGCAGGAGGCGGGGTAGCCCCGGTAGCCTAGAAAACTGGGGGACGCGCCATGCCTCTGTATCAGTCGCCGTATGGCGTCGTCAATCTGCTTTGTCGTGACGCCCGGCCGGGCCAGCTTTCCGCCCTCTATGAGCGCCAGCGCCGCGATACGTCCGGCTTTTCGCATGGATTCAATCTCGCGCCCGGACTTGACCAAAATCATGCCAAGGCTTCCATGATGCGGCGGTTGATTTCTTCCAAGCCACCCGTTCCCACAACACAGCGCAAGCGCCCCAGGCGTTCATAAAAGCCCTTCAGCGGCTCCGACTGCTCATGGTAGACGCGCAGCCGCTCCCGCACCGTTTCAGGGTTATCGTCAGCCCGCTGTATCAGCGAGCCCTTGCACAAATCGCATACGCCTTCCTGTTTAGGCGGGTTGTTTTGCTTGTGGAAGACCGCGTTGCAGGCGGGGCAGACGCGCCGCCCGGCCATGCGGTTTTCGATGTCGCTGTCGGGAACCTCGATCGAAAGCGCGACCTCCGGGCTGATACCCAGCTCTTCCAGCAATTCCGCCTGTGGGATGGTGCGCGGGAACCCGTCGAGAATGTAGCCGTTCGCGCAGTCGCTGTCTTCCAGCCGCTGTTTGAGCGCTTCCGCTACGATCTCGTCCGGCACCAGCTTGCCTCCGTCCACGTACGCTTTGGCTTTGATGCCGATCTCCGTCTGCTCCCGTATGGCGCTCCGTAAAATGTCGCCTGTAGAGATGACCGGTACACTGAGATTCTTGCTGACCATGGCGGCCTGCGTTCCCTTACCGGAACCGGGCGCGCCGAGCAAAATCAAAACCAATTTCATCACCGTCCGCTCTGTATAACTGTTTAGTGTGAACCGTACTTTATTCAAGGAACCCTTTATAGTGCCGCATCATCATCTGGGATTCGATGGCTTTGACCGTCTCCAAGGCAACGCCGACAACAATCAGCAACGACGTGCCGCCCATGGCCAGCCCGGGGACCGTCAGCACACCGCTCATAATGATCGGCATGACGGCGATCATCCCCAAGAAGAGGGCGCCAAACAGGGTGATCCGGTTGAGTACCCTGCGGATGAAGTCGCTGGTTGGTTTGCCGGGACGGAACCCCGGTACAAAACCGCCGTTGTTCTTGAGGTTATTGGCAATTTCAATCGGATTGAACTGGATCGACTGATAAAAATAGCTGAAAGCGATAATCAAAAGCAGATAAAACACAGCGTAAGGCCAGGAACCGGGTCCGAACCATCTGTCCACCGTGTCGTTCGCACCTTGAGAGACGAACGTAGCGATGGTCGCGGGGAAGGAGACGATGGCGGAGGCAAAGATAATCGGCATGACGCCCGACATATTCACTTTCAGCGGCAGATAGGTGCTCTGCCCGCCGTACATCTTGCGTCCGACCATCCGCTTGCTGTATTGGATTGGGAGACGGCGCTCCGCCTGGGTGATGAAGACGACAAATGTCACGGCAATGACAGCCACCAGAAGGATGCCAGCCAGCTGAATCCAGCCGTTCTGCATCCCGGCCAGGGCGATGCCGCTTTGCACCATATCCGGCCCGCGCGATACGATAGAGGCGAAGAGGATGATGGAGATGCCGTTGCCTACGCCAAATTCGGTAATCTGCTCGCCCAGCCACATGATGAAAGCCGAGCCGGCGGTCAGGGTCAGGACGATGACAAAGCCCGCGAATACGGAATCGTCGGTCAGCACCTGATAGTTGCGCATCATTACGTATTGTCCGAAGCCCAGCAGGAGACCCAAAAGAACTGTGGCATAACGGGTGATCGCCGCGATTTTCTTACGGCCTTCCTCGCCGCCTTCCTTCTGAAGCCGCTCCAGCGCCGGGATGCCGACGGTGAGCAGGTTCATGATGATGGAGGCGTTGATATAGGGCTGAATGGAGAGGGAGAAAATAGACGCTTCGGAGAAGGCGCCGCCGCTCATCATATTGACCAGTCCCAGCGCCGTATTGGCGAGTTGCTCCTCAAACAGCGTGGCAAAAGCCCCGCTGTCTACAAAAGGCGTGAACACCTGCGCGCCAAAACGGTAGATGGCCAGTATGGCGATCGTGAACAGTATTTTGTTTCGCAGCTCCTTGATCTTCCATGCGTTACGCAGCGTTTCAATCATGATGAAAATCCTTTCAAGTCCAGCGGCTCAGCGCTTCGTTTCGCACTTGCCTCCGGCGGCCTCGATTTTTTCCTTCGCTGACGCCGAGAAGCTGTCCGCAACGATGGTCAGCGCCGCCTTGATCTCCCCGTTGCCCAACACCTTAAGCCCGTGAGGACATTTGCGCAGGATACGCTTTTCCAGTAAAAGCTCCGCCGTGACGGTGGAACCGGCTTCAAAGCCTTCGAGCACACTGAGGTTAATGGCGGTCAGCGGCGTCGCGAAACGGTTGTTGAAACCGCGCTTGGGCAAACGTATCTTGAGCGGCATCTGACCGCCCTCAAAGCCACGCTTCCTGCTGTAGCCGCTGCGGGATTTCTGGCCTTTATGCCCTCTGCCGGAGGTCTTGCCATTGCCCGACGCCGGACCGCGGCCTACGCGGAACCCTTCGCGCCGCGCGCCCTCCGCCGGGGCCAACTCATGCAGTTTCATTTCGTCTCCCCCTGTATCTTCACAAGGTAGCGGATTTGGTTCAGCTTGCCGCGCGTCGCCTCGTTGTCGGGCTGCTCCGTAGTATTGCCTATGCGCCGCAAGCCGAGACTGTGGGCAGTGGCGATGTGTTTGTCATGGCGGCCGTTGAGGCTTTTGATCAATGTAATTTTAACCATGGCGGGCCTCCAGAATACTCTCCGGCGATTTTCCGCGCACCCGCGCCACATCCGCGACGCTCTTCAAGGACATCAGCCCCTGCATCGTTGCGGTGACGACGTTTTGCGGATTGTTGGAGCGCAAGCACTTGGTGCGCACATCGCGAATGCCCGCGGCTTCCATGACCGCGCGCACCGGACCGCCCGCGATAACTCCGGTACCGGGCGCGGCGGGCTTAAGCAGTACGCGCCCCGCGCCGAACGCACCGATGACCTCGTGCGGGATGGTCGTACCTTTAAGGTTGATTTTGACAAGGTTTTTCTTCGCGTCCTCGATACCCTTGCGGATGGCGTCGGGCACCTCGCCCGCTTTACCAAGCCCAAAGCCCACCGTACCGTTGCCGTCGCCCACGACGACCAGCGCGGCGAACTTAAAGATACGCCCGCCTTTCACGGTCTTAGAGACACGGTTGAGGGAAATGACTTTTTCCTTCATATCGGACGCGCCCGCGTCGAATTTGTTTTGTTGATACGGCATATTTTGTCATTCCCTCCCTTAAAATTCTAATCCGGCTTCTCTCGCGCCTTCGGCCAGCTCCTGCACGCGCCCGTGGTAGAGATAGCCGCCGCGGTCGAAGACCACGCTTTTGATGCCCTTTTTGACGGCTCGCGCGGCGACCAGCTTGCCCACCTCGCGGGCTCCTTCCTTGTTGCTGCCGCTCTTGCCCTTGAACTCCTTGTCCAGCGACGAGGCAGAGCAGAGCGTCGTGCCTGTCCCGTCGTCGATGACCTGCGCGTAGATGTGGTTTAAGCTGCGGTATACGTTGAGGCGCGGACGGGACGCCGTCCCCTCGATCTTCCCGCGTACGCGCCTGTGCCTTCTCTGGCGCTGTGCCTCGGTATCAGGCCGTTTGACCATTTGTCCCCGCCCCCTTTACTTCTTCTTGCCGCCGGTCTTGCCTTCCTTGCGGCGAATGACCTCTCCGGCGTATTTGATGCCCTTGCCCTTATACGGCTCCGGCGGGCGCTTCTCGCGTATCTCGGCGGCCAGCTGGCCGACCCGCTGCTTGTCGCTGCCCGAAACGGTAATCTTGTTTCCTTCCACGGCGATGGCCAAGCCCTCGGGCGGATCAATGAACACTTGATGCGAGTATCCTACGTTGAGGACCAGCTGTTTGCCCTGCATAGCGGCGCGGTAACCGACGCCGTTGACCTCCAGCTGTTTTGTAAAGCCCGCCGTGACGCCCACGACCATATTGTCGAGCAGTGTACGCCCCAGGCCGTGCTGGCTGCGGTGCTCCTTGCTGTCGGTAGAGCGCTTGGCATTGATGAAACCGCCGTCCCGCTCAAACGCAATCATCGGCGGGAGCTGCTGCGCGAGCGTCCCTTTCGGGCCTTTGACGGTGGCGAAGTTGGACTCACTGAGATTGACCTCTACGCCTGCCGGCACAGGGATGGGTTTCCTTCCGATTCGTGACATGTTACTCCCCTCCCCTTACCATACGAACGCCAGGACTTCCCCGCCGACATGCGCCGCGCGCGCCTTCTTGTCGGTCATAAGCCCTTTTGAGGTCGAAATGATGGCGATGCCAAGGCCACGCAGCACCTGCGGCAGCTCTTCCGCGCCCGCGTAAATGCGCAGGCCGGGTTTGGAGACGCGGCGCAGGCCGGTGATGGCCTTCTCTTTGGTCGGCAGGTATTTCAGTGTGATGCGGATGACGCCCTGCCCTTTGTCGTCGATGTGCTGGACATTCTTGATATACCCTTCCTCAAGAAGGATGCCGGCAATCGACTTCTTTAGGTTGGAAGCCGGGATGTCCACGGTTTCGTGCCGGGCCGCGTTGGCGTTTCGGATGCGCGTCAGCAGATCGGCTACGGGGTCGGTGATTTGCATAGTGCTACCTCCTGTTATGTTGAGGTGTCAGGAGGGACGGTTTTTGAGTGTTACGCTCCATGCGCGCCTCGCGGGCGGTCTTGTAAGCGGGAAGCGAGTTCCCCCTTACACTCCCTGCTCGGCGATGGAGCAGCTCATCTCAAACCTTTCTCCCCTGTTTTACCAAGAAGCCTTCCTGACTCCGGGAATCTGCCCTTTATAGGCGATCTCACGGAAACAGATGCGGCAGATGCCGTAATTGCGCAGATAGGCGTGCGGACGCCCGCAAATCTTGCAGCGGTTGTAGGCCCTTGTTGAATACTTGGGCGTTTTCTGCTGCTTGAGTACCAATGCTTTCTTAGCCATGTTCGGGCAATCCTCCTTTAAGCCGTTCTCGCGAACGGGGCGCCTAACAGTGTCAGCAGTTCCAGCGCTTCCTCGTCGGTGTTGGCGGTGGTGCAGATGACGATGTCCATCCCCCTGATCTTATCAATCTTGTCGTAGACGATTTCGGGGAAGATTAGCTGCTCCCTCAGACCCAGCGCGTAGTTGCCGCGTCCGTCAAAGGCCGAGGGGTTGATGCCGCGGAAGTCACGGACACGGGGGAGCGCCACGTTGAGCAAGCGGTCGATGAACTCCCACATGCGCGCCCCGCGCAACGTCACTTTGACGCCGACCGGCATCCCAGTGCGTACTTTGAAGTTCGCCACCGATTTGCGGGCGCGTGTGACGACGGCCTTCTGGCCGGTGATTTGGGATATATCGCCTACCACGGCGTCCAGAATTTTGGAGTTGTCGCGCGCGTCGCCGCAGCCGACATTGATGACAATCTTGTCAAGCCGGGGTATCTGCATCACGCTTTTATATGAAAACTTTTTCATCAAAGCGGGCGCGATCTCTTTTTGATAGCGTTCTTTCAATCGCGGCATGTTCATCTGCCTCCTGTTGCGCTCCACACGCGTCTCACGGTCAGGAGCGGAAGTGAATTCCACCTTCTGTGAGCCGATAGAGCTGTTCGTTAGATCGTATCTCCGCATTTTTTGCAAACGCGGCTCTTTGTGCCGTCCTCGGCGACATAAAAGGCGCCCCTGGTCGGCTTCTGGCACTTGGGGCATACGCGCATCACTTTGGGCGCGTAGATGGGGCACTCTTTTTCGACGATGCCGCCCGGGTCGTTTCGCTTGCGGGGCTTTGTATGCCTCTTGGACACGTTGATGCCCTCGATCAGCACCTTGTTTTCCTTCGGGTAGGTGTGGAGGACCTTGCCCTTTCTGCCCTTGTCCTTGCCGGACAGGACGATGACGATATCGTCTTTACGGACGGATAAGCTGTTCATGGTCAAATTACCTCCGGGGCAAGGGATAGAATCTTCATATAGTCCTTGTCGCGCAATTCGCGGGCGACCGGGCCGAAGATGCGCGTCCCGCGCGGATTCTTGTCCTCTTTGATCAGCACGGCGGCGTTGTCGTCGAAGCGGACGTAAGAACCGTCAGGCCTGCGGATGGCGTGGGCGGTGCGTACGATGACCGCTTTGATCACGTCGCCCTTCCTCACGGCGCTGGCCGGGGCCGCCTTGCGGACGGAAGCGACGATGACATCGCCCACACCGCCGTATTTACGGCCGGAACCGCCTAAAACGCGGATAACCTTAATTTCCTTGGCGCCGGTATTGTCGGCCACCGTCAGATATGATTCCTGTTGAACCATGAGAAATCACTTCGCTTTCTCGATGATCTCGACCAATCTCCAGCGTTTTTCCTTGGAGAGCGGGCGGGTTTCCATGACCCTGACCTTGTCGCCGACGCCGCATTCGTTGTTTTGGTCGTGCGCCTTGAGCTTATAGGTGCGTTTGATGGTCTTCTTGTAAAGCGGGTGGCGTTTGTGCGCTTCAATGGCCACCACGATTGTCTTGTCCATCTTGTCGCTCACGACCACGCCGATGCGCGTCTTGCGGAAGTTGCGGCCGTCTTCGGCAGCGGGAGCGGAGCTTTCTTCTGTAATGTTTTCAACGGGGGCAGAAGCCTCTTTCGCGACGCTCTCTTGGGGAGCGGCTATTTCCTCGGCAACATCCCCAGCGGGGGCGACGGCGTCCCCGGAGACAGGCTCTTCTTGGATTTTTTTCTCTTCGCTCATCGTCCGGCCGCCTCCTTAAGCTCGTTTTCACGGATAAGCGTCTTGACCCGCGCTATATCCCTTTTGACATCGCTGATTCTGATGGGGTTGTCGAGTTGGTTGGTGGCGTGCTGCATACGCAGATTGAAAAGGTCTTTTTTTAAGTCGTGCAGCTTGGTATCCAGCTCCCCGGGGCTGAGGTCGCGCAGTTCATTGATCTTCATTCCGCCTCGCCTCCCGTCCCGGTTTGCTCCCGCGTCACAAACCTGCATTTGATTGGCAGTTTGTGCATCGCAAGGCGCAGCGCTTCGCGCGCTAAGGCCTCGTCTACACCGGCAACTTCAAACAACACACGCCCCGGTTTGACCACGGCTACCCAATACTCGGGCGAGCCTTTACCCGAACCCATGCGGGTTTCGGCCGGCTTTGACGTTACGGGCTTGTGCGGGAAAATCTTAATCCAAACCTTTCCGCCCCTCTTCATATGGCGGGTCATGGCGATACGGGCCGCTTCTATCTGGTTGCTGGTGATCCAGCCCGGCTCGTCTGCCATCAGGCCAAACTCGCCGTTGCTGACGAAATTGCCCCTTTGCGCTTTGCCTTTCATGCGCCCGCGCTGTACGCGGCGGAACTTTACTCTCTTGGGTAACAGCATACTCAAACGCCTCCTTCACGGCGGGGAGGGCCTCCGGGACGCTGCCCCTGTCCTCCTGGCCTCGGACCTCCGGGCCCGCCGCCCGGCCTTGGGCCGCCAAAGCCTCCGCCCGGTCTGCCGCCCGGCCTCCCGGGTCCGCCGGGGCGCCCTCCGTCGCGGCGGTCGCCTCTGTCGCGCCTGTCGCGGCGGTCACGCCTGTCGTCACGGATGCGGGGGGTCTCGATGGTACGCGGCCCCATGCGGTTGCCCGCGGTGAGAACCTCGCCCTTATAAATCCATACTTTCACGCCAATGCGCCCGTAGGTGGTGTGCGCTTCGGCAAAACCGTAGTCAATGTCGGCGCGCAGGGTTTGCAGGGGAATGGTGCCCTCATGGTAATGCTCGTTGCGCGCGATTTCCGCGCCGCCCAAACGACCCGATACAGCCGTTTTGATGCCTCTCGCCCCAGCCCGCATCGAACGCATCATGGCCTGCTTCATCGCGCGGCGGAAGCTGATCCGCTTCTCCAGTTGCTGCGCGATATTTTCGGCGACAAGCTGGGCGTTGAGGTCGGGCTGTTTGACTTCGACGATGTTCAGCGCCACCGGCTTTTTCACCATCTTCTCGATCTCGGCCCGCAACTTTTCTATGTCTTGCCCGCCGCGTCCGATGACCATGCCGGGCTTGGCGCAGTGCAGGAAAACGCGGACGCGGGCGCTGTCGCGCTCAATTTCGATGCGCGGCACCCCGGCGTTATGGAGCTTTTTCTTCAAAAACTCGCGAACGCGGTAATCCTCCACGATCAAGTCGCCGACCTTGTCCGGCCTCGCATACCAGCGGGAGTCCCAGCCCTTGATGACGCCTACGCGCAGCCCGTGCGGATTGACTTTCTGTCCCATAGGTCGCCGCCTCCTTAGCTTTCTTCCCCGCTGCGCTCGGCAACGGTGACGGTGATGTGGCTGGTGCGCTTGAGGATACGGTAGCCGCGGCCTTTGGCGCGGGCGTGCATCCGCTTGAGAGTCGGCCCGGGGCCGATCAGCACTTGGGAAACATACAGCCCGTCGCGGTCGAGGTCATACTTGCTCTCGGCGTTGGCGCAGGCGCTGTCCAAGACCTTAATCAGCAGCTCCGACGCCGCCTTGGGGGTATGCAGAAGGATGGCGCGGGCTTTTTTGACGTCCTTGCCCCGAATCAGCTCGCCCACGATCGAAACCTTGCGCGGCGAGATGCGGGCATATTTGTGGTGCGCTGTCGCTTGCATAGTCAACTACCTCCGTGTCAAGCCTCGCAACGCCCGCCGGGCGGTGTCGGAAGTGAAATCCGTCACCTGGCGGCCTGCTCGGTTCTTCATTTATCTCCCGCTCGTCTTGCTTCCGGCATGGCCCCGGAAGGTGCGCGTCGGGGCAAATTCGCCCAGCTTATGCCCGACCATGTCTTCGGTGATATAGACGGGTACGTGCTTGCGCCCGTCATGGACGGCGAAGGTGTGCCCCACAAAATCGGGGAAGACGGTGGAGGCGCGGCTCCATGTCTTCAGAACCTTCTTCTCGTTCTTCTTGTTCAGCTCATCCACGCGTTTCAAGAGCTCGGGGGCCGCGAACGGGCCTTTTTTAACGCTTCTGCTCATTGTTGGAAATCACCCTCCATGTCAAGCTCCGCTGCATCCACGGACGGTCGGATACTGTATCCTCCCTGCGGATGCGCTCCGCTCTTCTATTTCACGTTTCTGCGCTTGACGATCAATTTATCGGTGCGGTGCTTCTTCTTGCGGGTCTTGTATCCCAGCGTCGGCTTGCCCCACGGCGTGACCGGTCCTGGGCGCCCAATCGGGCTTTTGCCCTCGCCGCCGCCGTGCGGGTGATCGCAGGGGTTCATGACAGAGCCGCGTACCGTGGGCCGGACGCCCATATGGCGCTTACGCCCCGCCTTGCCGATTTGGATGTTCTCATGGTCGAGGTTGCCGATCTGGCCGATGGTGGCCTTGCAGTCCTGGCGCACAATGCGCACCTCGCCTGAGGGGAGCCTGATTTGCGCCGTCACACCCTCTTTGGCCATCAGCTGAGCCGACGCCCCGGCGCTGCGCGCCATCTGAGCCCCGCGCCCGGGGTAAAGTTCAATGTTGTGGATGACGGTGCCCAGCGGGATGTTCGCGATCGGCAGGCAGTTGCCCGGACGGATGTCCGCGCCTGTGCCCGATACAACGGTGTCGCCGTCTTTGAGGCCGGCCGGGGCGATGATGTAGCGCTTCTCGCCGTCTTCATACTGCACCAAAGCGATATTGGCGCTGCGGTTGGGGTCGTATTCTATGCCGATTACCTTGGCGGGCATATCAATTTTATCGCGCTTAAAGTCGATCTTGCGGTATTTGCGCTTCTCGCCGCCGCCGTGGTGGCGGACGGTGATGCGGCCGCTGTTGTTGCGGCCCGCCGTCTTTTTGATCGGCTCCAGCAGGGATTTTTCCGGTGTCTTCTTGGTGATTTCGGAAAAATCGCTGACGGTCATGTGCCGCCTGGACGGCGTGGTGGGGCGGTACTGTTTGATTCCCATAGCTTACACCATCCCCTCAAAGAACTCGATAGGCTTGCTCGTTTCGGCCAGACGGACGATGGCCTTCTTGCGGGCCGCGCGGCGCCCGATATGCACGCCCATCCGTTTGACTTTGCCCTGTGTGTTCATCGTGTTGACAGATTTCACGTCGACGTTGAAAATCGCTTCCACGGCTTCGCGGATCTCAATTTTGTTGGCGTCGCGCGCCACTTCAAAAGTGTAAATCTTTTCGCCCGCTTTTTCCATCGAACGCTCGGTGATGACCGGGCGCAAAATGATGTCATAAGGTGCCTTCATCTCGCGAACACCTCCTCGATCGTTCCCAGCGCGGCTTTATCGATAATCAGCGTTCCGGCGCTGACAATGTCGTAAACGCTCATCACGCTGGCAAACGTCGTCTTGACGCCCTGAAGATTGCGGGCCGACTTGACGATGTTTTCGCGTACGTCCTTGGTAACGACATAGCTCTTGCCCTCCACGCCCAGCGCGGCCAAAAAGCCCACGAACGCTTTGGTCTTAATCTCAGGCATGTCTAGGCCGTCGATAATCAGCACTTTGTTGTCGGCCGCCTTCTGAGACAGCGCGCTGCGCATCGCCAGACGGCGAATCTTTTTGTTGACGCTCATCGTATAATCGCGCGGCTTGGGGGCAAACGCTACGCCGCCGTGCGTCCATTGCGGGGCGCGGGTGCTGCCCTGACGGGCGCGGCCGGTTCCCTTCTGGCGGTACGGCTTGGCGCCGCCGCCCGAAACCTCGGCGCGGGTGAGCGCGGACTGTGTGCCCTGGCGGCAGGCGGCAAGATGCGCCTTGACCACCGAATGGACGGAAGCCGCCGACGGCGCGATCCCAAAGACCGCTTCCGAAAGCTCCACTTCGCCCGTTTCGTTGCCGGACATATCATATACCTTAGCTTTTGGCATGTCGGTCGCCTCCTATTACGCGTTTTTGACAGAATTTCTGATATAGACCAAACCTCCGCGGGGACCGGGGACCGCGCCCCTGACCGCTATGATGCCTAACTCCGCGTCGGTTTTGACGACATCGAGGTTGAGTACGGTGACCTGCTCGCTGCCCATATGCCCTGCCATCTTCTTTCCTGGGAAAACACGGCTGGGATCGGAGCCCGAACCTGTGGAGCCTAAGTGGCGGTGAACGGGGCCGCCGCCGTGGGACATCGCCTTGCGGCCATATCCATGGCGTTTGATGACGCCCGCGTAGCCCTTGCCCTTGGAGACTCCGGTGACGTCCACGCGGTCGCCCGCTTCAAACGCGGCGGCTTCAATGACGTCGCCCGTCTTATACTCGCCTTCCAGATCAAACTCCTTGAGATACTTTTTCAGCGGCACGCCGGCCTTCTCAAAGTGCCCGCGCTCGCTCTTGGTCAGCTTGCGTTCGGCAACATCCTCAAACCCGAGCTGGACCGCCGTGTACCCGTCGCGCTCCGGCGTCCTGATCTGTGTGACCGTACACGGCCCCGCCTGTATGATGGTGACGGGGATGACGCGCCCGGCTTCGTCGAATATTTGCGTCATGCCGACCTTCTTGCCGATGATGGCCTTTTGCATATTATCGCCTCCTAATTATTGGTTGGCCAGTGGCCAACATGATTTGGAGCTTTTTGCTTTACAGCTTGATCTCTATTTCAACGCCCGCGGGCAAATCGAGACTCATCAGCGCTTCCACCGTCTTTTGGCTGGGCTTGATGATGTCGATTAGCCGCTTGTGCGTCCGGCGCTCAAACTGTTCGCGGCTGTCCTTATATTTATGGACGGCGCGCAGGATGGTGATAATCTCCTTGTGCGTGGGGAGGGGGATGGGGCCGGATACGCGCGCCCCGTTGCGTTTGGCCGTCTCGACGATGCGCTCCGCGCTCTGGTCGATCAGCTGATGGTCATAGGCCTTGAGGCGGATGCGGATTTTTTCCTTTACTCTTGGGGCTTGCGCCGCAGTGGCTGCCATAATAGGTTTCCTCCTTATCGCCCAGCATACGCTCGGCGTAGTAGGCACCGGGATAAAGTTCTGTATTCCCCGCCGTGTGTGTCGCGGAAATCCCGCGAAAAAAGCCGCGCTGCGGCTTTGGCGGCAAAACAGCCATTCCCCGAACCGCCCGATTGTCGGACATACTCCGCCGAAGTTACCAGCAACGCTGCAATCTCCGGCATCATCGCAAAGACGCTTGAGTAGTTTATCGCATGGGTTTTCATTTGTCAAGGGTTTTTTGAAGAAAATTTTTTGAAAAATAAAAAGGCCGATTCACTCACAAAAGAGGAACCGGCCTTTTTGGCTTTGGTCACCAGGCAACCAAGATTAGGAGGGCTCCGCCCCGTCCTTGTGGTTGTCCGGGTGTTTCGGCGTTTTCTTGCATTCTTAAAAGTTTGGGTTTTTAGGAGGTAGGCTCGATTAACTCACATTGCTCCCACGATTATTTTTTAGGCTGTTGTTAAATTGGTTAAGAACAATAATGCAAATAACTGTGCCTGCACTTGCTACGAGCGAAAAGAATACATAAAATGTCGCTGTAGACCCAGACCCTCCCATTAACAACGGTCTAATAATATTGCCTATATCTGAAGGCAAGCTCCATAAAGCCTCATTTATAGCTCTAAAAGACGCAGCTGTCATCAGCCCATTTAAGACAGAGAAGCCAATCCCGATATAACTTAGAATCGAGAAAACCGATATGTCAGGAATTGCGTCGAATGTGTTTCTTTCAATTCCATTTCTAATCCCTCCTACAACCTTTAATGTTGCTCGGAAATAGATTATCGAGAACGTAACAATACCACCAGTGATAAGTAAACCCACAAAGCCAATCCCGGCCAAAACACCTTGGCCTGACGAATAATAACTGTTGCCTACTTCTCCTGCGACATAAAATAAAGCTATAGACGCGATAAGGCAAAGCAACGCATACAAACACATAATCACAAGGTTTATAATGACATAAACCTTAAACAATGTAAGAGCAGGCAATGTTTTTTCGGGCATTGCAGGCGTTTTTGATGCAGCGAATATTAACCAGAATCCCGTTATTGGCAATGCCAAGAGCATCAAATTGAAAATATTTTGAATATTGAAATTCATAAACGCAGAAAATAAATGTCCTGCCGAAAACAAGATGATTCCTACCAGAAACAGAACGGAACCACCAAAACCGTGTATTTTCTCAGTGTAACTGCTGGGAGCATAATGAGTAACGATCGCTTTTTGTAGATTATTGTGTCCACCACTAGTAGGCTGTTGATTTGTTGATTTCCCGCAATGCGGACAAAACGCGGTCTGTAGTGTTAATTCTTTGCCGCAATGAGCACAGAAGCTCATTTTGTTCTACCTCCTTATTTGGTCATTTTGATATGGCACACAATAATAATGAGTTCATCAATGGTAAAATATTAACATGAACCGCCCATCTGCGTCAAGCAATTTTTACAAAGTCCGGCAAATTTCACCCAAAACTGCCTCGGGCAGGGCTTGCAAATTCCACAAGTTACTGCTATACTGCATAAAGGAAAATTCGATACCTTAAGATAAGGAAAGGCTGGCGGTACATATGACAATCAGAGACATCAGGGAGCTGTTGGGGGCACAAGTGCTATGCGGCGAAGATAATATGGATCAGGTCGTTTTGTCCGCCTGCGGGTCGGATCTGATGAGCGACGTGCTGGCCTATGTCAAGGAGCAGTCGGTCCTGCTGACCGGGCTTGTCAACCCACAGGTCATGCGCACCGCCGAGATGATGGACATGCGCTGCATCGTCTTCGTGCGCGGCAAAAAACCGGACGGCGCGATGCTGGATCTGGCCGACAGCCACGGCATGGTGGTCATGAACACGCCGCTGCGTATGTACACCGCCTGCGGGCGCTTGTACGCGGGCGGCCTCAAGGGAGAGGATGCTTAATGTCGCAGGGCAGCGGTTTCATAACAGAGCGGTATATCGTCAATGGCGATGATTTCCACGCGGCCGGGAGCGCGTCAAGCGCCATGAAGAAGCTGCTGCGCAGCATCGGCGTACCGCCCGAAGCCATCCGCCGCGCCGCCATCTGCATGTATGAGGGCGAGATCAACATGGTCATTCACGCCTGCGGCGGTGAGGCCGAGGTGAGTTTTGACGGAGAATATATTACCATCCATCTGGCAGACAAAGGCCCCGGCATCGAAAACCCCCAGCTCGCCCTAAAAGAGGGTTACTCAACCGCCACCGACGAGATCCGGGAGCTTGGGTTCGGCGCGGGGATGGGACTGCCCAATATGAAGCGGAATTCCGACGAATTGGAGATGGAGAGCGTCCTCGGCGAAGGGACGACGATAGTGATGAAAATAAAGGTGTGAACCTTATGACCCACAGCGTCACGCTCGATTCGGAAAAATGCAAAGGCTGCACCGTTTGTGTCCGTCAATGCCCCACCGAGGCAATCCGTGTGCGGGGCGGCAGGGCTTTGATTATGCCCGGGCGCTGCATTGACTGCGGACGCTGTATTTTGGACTGCCCGCACCACGCCAAACAGGCGGTTTGCGACCCGCTGGAGCGCATGAAGGATTATCCGTACACCGTCGCCCTTCCCGCGCCCAGCCTGTACGGACAGTTTCGCAATCTTGACGATATAAACATCGTGCTGGGCGGCTTGATTGAGATGGGCTTTGACGCCGTCTATGAGGTGGCGCGCGCCGCCGAGGAAATGAGCGCCCACGCATTGAGGAAGTATGGGCTTGTGGCAAACGCGCCCATTATCTCCACGGCCTGCCCCGCCTGCGTCCGCCTAATCTGCCAGCGTTTCTCGCGCCTCATCCCCCATCTGGCTCCCGAAATCGCACCGGTAGAACTGGCGGCTCTGGCAGCCCGCGCCGAGGCGGTGCGCAAGACGGGCTTGAAACCGAACGAGATTGGCGTGTTTTTCATCACGCCCTGCCCCGCCAAGATGACGTCGGCGCATTTCCCGCTGGGGCTGAGCGAGCCTGTTTTAGACGGCGCGTTTTCGATGGCGGACGTCTACCTAAAGCTCCTTTCGGCGATGAAGCTGGCGGCTAAGAAGGGCACGGCGTTCCAAACGGCGGGCCTCTCCGGCGTCGGCTGGGCGGTGACGGGCGGGGAGAGCGCGTCT
This sequence comes from Oscillospiraceae bacterium, assembly GCA_031254195.1. Classification (GTDB taxonomy): domain Bacteria; phylum Bacillota; class Clostridia; order Oscillospirales; family UBA929; genus UBA929. The sequence goes on from JAIRUW010000060.1 coordinate 57,375, forward strand.
TTGAAGCAGCTGCGTACCATAGCCGTCGATGAGATTCCCAATGTCATCGACGTGCTCGAAGCCATCGAGGACGGCAACCTGACCGAGGTGGATTTTGTGGAGATATCCGCCTGCACACAAGGCTGTGTCGGCGGCTGCCTGACGGTCGAAAACCCGTATGTCTCTAAAATGCGCGTCCGCAATTTAATGAAGTCGCTACCGGACTCCTTGCGGTCCCGGCTGCGGCACGAAGAACCGGGTACCCCGCCGACGCGCGACCTGCCGCTGGAATACGCGCCCGCCGACATACTGGACGACGATATGGCAAAGGCCATCGAAAAGCGCCGTGTCATGGAAGCGCTGCTGGCGCGGCTGCCGGGCCTCAACTGCTCCTCCTGCGGCGCGCCCAGCTGCCGCGCTTTTGCCGAAGACGTAGCCCGCGGCCTCGCGCAGGAAACGGACTGTGTTTTTCTGATGCGCGAGAATATGGGCGAAGGGGACTATCTGCCGCCGCCGTTCAGGCGGTCTTAGGGCTGCAATCCCACAACTGCGCAAAGGATGTGACACGCATGACCGTACAAGACCTTATTAAAAGCCTGGATCTTACCGTTCTGTCCGGCGATGAAGAAGCCCTGTCCCGCCCGGTGACAGGCGGCTACTGCGGCGACCTGTTGAGCTGGGTGATGGGCCGCGCGCCGCAGGACGGGGCGTGGTTTACGATCATGAGCAACCTCAATGTGGCGGCTGTGGCGGCGCTGACCGATATTTCCTGCGTCGTGCTGACCGAAGGCGTTTCTCCCGACCCGGCGCTGCTGGAGCGGGCGAGGAAGGAAAATCTCGCGCTCCTGCAAAGCCCGGAAGGGGCGTTTCTGCTGGCGGGAAAACTATACGCGATGCTGCATGGATAGGTATTACGATTTGCATATACACTCCTGTCTGTCACCCTGCGCCGACGATGACATGACTCCCGGCAACATCTGCGCCATGGCCAAACTCGCGGGCTTGGAGATTGTCGCGCTGACCGACCACAACACCTGCGGCAATGTACGCGCCTTTATGAAGCGGGCGGAGGAGAACGGGCTGGTGGGCGTCCCGGGGATGGAACTGACGACGCGGGAGGAAGTCCATGTCGTGTGCCTGTTTCCGGACTGCGACGCGGCGGAGCGGTTTTCGGAGGTTGTGTCCGCGCGGCTTCCTGATATTCAGAATAAACCCCATATTTTCGGAAACCAGCTCTATATTGGGGAAGACGATCTGCCTTGCGGCGAGGAGCCGCGCCTCCTGCTGCCCGCGGCCGATATCGGTATTTACGATACTGTCGCGATGGCGGAAGAATACGGAGGGATTGCTTTCCCCGCGCACATCGGGCGTGACGCGTTCTCCCTGCTGGCGGTACTGGGCCTTTGGGACGACAGTTTAGGCTTTACCCTCACCGAAGGTACGGCAGGCGGCGTGTCTGTGCCCCATATCGTCAATTCCGACGCGCACCGGCTGGACGCCATCCCCGACGCGCAAAGGACATTAACCATTGAAACACCGACGGCAAAAGCTGTCATTGACGCACTAAAAGCATTGTGATATACTGCAATTTGAGTGTTAATAAGAGAGGATGATTATCTTGCCAAACACCAAAACCGTCGTCCCCTTCTCCGCGACGCCGGAGCAGATGAAGGCGCTCGACGCCGTCATTGCAAGCCATAAAGGCCAGCCCGGCGCGACAATGCCCGTTTTGCAGGAGGCGCAGGAGATCTTCGGCTACCTCCCCGAGGAGGTGCAGCTGAAAGTCGCCGAGGGGCTTGGCCTCAGCCTCAGCGAAATTTACGGCGTCGTGAGCTTCTATACGCAATTTTCACTCAATCCCAAAGGCAAAAAGCAAGTGGCCGTCTGCATGGGCACAGCCTGCTATGTCAAAGGCGCGGGGGATATTTTGGAGCGCATCGAGAAGCTCATCGGCTGCAAGGCCGGGTCGGTCACCGACGACGGCATGTTCTCCATCGACGCCACCCGCTGCATCGGCGCCTGCGGGCTCGCACCCGTTATCCTCGTTGACGGAGACGTCTACGGAAATCTGGTATTGGACGAGGTTGACGGTATAATTAAGAAGTATATGGCATGAAAGACCTTTCCCTGAGTGTCCTCGATATTGCGATGAACAGCGTCAAAGCTAAGGCGTCGCTTATCGAGATCACGCTTGCAAACGACGGCAAGACCCTCTCCGTCCGTATCGCCGACAACGGCTGCGGCATGGACGCGGACTTTTTGGCCCGCGTGACCGACCCCTTCACCACCACCCGCGACACCCGCAGAGTGGGGATGGGCATCCCGCTGTTTAAGCTGGCGGCGGAACAGGCCGGCGGGACATTCGCCATCACGAGCGAGCCCGGCCGCGGCACCGATTTGATGGCGGCGTTCGCGGTGGATCACATGGACAGACCCCCACTGGGCGACATGGCGGCCACGGTGGCTACCCTGATCCAAGGTTCGCCGGACATTGACTTTGTTTACCGCCATACGGCCCCCTGCGGCGAGGCGTCTCTGGATACGCGGGAGTTGAGGCAAGCTCTGGACGGCGTGCCCCTTAACGAGCCGGAGGTTCTTCAGTGGATACAGGAAAATCTGGACGAGGAAGAAAGGATGATCGCCCTATGAAAAGCATAGAGGAACTCAAAAAAATACGCGAGCAGACGCTGAAAAACATCAACCTGCGCAAAGAGGACGGCGGGGACACCACCCGTATTGTCGTCGGCATGGCGACCTGCGGCATCGCCGCCGGAGCGCGCCCTGTGCTGGCGGCGTGCGTTGATGAAGTCTCCAAGCGCAGCCTCGCCCACGTCTCGGTGACGCAGACCGGCTGTATCGGCGTCTGCCGCCTTGAGCCTATCGTCGAGATCTTTGTGCCCGGCGAGGAGAAAGTGACTTACGTCAAAATGGACGAAGAGAAAGCCCGCCGCGTCATCCACGAGCACATCGTAAACCACAAGGTCGTAACGGAACTTACCATAGGCGCGAACGAATAGGAGGAAACCCGTTATGGAATTAGTCAGATCGCATATCCTGGTCTGCGCCGGGACAGGCTGCCACTCCTCGAAGAGCGACGATATTATCGAAAACCTCAACAAATGGATCGCCGAGGAGAAAATGGACAAAGAAGCGCGCGTCATCAAGACGGGCTGTTTTGGCATATGCGCGCTGGGCCCGATCGTCGTCGTCTACCCTGAAGGCGCGTTTTACTCGCGGGTGAAACCGTCCGACGCCGAGGAAATCGTCAAAGAGCATATCGTCAAGGGGCGCTTGGTCACCCGCCTGCTCTACGACGAGACCAAGAAAGCCGAATCGATCTCCTCAATCAACGACACCAACTTCTACAAACACCAGATGCGCATCGCCCTGCGCAACTGCGGCATCATCAACCCCGAGTACATCGACGAATACATAGCGTTCGAGGGGTATTCCGCCCTGGCCAGAGCGCTGACCGAGCAAACGCCCCAAGAGATCATCGACATCCTCACAAAAAGCGGGCTGCGCGGCCGCGGCGGAGCGGGTTTCCCGACCGGGCGGAAGTGGCAGTTCGCTCACGACGCGCCGGGCGACATAAAATATGTCGCGTGCAACGCCGACGAAGGCGACCCGGGCGCGTTTATGGACCGTTCGGTGCTGGAGGGCGACCCGCACAGCGTCGTGGAGGCAATGATCCTCGCTGGGTACGCCATCGGGGCGAATCAGGGCTATGTTTATATCCGCGCAGAATACCCCATCGCCGTCGAGCGCTTGCGGATTGCCATCAAACAGGCGAAAGAATACGGATTTTTGGGGGACAATATCTTCGGCACCGGTTTTCAATTCGACCTTGAGATCCGTCTCGGCGCGGGCGCGTTCGTCTGCGGCGAGGAAACGGCGCTGATTACCAGCATCGAGGGCAACCGCGGCGAGCCGCGCCCCCGCCCGCCCTTCCCGGCGGTCAAAGGCCTATTCGGCAAGCCGACCCTGCTCAACAATGTCGAGACCTATGCCAATATCCCCTGGATTCTCCAAAACGGCTGGGAAGCCTTTGACAAGATTGGCACGGAAAAATCCAAGGGGACAAAAATCTTCGCTCTGGGCGGCAAGATCGTCAACACCGGCCTCGTCGAGGTTCCGATGGGTACCACCCTGCGCACCGTGGTCGAGGACATCGGCGGCGGCTGTCCCGGCGGCAAAAAGTTCAAAGCGGCGCAGACCGGCGGTCCCTCGGGCGGCTGTATCCCCGCCTCGCACATCGACACCCCGATCGACTATGAGTCCCTCGCCGCCATCGGCTCTATGATGGGTTCGGGCGGGCTGATCATCATGGATGAGGACAACTGCATGGTGGACATCGCCCGCTACTTCCTCGACTTTACCGTGGAGGAATCCTGCGGAAAATGCACCCCCTGCCGTATCGGCACCAAGCGCATGTGCCAGCTTCTCGATAAGATTGTGGAAGGCCACGGCACAATGGAGGACATTTCTCTGTTGGAGGATTTGTGCGGGCACCTCGCCCAAAACAGCCTGTGCGCCCTCGGGCAGACCGCGCCCAACCCTGTGCTGTCCACCCTGCATTATTTCCGCGACGAGTATGAGGCGCATGTGCGCGAGAAGAGGTGCCCCGCCGGCATTTGCAAAAACCTGCTGACCTACAGCATCAACGACAAGTGCATCGGCTGCACCGCCTGCGTCCGCGTCTGCCCCACCGGCGCAATCTCCGGCAAGGTCAAGGAAAAGCACGTTATTGACCCGGCGAAATGTATCAAATGCAACGCTTGCATGGAAAAATGCAAGTTCAGCGCGATTGAGAAAGGTTAAGGTGACTGCCATGGCTGACACCGTCAAGCTGAAAATCAACGGAATCGAAGTCGAAGCCCCGAAGGGTTCGACCGTCCTTGAAGCCGCGCGTCTGGCCGGCATCGAGATCCCCACCCTCTGCTATATGAAAGAGATCAACGCCATCGGTTCCTGCCGCGTCTGCGTTGTCGAGATCAAAGGAGCGCGCACGCTGGTGGCCGCTTGTGTATTCCCTGCGTCGGAAGGCATGGAGGTGTTCACCAATTCCGGCGCCGCCGTCAAGGCGCGCAAGGCGACGCTGGAGCTGATGCTCAGCAACCACCGGATGGACTGCCTCACCTGCCTGCGCAGCCAAAATTGCGAGCTGCAAAAACTGGCCAAGGATTTCGGCATCCAGGAGGTCCGCTTCCCCACCGACGCCACCGAGCCGCAAATTGAAGACTCCTCCCTCCATCTGGTGCGCGACAACTCCAAATGTATCCTGTGCCGCCGCTGTGTGGCTGTCTGCAAGCAGTACCAGAGCGTGGGCGTCATCGGCCCCAATGACCGCGGCTTTGCCACCCATATCTCCTGCGCGTTCGACCGCAATCTGGACGAAGTCCCTTGCGTATCCTGCGGCCAGTGCATCACCGTCTGCCCCACCGGCGCCCTGACCGAGCGCGACCAGACCGAAGAGGTCTGGGCGGCCTTGGCCGACCCCGCGAAGCATGTCGTTGTAGGCGCCGCGCCCTCGATCCGCGTCACACTGGGCGAGTGCTTTGACATGCCGGTCGGGACCAATGTGGAGGGCAAGATGGCCTCCGCCCTGCGCCACCTGGGCTTTGACGGCGTTTTCGACGTCGATACGGCTGCCGACCTCACCATCATGGAAGAGGGGACGGAGTTTATTGAGCGTTTCACCAAGGGCGGGACACTGCCGCTGATTACCTCTTGCTCGCCCGGCTGGATTCGCTTCTGCGAGCAGTATTATCCCGAATTTATCCCCAACCTCTCCTCCTGCAAGTCCCCGCAGCAAATGTTCGGCGCAATGATGAAGACCTATTACGCCCATCAAAAAGGGTTGGCGCCGGATGACATTTTTGTCGTGACCATCATGCCCTGCACCGCCAAAAAGTATGAAAACCACCGGGAACACCAGGCCTCCGCTAAGGGCCTGCCGGATGTTGACGTAGCTCTGACCACGCGTGAGCTTGGGCGTATGATCGCGCGCGCGGGCATCATGTTCAAGGACCTGCCGGACAGCGAGTTTGACCCCGCCTTCGGCGTATCCACCGGCGCGGGCGTCATCTTCGGCGCGACCGGCGGCGTGATGGAGGCGACATTGCGCACCGTCTATGAGGTCCTCACCGGGAAGGAAGCCCCCAGCCCCGACTTTGACAAGGTGCGCGGGACAGACGGCATTAAAGAGGCGGCGTATGACATCGCGGGCAAAACCGTGCGTGTGGCCGTCGCGTCCGGCCTCGCCAACGCCAGAAAGCTGCTGGAAAGTGTCAAGAGCGGCGAGAAGGAATATGACTTTATCGAGATTATGGGCTGCCCCGGCGGCTGCGTCAACGGCGGCGGCCAGCCCGTCCAGCCGCAGAGCGTCCGCAATTTCACCGATTTGCGGGCCGTCCGCGCGAAGACCATCTACGAAATAGACAAGTCTATGCCCCTCCGCAAGAGCCATGAAAACCCGGTCATCAAGAAGGTATACGACGAGTACCTCGGCGAGCCGGGCGGCCATAAGGCGCACGATATACTGCATACGCGCTATCAAAAAAGAGCGAAATACCCGGATGTGAAAGTGTGAATGTATCCAGGCTGTTTAACCGTTCCTACAGAGATCACATTCAGGACAATGAGACTCTCAGGCTCTTAAATATCATCATCTTATCGGTAGCGGTGGGCATGTTCATGTTCACCGCTATCGGCGGTGCGGCGTTTACGGGGTACGCCTCGGCGCTCGGGGCGGGGGAGTTTACCTTCGGCCTGATCTCCGCGCTGCCGGTACTGGCGAGCCTTCTCCAGCTCCCGGTGTCGTTCCTTGTGCAAAAGAGCGGCAAATATAAGCGGTTTTTCATGATAGGCGGTATCATACAGCGGTCATCGTGGATTGTCGTGGCGTTTATCCCGTACATATTTCCGGTCGGGCAGTCGGGCCTGTGGATGCTGATCGTGCTTGTAACGCTGGCGGCGATGGGCGGCTCGTTTGTGTCGATCACGCACATGTCGCTGATGGCCAGTGTGGTCCCGATGGACATTCGGGGCCGCTACATCGCCACGCGGCAAAGGGTATCCACCGCCGTCTCGCTGGTGGCGGGCTTGGGGATCGCCTTTGTATTGGATCATGTGCCGGGATTTACAGGCTATACAATCGTCTTCGCAGTGGGCGGGCTTGCCGGGCTTGCGGATATATTGATGTATGCCGGCTATAAATTTTCCGGTATCCCGGCAGCCCCGGAAGGCTCCACCTTCCTCAGGGGCCTGAAATCCTGCTTCACATCGCACAAGACACGCAACTGGTTGCTCTTCTGGATATTCTGGAGCTTCACGGTCAACCTCAGCGCGCCCTTCTTCGGCAAGTACGCCATTGATAAGCTCCTTCTCTCCTACACGAGCATGATACTAGCCGGGCAGATCGTGGCGAACGTTCTCACGCTGCTCGTCATCTCCCGTTGGGGGAAATTTCTTGACCGCTACGGCGGTCCAGCGCTGATGATGATCTCCGCCACCATGTCAACGGTCTTTATCGCGGTATGGTTGTTTGCCGTGCCGGGCAGCGTATGGCCGCTCTTCCTATTTAATTTCTTCGGCGGCGTTTTTTGGTGCGCCAACGAGGCCTGCATGGTCAACATGCAGTTCTCCCACACGCCGGACACCGGCCGCCCGATCGCTCTCGCCGTCTACGCGGTGCTCACATCGGTCGCGACCGCCGCCGCCTTCATCTGCGGCGGGGCTTTACTGGAAATCCTCTCGCCCGTGATGGAAAGCCTTAACCGGACGATATTGGGTACGCCGTTTGACAATTACAAGCTGGTATTCAGCGGCACCATGGCGCTGCGGTTTATCGTTATCGCTATCTTCCTGCCCAGAGTCTGGAGCGAAAAGGGCATGACAATCCGCGGGGCATACGCCAAAGCGTTTGACGACGCCCGCTCCCGGTGGGTGTATGAGATGTCCCGGCTGAAGTGGTTTCATAAACGCTGACGGGGTGTGAATGTATGGACTTTAGGAAGGCAAATGAGGGCGACATCCCTCTCCTCGCGCGGTTCCGCAAGCAGCAGCTCCTTGACGAAAAGCTGCCGCCTGTCGCGGATATAGACAGGGAACTGCTGGATTACTTTACTTTCAGTCTGGCGGACGGCTCGCTTATTTCATGGCTTGCCATAGACGGCGGCGAAATCATCGCGACGAGCGGAATCTGCTTTTATCAGCTTCCGCCGACATACACCAACCCTACCGGAAGGGTCGCTTATGTGACAAATATGTATACCCTTCCCTCCCATCGAAAACAGGGCATAGCCTCCCGGCTGCTTGGGCTTTTGCTTGACGAGGCAAGGACGCGGGGCTATACAATCGTCCGGCTTCACGCCTCCATTGACGGAAAATCTATATACAGAAAATTTGGTTTTGAGGATTCAGAGGGGTATATGGCTAAAAAGCTGTCGTAAGTTCATCAAGATTTCGCGCCCCATGCAGGACGCGGTATATCCTTACAGTACGCTCTTCCTCCGTAATCTTGTAAAATACAAGATAATCCTGCACCGTTATCTTGCGATACGCCGGATTCTTTGCGTATTCCGCATACATGTAAGGATTGTCGATCAGATTCTCAATGCTCCGCTTTATTGCAGTTAATACCTTGGTCGGCGTATTGGGATAAAAGTCCGATAGATAATCCGATATATCCTCTATATCCCACACTGCCGCCTCCATATATTCAATATTGAATTTCATACTTCAAACTTACTCCAGAATTCCTCATGCGAATACCATTTCGTTTTGGGGTCGGCGGCTAGGGCTTCCGCTTCCGCCAGTTTTCCCGCCACATAGCGTTCATGTCTAATTTTTTCAAGCTCTGCGTATTCCTCGATACTGATAAGCACAGAGTCCCCGCGTCCATTTTTCGTTATAATGACTTGATCGTGGTTTTTGATCAGCTCCGCAATTTCGGCGTAATTGTTCCTCAAATCCCGCACGGGTCTTACGTGCGTCCTCATCATATAGTCCATCCCCTTTCTTTGCTTATTGTATCACAGTTATGATACGCCGTCAAAGGGTTTTCATCCCCTTCTTAACAGCTCCCCCGGCAAAGCCGGCTTTCAGACTGTCAAAGAACCCCTTGTCAGGTTGCCGACGAGGGGTTCAGCATATAAAAAGAACAGAATAGCCGTAATAAGCGATAAGAATCGAGCAGTATAGCCGCCCATGTCGCTAGCTTTTTGAGATTCATGGTTGCGAATTTCAGCCCGACCCAGCGTTTTACCCGGGCCAGACCTCGTATGTGGGTATACCGCATGGCGTGTTTCTCTTTCGCGTCAGCGAAGACCCTCTCAATCGTCTCCTTTCGCCGTGCGTAACTCCTTCTGCCTTCCGGCGTGTATCGAAAATCATCCGCCAACTCTATGTAATCTTCCCAGACGTGTCGGGTCACTACCTTTTGATGGTTCTTGCTTTCCGTACACATGGAGCGGTGCGGGCAATTCACACAACTCTTCGGATTGCTCTTGTATTCCCGGTATCCGTCCCGGTTGGTTGTGCTGTATTGCAAAACCTGATTGTTCGGACAAATGATGCAGTCGTAGTATTCATCATATACATACTCATATTTCTTGAAAAAACCGTCTTTTGTCATCGGGCATTTATAGGGTAAGGATGCTTGGCGGCCATCTCCGAATACCCGCTTGCATATCCACGGCGTCCGATATGCGGAATCCATTGTTATTGTCCTGATTTCAGGGAACGTTCCTGTTACTTTATCATATACCTTGTCAAAAGCCACACTGTCATGTACATTCCCCGGTGTTACCTCATAACCAAGAACAAAGCCGTATGTATCACAAGCGGTATGCGCTTCATAGGCAAATTGTACTTCGTTTTCCCCTTTGCGGAATACTCCGCAGTCCGGGTCGGTGGTCGATACCGTGGTTTCCTTTTCCGCCGGAGGTTCATCAGGCTTGTCTTTTAACGGCTTCTTTTCGTGCGATTCACGGTCTGCGTTAATCTCTTCCCACAACTGTTCGTTATATACCCGCGCTGTGGCAGCCGCCAGTTCTTTGCGTTTCTTGTTCTTATTGGCGCTGGCTTTGATATGGGTGCCGTCTATGAATACTGTTTCTGCTCGCACATATTTCTTCGCCACTGCCGCTTCCAGTATCCACGCAAATATCTTTTCACATAACTCACCGGGGAAACGGGTTGCGAACGCATAGCTTACTGTGGCGAAGTGCTGGACTGCCGTATCTATGCCCATCCCTAAAAACCATCGGTACGCTATATTCACTTCTATTTCCTTTACCGTCTGCCGCAGCGAGCGTATTCCATATAGGTGCTGGAGAAGAACCATCTTTACCAACATAACCGGGTCTGCCGCCGGACGCCCGTTATCTTCGCAATAGTATTGTTCAACCAGCGGATATATCTCGTTAAAATCCACTGCCTTTTCTATTTTCCTCAATAGGTGGTCTTGCGATACCAAGTCCTCAAGGCAGATAAATCTTACTTCTCCACGCTCATCCCATGAACGCTCTATCCTCTGTATCACCCTAATACACTATATCAAAAAAACTCGTTCATGACGAACTTTTTTGACAGCCTGAGAGAGCCGCTTTTGCGGCTCTCTGCTGTTTTGCGGGCGTATAATCCTAGGCCGCTGCCTTGCCCAGAGTCTCGGCGTCCAATGCTATCATGCCCTCGCGCAGCATTGACTCGGCAAAAATGCCGTAGCCGCGCTTTGGGTCGTTGATCAGCACGTGCGTCACCGCGCCGACCAGCTTGCCGTCTTGCAGCACCGGGCTGCCGCTCATCCCCTGCACGATGCCGCCGGTCAGGGCGATCAGCCGCTCGTCGGTGACGCGAATCATGAAGTTGCGCGGCTCATTTTCCTCCGGGAAGACCTTAACGATCTCGACATTAAACCGCTCCACCCTGTCGCCGCTCACGTTGGACAGGATGGACGCGGCGCCCGCCCTGACCTCGCCGCCCCGCGCGACCGGGACGGGCTTTTGCGGTTCCGGCCCCAAGGCTTCGGTATCCGGCAGCGTGCCATATAAGCCGGTTTCGGTGTTCTTGATCAGATGGCCGTATTGCCTGTCGTCGCGGAACGCGCCTTTCAGCTCGCCCGGGGAACCGGGCTGGCCAATGCGCACCGACTCCACCTCGGAGTACAGCACATGCCCCGAGCCCATCGGGAGCAGGCTTCCCGTCTCGGCTTCATTGATGCCGTGACCCAGCGCGCCAAACAGGCCGGTGTCGGGGTCATAGAAGGTGATGGTGCCGATGCCCGCCATGCTGTCGCGCACCCAGGCTCCGATGCGGTATTGACCGTCCTGGACGGCTTTGGCGGGGATAAGGGTGGTTGAAAGCATCCGCCCGTTGCGGATAAAGGAGATCTCCAGCGCTTCTCCGCGCAGTTTGCCGGTCAGCGCCTGCAATTCGGGGATGGTGGAAACGGTTTTCTTTTGGATATGCGTGATTATGTCGCCGCTCACAAGCCCCGCGTCCTGCGCAGGCGACACCGTCCCGTCGTCGGTCTGCACGGGCGCCATACCCACCACCAGCAAGCCATCGGTAAAGAGCTTGACGCCCAGCGTGTGCCCACCGGGGATCACCATATCGGGAAGCCCGGGCTCCTGCGCGGCCAACGCGGGGCCGGGCAGCAGTATCCCGAGGCATAGAAGGATTGCCATACATTTTCGCATAAAGCACCTCGATGTTCATGGTACGGGCTTACTATGCCACGGGCGGGAACATTTGAAACAGGGTCTTGCAGGCAGGGCAGGAAACGGACTTTTTCCCACAGAGGCGTCTCCCGCACGGCGACTGACCCGGGAAAAACAGGGCTGGAAAAAATGTTCGATGTATGATATACTTCCCAATCAAGGGGGAATGGTTCATGCGGGTAGCCGTTGTCGGCTCGCGGTCGCTGGACGGCCGCAGCTATGGGGTTTTGGAGGAGCATATGCCCACAAGCGCGAGCGAGGTCATCAGCGGCGGCGCGGCGGGCGCGGACAGCCTCGCCGAACGGTATGCGCTGGAGCATGAGCTGCCAATGACGATCATCCGCCCCGACTATAAAACGTATGACCGCCAGGCGCCGCTGATCCGCAACAGCCAGATCGTCGCCGAAAGCGATTTCACGCTGATCCTTTGGGACGGCGTTTCACGCGGCTCATTGAACGTTATTATGACCTGTATCCGCACAAATAAACCATTCAAGGTCTTGTTGATTCAATGAAGATATGGTGTGGAGGATAATTCCCAAGAAAATGGGTGCAACGCATATTATTTATATTTTTGGAGAAATATGAGGATAAAAACATTTTATATAAATCGAATAAGAAAACCTGTGATTTGGTGCCTATGCTTGGGCATCAGCTTGAGTTTAATATGCCTTATTGGTATTTCTGTCGCGCATATGATTATTTTCAGCCGCGCGGAATATAGCGGCTACAATACGGAACAATTCTTATTGTACAGTGATTTGGATGCTCATGAATATCCGAGGGAAGAAATCAAAATTCTATCTGGAAAACATGCGCTTACGGGTTACCTTTACGGCGCAAACAGCACACAAGGGTTAATCATTATCAGTCCGGGTCATCGCGACCCAAGCGATGTGAAGCTATATGAAATTACATATTTTGCAGATGCCGGTTGGATGGTGCTTTGCTATGACTACACCGGCTGTTACAACAGCGAAGGCGGCAGTATGGTTGGATACGCTCAGGCCGTATATGACTTGGACGCTGTGATAAGATATGTAGAAAGTGAATCTCGATTCGCGGATTTGCCTGTTATGCTGTTTGGTCACAGCCTCGGAGGATATGCAAGTGCGGCGGTATTGCAGTTTGAGCATAATGTAACGGCAGCCATCATTGCATCGGGATTTGACACGCCTAAAGAGCAATGGGCATACTCAATTAAACGCTATACGGGAATTTTTCACATTCCGCTATCCCCGTTTACATGGATGTTTACCACAGTGAAGTATGGCGAAGATTCGCGGTTGTCCGCGATAGACGGCATTAACGCGGTTGCCGTTCCCATTTTAGTAATCAGCGGAACAGAGGATGATTTTTATGGCGGCGTGTCTCCTATTTATACGAAACGAGAGCAGATTGAAAATCCAAATTGCTCTGTTCAGCTAATGGAAAAGCCGGGACATAATGGTCACTATGATTATTTTTTATCAGATGCCGCTGTTGCTTATCAATCCCTTGTGAATGCTGGAATCGGTCATGATTCGATAGACAAGTTCTTATTCATGGAGCATAGCAAGGAATTTATGGATATGTTAAACGAGTTTTATGTATCCTCGCTTGAATAATCATACATCCATTATTAAGCATAACGCCCTCCTCGTTACCGAGGAGGGCGTGTGGGTCTTATTCTTCAATCCTGCGTTATGAACGACGGTTCCCATTCATACAACGTAAACGTTACGCTGCCGTCGGCAGATGTGATATATGTATGCAAAATCACATGTCTATAGCCTCCTGATTGACCGCTTTTGGTTAGTTCCCCGACGGGACTGGCTAAAAAGGCGCTGTAAACCGTCTTTGAGCTGGTGCTCCATCCGCCTTCTCCTTTATATTCATAGGATATATATCCCTCCGAATCCACTGTGCATGTTTTCACAGAGTCTTCTAATAAGGTAAAGTTTTCTAACGGTAAATTATTAATATAGTCAAACATCGCCATGCGTTGCTCCATTGTTATTTCAGAAGGAGACTCCCAATTAAGCAAAAACAGCGCTTCTATATCAAGCTCCTCATCGCCGCTGCCAATGCCTATAACAGGCTCCGGGGAGGATTCGGGTTCATCGGATGGCGACGGCGTTTCGTTCCTTTCAGGCTCAGTATCTCCGCCCAGAATCTCCGCCGCTCTCTGCGGATCGGCTTTTGTCACATCAAGCGGAAGCTCGAATAACGCGTTAACACCGGCATAGCTCTCATTGCGGGAAAATGCCCCTGTTTCCTCGTCGTAGGGAAACGAATCCTGCGAATGAAACGGCCAGTCGGAAATGCCTAGATACACACCCTTGTCGGCAAAAACCTCCAGATTATCGCATCCTAGCAGAAGGTACAGCACCCCGTCAATAACCGTGCTGCCTTGGGTTTGCCCAACGCCGGCCTGCCAAGGTTTTACGCCTTTTATTAGGGGGATCGCGTAAAATGGCACAAACTCGCTGGATAGTATTTCGGGCATTGATGTCCCATCTGTTTTTGACACAGCTATGACGGCATATGTCTTGCTTTCGTCGCCTTTATTGAGCGAATCCAAATTCTCACCCAAGGTGATTCCCATAAGGGTAATCACGTAATCACCGGATAGTTCGCTTCTGTCAATTGCGACAGCGTTTTCCGACAGAAACGCTTCTCTTAATTTTTCACCATACAATATTTCGGCCACCTCGCCAGGGGACAGAAGCCGCCACACCGCAAGCGCGGTGGCGGCCATTAGTAGCGCTGCCGCAATGGCAATGATCGCGGCACGGACAGAACGTTTTATCATAACGGGTTTCTCCTTCATCATTTTTAGCCTTGTCGTTTGAAGGAGGGCCAAGCTCGGAACGGCTTGTTCCATCATGTCTTTATAGATATTTTTATTCATGTGGAAACCCTCCTTTCAGCTTTTCGCCCAGAATGGAACGGGCACGGGTAAGCCACGTGCGGACGGTCGATTCCTTCGCGCCCAAAATTTCGCTGATCTGCTTTATGCTTAACTCCTCGCAATAGAATAGATGGATGACGGAACGGTATTTTTGCGGAAGCAATGCCAGATACTCAAATAAATCGTTTTCTTCCTTCGCCTCAAAAACGATGCCGTCGTCAAGCGGTTCTGCTTTCCGAAACCATGCCGACCACAACGACCTGCTTCGGTTGATCGTGACGCGGATCAGCCAGGCCTTGCGGTGCTCCTCGCTTTCAAAGGCGCGGGGCTTTGCTATGTAGCGGAGAAAGACGTCTTGGAAGACGTCTTCCGCGTCGTGCTTCGTTTTCATATGCGCCAATGCCAGCCGGTAAACCATGTTTGAGTATCTGTCAATCACTTCGTCAACGCAATCGTCCGTACGCAACGATTGTATCGCCACCATTAACCCCCCTTTACTATGAATACTTTTGAAACAGGCAAAAAGCTACAGTGAAAAAAAGAAAGTGCCGCCATCCCATAGCGGCACTTGCTTTCATATACCTAACCCTCATCCATACCGCTCCTCCAAAAACGCTACCACCGCCGCCATTGCGTCCTCGTCGCAGCTTGGCACGGTATGCGACGCGGCGGCGCGGGCTTCCGCCGTCCCCGACGCGG
>JAIRUW010000069.1 GCA_031254195.1 Oscillospiraceae bacterium
CATGCCTTAACTTCAAAAGCCCTAACCAAGTCCTCAGCGATTATCTCGCGGTTATGTAGCGAAACCATATCAAGGGCTTGCTCTATTATTCTGTTACCTATCATTGACGCTTCTACAAACACTTTTCCATTTTATTCGACTTGTATGTTGCGCGATGGATAATAATGTGGTATAATTTTGAACAGTATTTGCCCAGATGGACTTTCGCAAGGGGTTTCCAATGACATTGAGGAGGCGTTCAAGTGAAAAATCTGAAAATCCGCGCGAAGATTCTTTTAGGCTTCGGAATTGTTCTTGCGTGTATCCTGATCATGGCGGTCGCCGTCACAGTCGGTAACATCATGACAAGCCAAAATCTATCGACCATAGACGAGATGGTTTATTTTCAGGAGGACGCCGCATATTTCCAAAAAGAGTTTGGCGACGCGGATACCTTTGCGACCATACTCTATTATAGGGACGATGAAGAGGCGTATAACGGCGGAGGCGGGCACTTTGAATTAGCGGAGACTTATTTAGTGAGCATGGAAAAGCGCGCTGCCGGCATGAAAGAATTGGAACACTTTACAAGCAGCCTTAAAGCTGTCCGTGAATACTTGGTGGCATGGAGCGAGGCGGTTGACCAGCTTTACGAAAGCAACGGCGGCATGACAATGCTTGCCACTGATGCCGGAGCCTTGGGGACAACCCTAACCGAGCAAGCCAAGGAGATGTATGACGCTCAGATTGGCAACCTCGTCTCGGACGCCCAGTCGGGCAGAGACGCGGACGCTTTGGTCAGAAGAAGCACAAGGATCGACCACGCCGCGAATGTCTTAAACGGCTCGCAGGTTCTTGTCCGCTTTGTTTCAACATTCCTTGAAACGAAAGACACAAGCATGGCTTCGCAGATTCTTGAAATGATTGACATGCTCACGGCCTCTCTTGAAGAGTACCATGAAAACAGTTCTCAAGCGCATGACCAGGATATGGCGACAGCGGCAATCGGGGCTTTGGAGGGCTATAAAACGCTGATCAACATAGCCGTAGAAGCAGTCGGCGGCCATAATAAAGTCATAGAGGAAGCAAAACAAACGGTAGACGAAACCTACGCCTTGATTAACGCGATGATGGAAAGCGTCAACGATGATGTAAATGCGCAAATTAAGTCTTCATCCAATCTCAGCATGATACTTATGATTGTTTCGGTGGCGCTTGCCATTTTTGCGTTGCTTATGGGAATCATCATGGCATTTGCAATTTCCGGCGCAATCAGTAAGCCGATGGTCACGCTCGCCGCTTGGTTTAAGAAAGCGGGCACGACAGGCGACCTTTCCCTTCAGCCTGAAAACGTCAAACTCATCGAAGAGCTGTCCAAGCAAAAAGATGAACTTAACATGCTGAGCGAAGGCGCCGCCGCCTTTGTCCAGCATGTTGTCAATATCTCCGACGAACTCAACAGGGTTGCGGACGGCGACCTGACTACCGAGGTCGAAACCCTTTCGGGCGATGATGTGATGGCGAAAGCATTACAGCATATGGTTGATAACCTCAATAATATGTTCGGCAACATCAATGTTTCCACAGCCCAAGTGTCCACCGGCTCCAAGCAAATTGCGGAGGGCGCTCAATCCCTCGCGCAGGGCTCGACCGAGCAGGCGTCGTCGGTAGAAGAGCTTTCCGCGTCCATCAGCGAGATCGCGCAAAAGACAAAAGACAACGCGGAGATGGCCGGGCGCGCCGCCATACTTGCCGGCACAATCAAGGATAACGCGGAAAAAGGCAGCCGGCAGATGGACGAAATGATGTCTGCCGTGAAAGACATCAACTCTGCCAGCCAATCCATCAGCAAGGTCATAAAGGTCATTGACGACATCGCTTTTCAAACGAATATCCTCGCTCTCAACGCCGCCGTGGAAGCGGCGAGAGCCGGTCAGCACGGCAAGGGTTTCGCCGTCGTGGCCGAGGAAGTGCGCAGCTTAGCGTCCAAAAGCGCGGAGGCGGCGAAAGACACAGGGAACCTGATTGCCGACTCGATGGAGAAGGCGGCGCTTGGGTCTCGCATCGCGGGAGAAACGTCCGCGAGCCTGACCGAAATCGTATCCGGGATTAACGAGAGCAGCCAGATCGTGTCCCAAATCGCGCAGTCGTCCGACGAGCAGTCCGCCGGCATCGCGCAGATCAACAGCGGCATCAACCAGGTGGCGCAAATCGTCCAGCAAAACAGCGCGACAGCCGAGGAAAGCGCCGCCGCTTCCGAGGAGATGAGCGGTCAGGCGACTATGCTGGAGGATTTGGTCGCGCAGTTCAAGCTCAAAGACAGCGCGCGGCGGCTTCCCACGGGAGCGGCCTACACCCCGAAGAAGCAAATCAAAATGCCGGAGAAAACGGCGTACGCGCCGGACGGCGGAGAGTACGGCAAGTATTAGCGCTTGCCGGCGGCCTGAAAATGAAAAAGAAGGGACGTTAGTGCATAATGAAAAACATGAAGGTATCCATGAAGCTGATTGTAGGGTTTCTAATCGTCATAGCCTTGACTGTGGCAGTCGGAGTCGCCGGTATCTTCGGAATGAACAGCATTAATCAGAGTTCGTCCGATATGTACGATTACAACCTCACTTCTATTGAGGCGCTGGGGAATCTCCGTGAGATATTCAACAGCCAGCGCGCCAACATCAATCAGGCGACTTTTTATCGGGACAACCCCACAATGATAAAGTCCCTGTTTGATGAAATAGCCGCCGATGACAGGCAGGCCGATGAAGAATTTGCTACTTATGAAAAGTCCATTGAGTTTGAAAATGAAGAAAGAGATTATTATAGCTCGAAAAGCCTCTGGAAGGGCGACTACGCTTCTCATAAAAACAATGTCCAAGCGCTTTTGAATGCCGGGGATATTGACGGGGCTCTTGCGGCAATTGAAAGCGCCGACGCCATGTGCGACAGTATTATTAATGGGTTTAATTCCAGCGCGGAACGCAATAACGCTGACGCAGTGGCGAAAAACACCCGGATGGACTCGCTGTACCTTACATTGATTATTATGATGATTGTTATAATCATTGTTGCCGTGGTCGTCGCGATTGCGCTTGCCCTATATATTTCCGGCTTAATCAGTAAGCCGCTTGGCGTCCTTTCCGACTTCATGCAAAAAGCCGGCGTCATAGGCGACCTAACCTTGAGGCCCGAAGACGCTGAAGCGATTGGCAAATTCTCTGAACATAAAGACGAAATCGGCCAGTCCGTGGCAGCTACCGCCGCGTTTGTCTCACATGTAACTCACATCTCCGAAGAGCTTGAGAAAATTGCGACGGGCGACTTGACCGTCGAGGTAGAGCGGCTCTCCGGCGACGATAAATTGGGCAACTCTCTGTTGAAATTAGAGGATAGCCTTAGTGACATGTTCAGAGAGGTCAAATCCTCCATTAAACAGGTGAACACAGGCTCCAAGCAAATCGCGGACGGCGCGCAGGCCCTTGCGCAAGGCTCAACCGAGCAGGCCGCTTCGGTGGAACAGCTCTCGGCCTCCATCACCGAGATAGCGGATAATACAAAGGACAATGCGAAAATGGCCGGACGCGCAGCCGAGCTTGCCCACACAATAAAAGACAGCGCCGAAAAAGGCAGCCGTCAAATGGATGAAATGCTGGAAGCCGTCAAGGAAATCAATGAAGCCGGCAAGAGTATCAGTAAGGTCATCAAGGTCATAGACGATATTGCTTTCCAAACGAACATCCTCGCGCTGAACGCAGCCGTGGAAGCCGCAAGAGCCGGACAGCACGGCAAAGGGTTCGCGGTCGTCGCGGAAGAAGTGCGCAACCTCGCCTCCAAAAGCGCGGAAGCGGCCAGTGAAACCGGAGCGCTGATTGCCAATTCGACCGAAAAAGCGGAGCTAGGTTCGCGCATAGCAAGTGAAACCGCCGCCAGCCTTTCGGAAATCGTTTCCGGGATAAACGAAAGCGATCAAATCATTAGTGAGATCGCTCGTTCATCCGAACAGCAGTCGATGGGAATTGCGCAAATCAATACAGGCATAGACCAAGTGGCGCAAGTCATTCAGCAAAACAGCGCGACAGCCGAGGAAAGCGCCGCCGCGTCGGAGGAGATGAGCGGTCAGGCCAATATGCTGGAGGATTTGATTGCGCAGTTTAAGCTCAAAGACAGCCCCCAGCAGCTTCCTACGGGGGCGGCCTACACCCCGAGCAAGTATTAGCTCTTGTAAGCGGACTACAAACATAAAAAAAAGGAGTATTAGCGCATTATGAAAAATTTGAAGGTATCCATGAAGCTGATCGTGAGTTTCCTGATCGTCATCGCCCTGACGATGGCGGTCGGCGTCGTAGGCGTCGTCGGTATGACGCAAATCAATGGCGCCCTAAGCTCAATGTATAATAGTCAGACGGTTCCGATGCCGTATATGACAAAAATCATTGAGATGATGCAGCGTCAGCGGGCTTGTATGCGCGAGTACATCATCGGCGCGGCTATCATCCTCGACGCCGATAACGAAGAGGATGAAGCCGAAGCCGAACTGGAGCGTAAGCAAGGATCGGAACTGGTTGAGGACGCACGCAGAAGAGTTGATGATTACGCCAAGACTATGGCCGAGAACATGAATGCTTACAGGGCGTCCATCACGCCCGGTCATCCGGCGGAAGCGTTATTTGACGAAGCCCGCAGTCTGTATGAAAAAAGGTTCGGCGAATGCTTAGAGCTTATCTATCAGCAAGCCAAGACCGGTACACCGCCGCACGAACTGTATGACCTGATGGGACAATATACCGCCGACATCAACAAGGCTGTGGAGAACTTTGATGAATGTCTGAACATGAAAGTTGAAGTCGCACAAACCGCCAATGCAGAAGGCGATAGTCTCTTTACTTCTCTTTTGACTGTCATCATTATCGTTCTTGTTGCGGCGATCGCTGTCGCTCTGTTCCTTGCGCTCTACATATCCGGCCTGATCTCCAAGCCGCTGGGCCTGTTGACCGCCTTTATGAAAAAGGCCGGCGGAACCGGCGACATCACGATGTCCGCCGAGGACGAGCGCATTATCGCGCAATTTGGACATATGAAAGATGAGATTGGCCAGTGTATCGGGGCTACCGCTTCTTTCATTACCCATGTCACCCATATCGCCGAGGAAATGGCAGCTGTCGCCAAAGGCGACCTGACCACAGAGGTTGAGCATCTTGCCCCGGAGGATGTTATGGCGAACGCCTTGCAGCTCATGATTGACAGCCTAAACAATATGTTCGGCGAGATCAACAGCTCCTCCGCGCAGGTTTCCACCGGTTCCAAGCAAATCGCGGACGGCGCGCAGGCTCTCGCGCAAGGTTCAACCCAACAGGCCGCTTCGGTGGAACAGCTTTCCGCTTCCATTACAGAGATAGCGCAAAAGACCAAAGATAACGCACATTTGGCCGAGCGTACCGCCGAACTCGCAAACTCTATTAAACAAAGCGCTGAAAAAGGCAGCCGTCAAATGGATGAAATGCTGGAAGCCGTCAGGGAAATCAATGACGCGGGCAAAAGCATCAGCAAGGTTATTAAAGTCATAGACGACATAGCCTTCCAAACGAATATCCTCGCCCTCAACGCCGCCGTGGAAGCGGCCAGAGCCGGACAGCACGGCAAAGGGTTTGCGGTCGTCGCGGAAGAAGTGCGGAATCTCGCGGCTAAGAGCGCGGAGGCGGCAAAGGAAACCGGAACGCTGATTGCCAACTCGACAGAGAAAGCGGAGCTAGGTTCGCGTATTGCCGGAGAAACCGCCGCCAGCCTTGAGGAAATCGTGTCCGGGATAAGCGAGAGCAATCAGTTCATCAATGAAATCGCGCAGTCATCCGAACAGCAATCAGCGGGAATTACACAAGTCAATACCGGTATAGACCAGGTGGCGCAGGTCATCCAGCAGAACAGCGCGACGGCTGAAGAGAGCGCCGCGGCCAGCGAGGAGATGAGTGGACAGGCGGCTATGCTGGAAGATCTGGTTGCGCAGTTCAAGCTCAAAGACGGTGCGCGGCGGCTTCCCACGGGGGCGGCTCACACCTCGAAGAAGCAAATCAATATGCCGAAGAAAACGGCGTACGCGCCGGACGGCGGGGAGTATGGCAAGTATTAGCGCTTGCCGGGGAGAGTAAAATGATGGCGGTGCTACCTTAAAATCAAAAGGAGCGAATACGTTGCGGCGTATTCGCTCCTTTTATTCTGATCAAGTGGCGCGGGCCGTCCGGCGGCTCAGCGCGCTATGAATGCGCTTTGGTGTATTCCACGATTTCCTCAACAGTGCCGAACGCCAGTCCCACATGGGTATCGGCGCAGCCGTAGTAGATCGCGAGCCTTCCCGTATCCGCGTCGCATAACGCGGCGCAGGGGAAGACCACGTTGGGGACGTCGCCCCAGCATTCATAGTCCATCTGCGGGCTTAGCAGATACTCGTCGCAGCGGTATTTCACCTTCCACGGCTCGTTAATGTCAAGGATTGCCGCACCCAAGCTGTAAACAAAGCCGTTACAGGATTCCAGGACGCCGTGGTAAATGCAGAGCCAGCCCTCGCTCGTTTCGATGGGAATGGGGCCCGCGCCGATCTTCTTGGATTCCCAGCCTCCCCTCGGGCCCATGACATGACGGTGCTCCCCCCAGTATTTCATGTCCGGGGACTGAGAAATGTACATATCGCCGAAAGGGGTATGTCCCGAATCCGACGGGCGGCTGAACATAACGTATTTCCCGCCGATCTTCCGGGGGAACAGCACGCCGTTGCGGTTGAAGGGCAGGAACGCGTTTTCGCACTGATAGAACTTTTTGAAGTCGAAGGTGTAGCCGATGCCGATTGTGGGCTTCCACCCGTAAGCATTGCACCACGTGACCCAGTAGCGGTCCTCAATCCAGACGACACGCGGGTCATAACCGTATTGCCACGGGTTCGCTTCAGCGGTTTTCGCGTCCTCGTTGACCCACTCGATCTTCTCCTCGTTCAGCATCCAGCTGACAGCGTCCTTGGAGAACCCGGCGTGGAGCTGCATGTTGCGCCGCTTGTCATCCACACGGAAGACGCCCGCGTATTGCCCGTTGAACGGCACGACCGCGCTGTTGAAGATAGAGTTGCTGCATTTCAATAAGTCTCGCTTGATAATGGGGTTCTCGCTGTAGCGCCACACAACGTCCCTACAGCCGGCGGGCTTATCCTGCCACGGAATCGAGGGAAGGGATTTCTCGTTGATGATTTTGATGCCCATGGAACTTGCCTCCGTTTATCAATTTGGTTTCATGACCGGCGGCTGTCGGCTGCTAGTCACAGTTTCAGTGTTTTCTTGTTCTTTACGGCGATAAATATGATAACAAGCGCCGCGCCGCCACCGATCAATAGAACCCAAAGCCACGCGCCCAGTCCACCGCCGTCATCGGTATCGTCACCGTCTCCCGCGGAGGATCCTTCTTCGTTTCCGGCTCCGCCTTCATCAACGGGCGCTTCCCTGTTATCGGCCCCGTTGCCGGCGCCGGGGTTGTCTTCGCTATCGGTATCGCCTCCCGTGGCGGGTTGACTGACGTCTATGCCGGCGCCTAGCATGATGCCGTCTATGACCGCCTGATGGAGATCGGATATTTCGTGCGGATGGTTCCTGCGGATGAGCCCGAAGGTGTGCCCTGTGCCTGCGAAACCACCGTTGTCCCATACGATCGCAACCATTCCTCTATTGCGCGCCTCACGGACATAGTCCTCGGCGTGCTGGGGTCTTTGGGTGTCGCGGAGGTCCTGGTCCGGGTCGGTGCCGACAGACGCGCCGATAGAGCCCCATTCGCCTAAAATAACAGGGATGCCCAGCCTCTCCGCGTTTTGCTTGATGGTTTCAAGATTTTGAATAATCTCGCTGGGGCCTTCGTATCCCCCTCTGCCTTCGTGCGCCCAATTAAACGGCGAATAGGTGTGGATTGACCAGATGATCTTGTTCACGCTGTTGAGCGGGTCTTCGGGGACTAAAAAATCACGCATCCCGTTGGGCGTCGCGCCTGCCGCGACGGGCGGTACCAGGAGAATCCGGTGCATATTGTTGCCGCCGGTAGCCCTTACCGCGTCAACGAATGCCTGATTGAGAAAGTTGAGGTTGTCGCGAACCTCCTGGGTCGCGCCCCACCATTCGTTCTGGCCGCCTTCATGCCGCGGCTCGTTCAGCCCCTCAAAAATCAGCCTTTCGTCATAATCCCTGAAGGTTTCCGCAATCTGCCTCCAAATGTTTGAGACAAACACGTTGCTCGCATGGCTGCTGAGGCTGGCGTCGCCGGTTTGCAGGTCCAAGGCGCTGTTTTCGTGGTGGGCGTTGAGGATGACAAACATATCCTCCTCCATCGCCCAATCGATGACCTGCTTCACGCGTTCCATCCAGTCCGCGCGGATCTGCCAACCGTTGTCCGGGTCGGCGACCTTGCTCCAGGTCACCGGAATCCTCAATGTGTCGAATCCGGCGCGTCTGATCGTCTGGATGAGGGTTTGCGTGGTTTGGTTCGCGCGCCCGCCGAGCCACAATGTCTCTATATCGAGGATTTCCCCCTCTAGGCGCGAACCCGGATTGGCATGAACGTCAAAGGTGTTGCCGAGGTTCCAGCCCGTTCCCATCCGGGCGACCAGCTCGTGGGCGGTAAGGTCTGCCGGAATCGTGCCCCATGTTGGCGCCGGTGAGAACGCCGCCGCCGGAAAGATGCCGGGCAGCATTGCGAGGGACAGTATGTACACTAAAAATCTCTTTCGGTTGCGCTTTGCTTTCATAAGCGGCCTCCCTTATTCAATTTCTCATATCCATCAGAGTATATCAGTTACCAATCACAGTGTCAATCGTGTATCCTTAACATCCCACGGCTGACGCATGAAACGTCTCTAACGCTTGCGGTTGGCTGATGAGAGGATTTTCCAAAGATAATCATCATCATAAGCGCAACGGTGACGCCTTGCCTTAACACTCATCTTGGCA
>JAIRUW010000014.1 GCA_031254195.1 Oscillospiraceae bacterium
CGCAGGACAGCGTAATCCTCACGCGCATGGCTGATCGCTCCTAACTTGTGTTTGCCACACAAAAAAATAAACCCTCTTAGGCAAAAGGCAGTTTATCACAGATGCAAACGGTTGTCAAGTATTATTTTTGCACCCTATTCATACAGACGGCCCATCATTCCCGGTCCGCCATATTCATTTTGATTTCCGCCCAAGCCTCCTGCACCGGACAAAAAACCGAATTCCCGGTTTGACTCTCCAGAGAACAAAAAATGAGGGGGTGTCCCCTCATTTTCTTCGTCTGGGCCTATCGGAGTGTTGCCGCAAGCCGGACATCTTGCTTTCGGAGTCGGCCATGAACGCTTTGAGCTTATCCTCAAAACTCGGCGGCCCGGCGGGGGCGCGGCGGGCCCCGTTGAAACCCGCGTCTTTGCGCGGCGGGGGGGGGGCCGCTTTTTTGATGGACAGGTTGACGCGTCCCTCGGGGCTGACGCCGATGACCTTGACCGTGACCTCCTGCCCCTCGGTCAGGTGCTCGCGGATGTCATTGACATAGCTGTGCGCGACCTCAGAGATGTGAACCATCCCCGAACGCCCGTCGGGCAACGCGACAAACGCGCCGAACTTGGTAATTCCGGTGACCTTTCCCGAGTGTATACTGCCAATTTCCATACTCGCCGGATGTCCTCCCGTTTTATTGCTATCTTAGGAATAAACGCCTGCCACACCCATTCCGTTCAGCGGCGGAGCGCTTCTAAGGCGTCTTGTCAATAATTATGATCTCGCTTGGATCCACAAGGCCCAGCTTATCGCGGGCTATGCGCGCGTACTTTTCGCCAATGTCGTCAGACTCGATATCCTCGAGCAGCATCGCGTTGCGGAGCCTTTGCGCTTCCAGAGCGGCTTCGAGTTCGTCGTTTTCGGCTTTTCTCTGGTTGATCTGGCCCTGAAGGGATACGAGCGTCATTGCGGAGTACACGGCGAAGATGAGGATTACCAGCTTGCCCAGCCAGCCCCTCTTCGGTTTCTTCACCCGTTTCATGCGCACGAATCCTCCTGTTGCTACGCTCTTTCTTTAGTATACGCCATTTTGCCCAGAAAGAAAAGGCTTTTGTTAAAATATTATGAATTTTTTTGAAAACCGTTATGAAAGGGCGAAATAAAACACGCAGCAATTCGATCGCGCCGTCTACAACGGCAAAGCCCACAGCCCTCACAAAAACCGACAGAAGGCAAAAATACGCGGCGATGCCACCCGCTATGGCGGCAAGGGAGAATATACGAAGCTCCCCGCCCCCGAAGCTCATGGCAAACCAAAAGGCCGCCCCCGCGCAGATCACCCAAAACAGCGCGTCCAGGGCCGCCGTGACGGCGCGCAGCGGAAGCCGCCCGCGGATGATGCGCATACAGTCATAGACAAACCCCAAACCCGCGCCCAGTATGAAAGCGAGCGCGAACTCGGCAACCTGCCCTAGAAGCGAGACTTCCATCTCAGCGGAATAGCCGCGACCAAAAGCCGCCGGCCTGTTCTGAGTCTTCGTAGGCAAGGCTGTCGATCTTACCCTCTACCGACAGTTCCCCGCCCTCCAAACTGAGCTTATCGACGCGAAGGCCGGAGCCGCGCACCAGCAGCGTCCCCTGCGTCGTCTTGCAGACGACCCCGTTCTCGTCGAAACTCTCCACATCGGCGACGCCGGAAATCAACAGGCGCTCGCGCCCGTCAAGAATCAAATGATGCGGCTTCTGCAAATCGCTCGCCCCCTTTACATCAAATCTATGCGAGGGGGCGGACAGGTTATGATAATTCTTTGTACAGACTCGCGGCGGCGTCCTTGCTGGCGTGTTCCGCCACCGACAGCACCTCGATCTTTGTCAGCCGCGCGCCGAAGCGGATCTCGATGACGTCGCCGGCCTTGACGTCATACGCCGCCTTAGCCGGTTTGCCGTTGACGGAGACCCGCTCGTTGTCACAAGCCTCGTTGGCGACTGTGCGCCGTTTGATGAGGCGGGAGACTTTGAGGTATTTATCCAGACGCATAAACGCTCCTTTGAAAAGAAGAACCCCCGCGGAAAAGGCCGCGGAGGCATATTTCGTCACATTACTTGTTGACAGATTCCTTCAGCGCCTTGCCGGGCTTGAAGACCGGGCTCTTGGACGCCGGGATGGAGATGCTTTCGCGGGTCTTGGGGTTGCGGCCGACACGCGCCTCGCGGTGCTTGACTTCGAAGGAGCCGAAGCCGACGAGCTGAACCTTGTCACCGGACGCCAATGAGTCCGCGATGACATCGAATACCGCAGAGATGATCTCATCGGAAATCTTTTTGGTTTGCCCTGTCTTCTCCGCTACCGCGTTGGTGAGTTCCGCCTTGTTCATTGTTTTTCCTCCTCATTCTCTTGTATGCTATAGGCGCGCGCATTTATCACGCGTCTGCCTCTGTAGCCGTTTTTTCAGCGTTTTTGGCCGATTTCCAGAACATCAGTGCTTCCTCTGTGTTTTGCGCCGTTGCTTCCCCGAATACATGGGGATGCCGTGTTATGAGCTTGTTGCAGAGGGTTTCCAGTACATCTCCAATGGTAAAGCGGCCTTCCTCCTCGGCGATGCAAGCGTGGAATACCACTTGCAGCAGTACATCGCCCAACTCCTCGCACATCATGGCGTCGTCACCGGCGTCAATGGCCTCCAGCAGCTCTCCGCACTCTTCCTCCAGGTTCTTTCGGATGGATAGGTGGGTCTGCTCTCTGTCCCACGGACAGCCTTCCGGTGAACGCAACCGCGCCATCAGCCACAGCAGCTTGTCCCATGCAGGTAAATCGTCCCAAAGAGAATCTAACATATTTTGTCTCATTACACAAGCCCTTTTTGCAAATTTTTTGACAAATCAGCGAATTTGCAGTATTCTCGCCAATTTTACCCCCCCGGGAAGCAGCTCCAAATCGCGTTTGGGCACCCCGCCAATCAGGATGAGCAGCACGGCGTATGACAGGCCGCCCGCCGCAATGGCTAAAACCACGCCCGGTCTGGAGCCGAGAAAATGGGAGAAAAAGTAATAATTCCCCAGAGCGATAGCCCCCATAGCCAACGCGGCAAGAAGCGGCTTGCCCATCTCGCTCAACAGGGCGATACCGGAACCGGATGCCCTCATCACGATGATCAGGTTGAGGACGGCAATCAGGGCGAAACAGATGACGGTTCCGATCGGCGCGCCGTTGATGTGGAATTCAGGGCTGCCGACCAGCAGATATGTGCAGATTATCTTCGCGGCCGCGCCGACCGTCATGGTAAAAATGGGGATGAACACCATCCCGAGGGATTGCAGGATGGCGTTTGTGACGGTGACGATGCAGACGAAAATCACAGCGATGCCCAGCATTTTCAGCAGGGGGGCGGCAATCTCCACACCTTCCGGTTTGGAGTTGTATAACAGGTTGAGGATGGGTTCCGGGAGGATGAAAAACCCTACGCTGGCGGGCATCCCGAGCAGAGCGGTCACGCGGATGGCCGAGCGGGTGGTGCGAACGACCCCTTGGCGGTCACGCTGTACACGGTAAGCCGCGATGGCGGGCAGCAGGCTGACGGCAATGGTGAGGACAAAGGCGGTGGGCAGGGTATAAAGGGTCGCCGCCCATGTGTAGCTTCCGTGGTATATGTCGCGCACACTTTCCGTAAAGCCCGCGCCGCTTACCAAAAGCCCTCTCGTAAGGCCGGAGTCGATGAGATTGGTCACGCTGATAATGGCGGCGCTGAGCGTGATCGGGACGGCTACCATCACCATCTCGCGCAGAATTTCCCTGCGCCGCCGGCCGGGGCGGCGTTTTGCTTTCCCAAACTCCAGCTTGCGGCTGCTGATGATCAGATAAGCCGCTGACATCAATATCCCGACGCTGACGCCCAGTATGGCGGCCGCCGAACCGAAGGCATTGCGCTCGGCCTGATTTATCACAATGTCATCTTTGATTTCCGCAGGTATTATAACGTACAACACCGCGGCTGTCAAGCCTACGCCGAAAATCAGCTTCCCCAGCGCCTCCAGCACCTGCGACACGGCGGTGGGAATCATGTTCCCATGTCCTTGATAATAGCCGCGGTAGGGACAGATAAAGACAATCAGAAACACGCTGGGAGCGATGGCGCGGATGGCCCACGCCGCTTCCTCCGCGTTCATCCACGCCGCGATCCATTCGGCGCCGAGCAGCATAAACAGCGCGCCTGCCGTACCAATGACCAAAAAGAGGGAGAACGCCACGGAAAAGATGCGTTCGGCGTCGTTCCGCCCAGCGGTGCGGCTCTCGCTAACCATTTTGGAGATGGCTACCGGAAGCCCGGCGGTGGCGAGGACGAAGAGGAAAGTATAGATGCTGTAAGCAACATAATAAAGCGACGAGCCGCCTTCCCCCAACAGGTTTTGAATGGGAATCTTATACAGTGCGCCGATGATTTTGACTGCCGCGGTGGCAATGGAAAGGCTGAGCGCCCCGCGCAGGAAATTCTGGCTCTTGCCCGGCACGGATCAACCTCCCCCTTTCAATGTGATACTACTCAAGAATATGCCAAGCCTGTCTAAAAAATACAGGCCGCCTTGCGCGTGTCGAAGAGGATTTTCTCTCTGTCAAGGGTCAAAAATTCCCCGTCTTTGTAAAGCGTTTTGCCGCGCACCATGGTCATCACCACGTCGGAGCCGCGCGCGCTGTAGACGAGCGAGCTGACGGCGCTGTACCGCGGCGTGAGGTGCGGGCGGTCAAAATCGACCAAGATTAAGTCCGCGTCCTTGCCCACTGCAATTGCGCCCGTCTCGTCCGAACGCCCCTGCGATTTTGCGCCGTTGCAGGTCGCCAGCCGAAGCGCCCCGGCGGCGGTCAGGGGGTCGCCCCCTGCGGCGAGGATGGCCGCCGTTTTCATCTCCTCGAACATGTCAAGGCTATTGTTCGACGCCGCGCCGTCGGTGCCCAAAGCCACATTGATACCCTTTTTCTGCATGGCGCGTACCCGCGCGACGCCGCTGCCCAGCTTGAGGTTGCTGACGGGGTTATGTACCGCGGTCGCTCCCCGCGCCGCGAGGATGCTCATATCCCAATCGTTTACGTGGACACAGTGGGCCGCCGTCGTCCGGGCGGCGAAAAGGCTGTATTTATCGAAAACCGCCGCCGGCGTCATGTCGTATTTCACCATACAGTCGTTATGCTCTTTTTCCGTTTCGGACAGATGGACGTGCATTCCAAGCCCGTGCTCTTTGGCCAGCGCCGCCGCAGCTTCCCAGACCGCTGGGATTGACGTGTACTCGGCGTGTACCGCCGCGTCGATCAGGATGCGCCCGTTGTCGTAACCGTGGTATTGCGCGATCAACTCCAAGGCTTCCTCCATCCGCCCTTCCACCGTTTCTCCGGCAAAAGGCCGGCAGAGGTTGCCCTTAATCCCGCTTTCGGCGACGGCGCGGGCGAGGTCCGCTGAAAAGAAATACATATCGGTCACCGACACCGTACCCGACGCGATACATTCCATCAGCGCGAGCTGCGTCCCGGTATAGACAAGCTCTCCGGTCAGCTTCTCCTCGGCGGGGAAGATGTGCTGGAAAAGCCAGGTCTGCAAGTCCAAATCATCGGCGATGCCGCGCAGCAGCGTCATCGGTAGGTGGGTGTGCGCGTTGACGATGCCGGGCATGAGGACTTTGCGCGCTCCGTCGATAACGGACCCCGCCGCCCCTTCGAGCGGGGTTGTGCCCACATAGGCAATCTTACCCGCTTCGACGCCGACATAAGCGTTGTCCAGAACCGAATTCGCGCTGTCCATCAGGACGGCGGTCACGTTTTTGAACAGGGTGTCCATTTACATCAACTCCAAGCAGCGCAGTATCAG
Organism: Oscillospiraceae bacterium; assembly: GCA_031254195.1. GTDB lineage: Bacteria > Bacillota > Clostridia > Oscillospirales > UBA929 > UBA929. Next base: position 5,832 of record JAIRUW010000014.1, read on the forward strand.
CTTTGAAAATGTCTCCTTCGACATCTCGGCGGTGTCGAGGACTTCTTGTTCCGATAGGCTGTGACTTTGCAGGCCCGCCGCCATATTGCTGATGAGCGAGAAGCCCAGTACGTCCATCCCGGCGTGGACCGCCGCGATAACCTCCGGCACGGTACTCATGCCGACCGCGTCCGCGCCAAGCGTCTTGGCGGCGCGGATCTCCGCCGGCGTCTCGTATTGCGGGCCGGGGAAATACATATACACGCCCGAGTACAAAGGGATGTGCATCTCTTCCGCCGCGCGCCGGGCCATGTGGCGCAGGACGGATGTATAGGCAAAGGACATGTCGGGAAAGCGTGTCCCCAGTTCAGGGATATTTTCGCCCCGCAGCGGGCTTTCGTCAAAAAATTTGATATGGTCGGTGAGCATCATAATGTTGCCCGTCGCCAGCCCCTCGCTCACACCGCCATTTCATATGAGTGGCCCTCATAGTAGTGGAACCGCCCCTGCATGACGGCGACGCGCTTGCCTGAGAGTTCACCCAGCACCAGCCTCCCGGCGTGTCCCGGCGCGGTCGATACGGGGAAACCGGGAATTTCCGCGTAAGGGACAGTCACAGCGTTTTGGCAAAAATCACCGAGGTAACCGAGGCCCGATCCCAGCACCAGCGCAATGTCCGGCACAAAGCCGGGGGCGCGCTGCCGGATGGTTTGCACGGACTCGCGGAGTTGGTTGATCATGGTGATACCTCCCTATCTGTTCTGTGAATTTATAACACGGATGTTTGAACAGGGCTGCTTGCACTTATGTTTTTATAGGTTGACCAAGTTGGCGTATAATCTTCGTTCGCTTGATTACCCCAAAGCACCCAATTCTCTCTGCGACCTCTAGCAAACAACTCGATAAACGGTCCAGAACTGCATTGCTCAATAATATCGAATATCTCATCCGGTTTTCGTGAGTGCTCCCGCTTTTGTGATCTCAGCAGATTTACTTGACGGCGTGCCGGAGCCAATGTCCTCGCATTTTTGCCGCGGATGCCGAATAGAATCAATTCCGTTACATTTCTGAAATAGAATCCCACGCCTCTGCCATCGGGATTGCCGTCTTTCCTAACTTTTTCCCAAACAATATTGGCTTTATACTCGAACCCCCAAGCCTTCATGACTTCCAAACCATCAGGCAGCAGCGCGTTAGGAACCCATAAATAGAGATGACAGGGCTCATCGGCAATTTCCTTGACCGGAAGTGCCTTAATCTCGCGCAGTGCCATTGTTGTATAGCGGCTCAGCCGTTTATGCTCCGGCGCTACCTTTCCGGTTTTATTCATAAATTGCCACGGGGGGTCAGCTAGTATTGTCTTAAATCTCCGACTCCCGCAAAAGGATAGCAAATCATTTGTTATATGGTATGTAAGATCACTCACCATCCCGCACCCTCCAATCTCTAATAGATTCAGGAGTAATTCCTACTACCAGAAGTGGACATCCGCCATGTCGCCCGGAGCGGATTCTTGGCAGCAATTTTCCCATCCATGTTGTGCTGGCGCCATATTTTTTGATAACATTAAGCGAACGAAATACCTTGTTTAAGCTCTCACTGCGAGTAATAAGCACCCCGCAAGCAATAACATCGCACTCGTAAAATGTGCGAAAAGCGTACAAATCACGATCGAAAGTTTGGTCTTTGCTATTCCATTCCATATCAACTGCTACTTTATTCTTTACATAATCAATATTATGTCCCGCAATGAAATTCTCTATCGTACGTTCAGTCACCTCCGACGCACCTCTTTGGTGTAGCTTAACAATCAAATCTCCTGTTATCTTAACCTCCTGCCACCCTAAAGGATGCAATTCGGAAGAAAATTTTTTGGGAACCGCGGATTCACTGCCGCCTCCCGCTACAATATCTGACACAGATAGTGAAAATCTATTCAGCGCACTCATCAATTCTGCATATTCAAGAGGATAAGCCTGTGATAAAATCTCAGCAGCGTGATTGAAGTTGAATACCTCATAGCGAGTTCTTATTTCTCTAGGAATCAACGCCAGCCAATCACTCATTTACTCTCTCCTCCAATCCAATAAATTCTCTCAACAGCGACTTTCTGGATACCCAAGCCTCCGGCAGCGGCGGGAACCGCTCCAGCATCGGGGCAATCTGGCGCATCTCCGGGGCGCGGTCAGCGTTGTCGGGCACTTCGCGCAGCAGCGGCAGCGCGAAATCACGCAAAACGGGTATCTCATAAGCCAGCGCCGTGTCGATAACGATGTCGGCGGAGTCTTTATAGGGTGAGATGTGCTTCTTCTCGCCGCGGCGCACGCTTGCCCATACCCTCAGCGTCGTATCGCCTGCCCAGCCGCGGAACTTGGCGTCGCGAATCAGCCGCCGCGTTAAACGGATCCATGTCCCTTTATATATCAGATCCCGGTTGTCGTATATGTTGGCTCTCGCGCTGGCGTAGACACGCCACTGGCTTTCTGCGGAGCCGCCCAACAGAAGCGGGTTGAGGGCGTGGATGCCTTCAAAGACGGCGACCTCGTCCTTCCCCAGCCGCAGCGGCGCGGCGCGGACATCATCCCGGCGCTGCCTTGCAAAATCAAAATAGGGCAGCAATACCTCTTCTCCGCTGGTAAGCGCCGCGAAATGGGCGTTGAGCAGGGGAATATCCAGGCATTTCGGCGACTCGTAGTCGATTTCGCCCTTGTGGTCGCGCGGGTGGGTCGCTTCATTGACGGTGAGGAAATAATTGTCCATGCTGACGACATGCGCTCCGACGCCAATCCACTCCAGCTCCTCCGCCAGCTTATTAGCCGTCGTGGTTTTGCCTGAGCCGCTCGGCCCGGACAGCAGAACCACCCGCTTTTGCTTTATGTCCGACGCGATCTTCGCGGCGGCGCGGGTCAGCCGCCCGTTCAGCACATGGTCGCACTCGGCCATGAAGCCGCGCGGGTCGGTTTGCGTTTTGCGCACAATGTCTTCAAAATCAAAAAATCCGTTGCTCATCAGTGTTCTCCCACAGAAGCCGCGAACACGGCTAGAATATCACTTATTGTATCACGTCTTTGGACATATTCCAAGGGGTATTTGCAATGAAAACCGCGCTTTATGTTAACCGAACCTTCCGCGCCCCTCACAACGGCCTTGGTAACACCGCCCGCGCCTAGGCTTAAAACGGAACACAGCTCCTCCATCATGCAGAGGTTATAGATACATTCCCTTCCCGGCTTGGACCAGCCGGTGTTCTCAAAGCCGCCCTCCGAAAACTTCTGCCGGTAGAGATAATACGGCGCGTAACCGCTCTCCCGCAAACGCAAAGACGCGCCATCCAGCATCGCCGCCACTGTCCCGGCGGGGCAGACGGCTGTTTGCTCCGCCGAAACGCGTGAGGCGCGTTTCTTTGCCAGTGTGTGGATGGTGATGTTCTCCGGCAAGAGCGGCAGCACCCGATCCAAACCGGAGAAGAACCCCGCCGTATCGTCGCCCGGCAGGCCGGCGATGAGGTCTATGTTGATACAGTCAAACCCGCTTGCCCGCGCTTGTTCATAGGCTGCAAAGAACTGTTGGGGCGTATGTCTCCTTCCGATGGCGTCCAGTACGGACTGGTCCAGTGTCTGAGGGTTGACCGATATGCGCGTCGCGCCGCCCGCGCGATACGCCACCAGTTTATCCGGCGTGATGGAATCGGGGCGCCCCGCCTCGACGGTGTACTCCCACAGTGTGTCCAAGGCAAAGCAATTGCGCAAAGCGTCCGAAAGCCGCAAAAACTGCTCCGGCGACAGCACGGCGGGCGTCCCGCCGCCCCAATAAACGGCGCGGATACGCAGCCCCAACCGGGAAACGGCTTGCCCCGCAAGCCCGATTTCGTCATATAATACGTCAATATAACGTTCGATAAGCCCGGCGTCGCGTTCCACCGACGACGATACGAAGCTGCAATAGGAGCAGCGCGTCGGGCAAAACGGGATGCCGATATAGAGCGCGATGTCTTTCCTCTCAAGCCTGTCCCGCAGAGAAACGGCGCTTGCGGCACAGTCGGACGCCATTTGGGCGCGTTCCGGCGATACGTCAAAATGGTTTTGCAACCCCTTGAGAACCTTCTGCCCGCTGTCCAGCAGCTCGATCGCCTTCTTGACCGGACGCACACCGGTCAGCGCGCCCCACGGCGGCGGTTCGGTCAGCTGCTTCGCGGCGCAGTAGAAGGCCATGCGCAGCGCGTTGTCGGGCGGTGTGTCCTGAGGGACACACGCGCTGCCGCCGGCCGTTTTGCCATTATACTCAATGACGGCCGACGCAAGCCGCCCATCCTCAGACAATGTGACGGTCGCGCTGCCGCCGTCCCGTTTGGGGAAATAGTTAAAGACGGCCTGTTCGACAGCGAAACGGCGGTCGTGGCCTATGAGGGTGAGGGTCATTCCCGCTTCACCGTCATGACCCCGCTCACCCTCGATAAATCGTTGCGCAGGTGTATCAGTTGCTCTCTGCCGGTGACCTCGGCGGTCAGCTTAATAACGGCGACGCCGTTTTCAACCGATTTGGCCGCCAGGGAACGAATGGGCAGCCGCGCCCCGCTGAGCGCCGCCATGATGTCGATCAGAAGCGCCTGACGGTCTTGCGCGGTCACCGTCAGGTCGGTCATGTAGGTATCTTTGATGTCTTCGGCCCATTGAACCTCCACCCAGCGGCCATCCTCGCCTGTCTGCTGCATTTGCAGGGCGTTGGTGCAGTCGCTGCGGTGGATCGACACGCCAAAGCCGCGGGTGATGAAGCCGACGATGTCGTCGCCCGGCACCGGCGTGCAGCAGCGGGAGAATTTGATCAGGCAGTTGTCCAGCCCTTCCACGATGACGCCGGAAATGGCCTTTTTTTGCTTCTTAGGCTTCTCGGAAATCACCGGGTTTTCGCGTGCTTGCTTGTTCAGCCGCACCAGCTCGTCGCGGAAACGGTTGATGGCCCGCGTGACGGTCAGGCCGCCGTAGCCGATGGCGGCATACATGTCCTCAATGGTGATCAGGCTCATGCGTTTCAGTGCCGGGGGCAGTACGTCGTCCTGGAGGATGGTCTGCATGGAGATGCCGGTACGCTTCAGCTCGCGCTCGAAATCAGACTTGCCCTGCGCCACGTTCTCCTCATAGCGCTCTTTTTTGAACCACTGCTTGATTTTGTTGCGCGCCTCGCTGGTCTTGACCATTTTGAGCCAGTCGCGGCCGGGGCCATGCGAATTGCCGGTGATGATCTCGATAATGTCGCCGTTTTGCAGGTGGTATTCCAAGTTGACCATCTTGCCGTTGATTTTCGCGCCCATCATGCGGTTGCCCACCGCTGAGTGGATGGCGTAGGCGAAGTCGATGGCGTTGGCCCCGACCGGCAGGTTGATCACGTCGCCTTTGGGGGTGAAGACAAACACTTCGTCGGCGAACATGTCCACCTTGATGGCCTTAATGAACTCCTCCGCGTCGGTGTCCTGCTGCGTCTCCAACAGGCGGCGCACCCATTCCAGCCGCCGGTTGAGGTCCTTGTCGCCGAGCGCCCCTTCTTTGTATTCCCAGTGAGCGGCTATACCGTATTCGGCGGTACGGTGCATATCCCATGTGCGGATCTGCACCTCGAACGGCATCCCCTCCCGCCCGATGACGGTGGTGTGCAAAGACTGGTACATATTCGGTTTCGGGGTGGAGATATAGTCTTTGAACCGCCCGGGGATGGGTTTGAAAATGTCATGGATAAAGCCCAGCACGTTATAGCAGTCGGCCACAGTGAGTACAATAACGCGCACGGCGTAGAGGTCGTATATCTCAAACAGGGCCTTGTGCTGGGTATACATTTTACGGTAAATGCTGTAGATATGCTTGACGCGCCCCTCGATCGAGGCGTCGATGCCCGCGTCTTCCAGACGCGAGGCGATGACCCCCTTGACTTGGCTGAGGAAATCGGTATGCTGCCCTTCCTTTTCAGAGAGGTCTTGCGTAATCTCTTTATATGCGATCGGATCGAGGTTTTTCAGAGCCAGATCTTCCAAATCCCACTTGATCTTCTGGATACCCAAACGGTGGGCCAGAGGGGCGTAAAGCTCCATTGTTTCCAGTGATTTTTCCCGACGTTTCTGTTCGCTCCAGTATTCGCTGGTGCGCATGTTGTGCAGGCGGTCGGCAATCTTAATCAAAATCACCCGGATGTCGCGCGCCATGGCGAGGAACATCTTGCGCAGATTTTCCATCTGCTGTTCTTCTTTGGTGGAAAACTCCGTCCTGGTCAGCTTGGTGACCCCTTCGACCAGGTCGGCGACCGCTGCGCCAAACCGGCTTTTGATGTTTTGGTAGTTATACCCGGTGTCTTCTATGGTATCATGCAGCAGCGCCGCTACGACCGAATCGGAGTCCAGATTCATCTCGGCGACAATCAGCGCTACCTCGACGGGGTGGATGACATAGGGCTCCCCGGATTTGCGGACCTGCCCGCTGTGTGCCAGGCGGGCAAAGTCAAACGCCGCCCGCAGGCGTTGACTGTCCAGCAACGGGTCGGACTGCAAAAGCCGCTCCATAACGGCTACATAGCGCCGCTCCAAATACTCGTCATAATCATAAACTTCCTCCGGCATCAATCGTCACCTCGTTCCCTAACGTCAATCAAGCGCAGTTGGGGCTGTTCCTGCCCGCGGAAACGGTTGATTTCGGCGCGGAAAGCAATGTCAAGCCGCCGCGTTCCGGGCATTTCAGATTTATTGAACCAGACGCCGTCCAAACGCCGCCCGCCGCAATCAAAAGCAAGCCGCAAATGCTTCCCGCCGCCTATCTGCCTGACCGATTCAACGGCGGCATCCTTTATGGCGAATACCGGCTGCGGGAAGCCCGTGCCAAACGGAGCCAGCGACTCAAGGCCGCGCAGCCCATCCAGCCCCAGCCAGCCGGGGCTTACCTCGGCGTCAACCTCCAGCACCGTTTCCCCGCGCCTGAGCGAAGCGCATTCCCTTTCAACCGCCTGCCTGAATGTCTCAAAATTATCGCGCCGGACTGTGAAGCCCGCCGCCTGCTCATGCCCCCCGTATGCCTCCAGCAGAGGGGAGAGCTTATGGAGCAGTTCCGCCAAATGGATGCCCGGTACCCCCCGGGCGCTCCCGCGGGCCAGCTCCCCGCTCAGGCAAGCTACAAATGCCGGGCGCTCAAATTGCTCCGCCAAACGCGCCGCGACAATGCCGGCGACGCCGGTCGGCCAGCCTTCCCCGGCCAGCACCAGCGCGGGCGCGGATGGCTCCGCCATCCCCATCGCCTGCGCGACGATCTCGTTTTCTCTGCCCTGCCGCAGGGTATTCAACTCGCACAGTGTCCGCGCGAGTTCACCCGCTTGCGCCGGGTCGTCGGCCAGCAGCAGCTCCAATGCCACGCCCGCCCGCCCGACCCGTCCCGCCGCATTGATGCGCGGGCCGAGCACGAAAGCCACTGCATCGGCTGTCACAGGCTTGCCGCTCTGCTCTGTTTCATCCATCAGCGCCCGCAGGCCGGGGTTACGTGTGACCGCCATCGCCCGCAGTCCCTGCGTGATCAGCAGGCGGTTTTCCCCGACGACCGGCATGATGTCGGCGATGGTACCCAGCGCCACTATATCAGCGTATTTGATCAGCGAGCCGCGCCAGTCTCCGCTCAGCGCGCAGACCAGCTTAAAGGCCACGCCGACGCCCGCCAGCTCCCTGAACGGGTATTCGCTGTCGGCACGGCGCGGGTTGACGACGGCGACGGCACCGGGCAGGTCGTCCCGGCACTCGTGATGGTCTGTGATGATAACATCAACACCAAGCTCCCTTGCCATCTCGACCTCTTTGTGCGCTGTGACGCCCGTATCCACCGTAACAATCAGCGAAGCGCCCCGGCGGCGCAAATCCTCTAAGGCTTCCCTGTTAAGGCCGTAGCCGTCGCTCTCGCGGTCGGGGATGTGCCATACGCAGCCGATGCCCAATTCCCGCAGCGCACGGACCATCATGCAGGTGGCTGTGATACCGTCGGCGTCGTAGTCGCCGTATACGGCGGCCGTTTCCCCCCGTTCCGCGGCGAGGCGCAGGCGTTCGACCGCCTTTTGCATATCCGGCAACCCAAACGGGTCATGCAGGCCGTCCGGCTTCATGGTGAAAAATTCATCGGCGTCCGCGGCCGACAGAATGCCTCGCCGTGCCAGCGTCCGCGCGGCAAGCGGCCCGTAGCCCGCCTGCTCCAAACTGCCGACGGCGTCCATATCGGGACGCGCGATGTTCCATCGGTCATATGTCACAGTCCGCGTCCCTCCCCCGTTTGCTTTTTTCTGACAGTATACCACAGTTGTGTGGGTATGGTCAAAAGTTTATTTCATAGCGAACCTAAAAGCCAAAACCCCGCCATTGGAAGCGGGGCTTTATATGTCATGGTGCGGAGCGGCGGAAGCCTATGTCTGTCAGTGGGTATCCGTGTCCCCTTCCGCAATGCCAGCGGCTTCCTCAAAATCACCGCGCAGCAGATGCTCGGAGATTGCCTTCAGCTGTTCTTTTGTATGCCGGGACCATCTTTTCTGCGACAACTCGCGCAGCGTGTCTTTGGCGGTTTGTCTGTCGTATGCCTTGCAAGCCTCATAAATAACAAGGAGTTTCACTCGTAAATACGCCGCGTCCTCGTCTTCGGTCTCTTCAGATTCATCCTTGCCTTTATATTTCTCCATCACAGCCCGCAGGGCGCTCAAAAACGCCGGCATTTCCTTGGCGATCAGCGCTGTGTTTCCCGCGCGCCCCGCGTTTTCCAAGGTCAGCGCAGACCGGGACAGCTCCGGCTCTCCGATATTGGAAAGAGCGCTCTTCATACCATGGACGGTGATGATAAACGCATGTATATCATCGCCCCTACTATACCCGTTGTTATGGATTGCCTCAAGCACCGCGACAGCCTTTTCCGCGTCGCTTTGGAAAAGTTCCGCCAATAATGTATCAACGGGCTCTTTCGGCGTGTCCGCCCCGGCTTGCTCCTCTTCCTTCTTTCGGCGCGCGGCGTCAACCATTTCAGGCGGTTTTCTGTCACGGATCAGCATGTTCAGCGTTGCGTTCAACTGGCGTATGTCGATCGGCTTGGAGATATAATCGTCAAATCCGTTCGACAGGAACATCGCGGCGTGCCCTACCAATGCGTTGGCCGTCAGGGCGACAATGGGGCGCATGTATCCCATTTCCCGCAATATTCTTGTCGCTTCAATGCCGTCCATTTTCGGCATCATATGATCCATAAATATGACGTCGTATTCGCTGCCGCCCTTGACTTTTTCGATAGCCTCAAAACCGCTCAGGGCTGTGTCGATGGTCAGTCCGTAAGGGGCTAAGAATCCTCTGGCGACATATAGGTTTGTCTCCACATCATCAACGATCAGGACGCTGCCGTACGGCATATACTCGCGTATGATGCCCGCTCCCTTGACCAGCGACTTGCCGTGAAAACTAAATTTTTGGAGATTGTCCGCCTGTTCCCTGCCAATCGCTTCGGCGCCGGCGTTTCCTTGCGGCAGAGATACGGTGATCGTCGTGCCCTCGCCAACCGCGCTTTTCACATGGATTTCGCCGTGCATGATTTCGACGAGGCGCTGAACGATGCTCATGCCCAAGCCGATGCCGTCGGCTATGCGGCCGGTGTCCGGCTCAAAACGGGTGTAGGCGTCGAAAACGCGGCTTACCTGTTCCTCCGTCATGCCATAGCCCGTGTCGCTTACCCGGAGGACAAGCCTGACATCCGGCGAGTCCGGGTTGACCTCGGCGGCGGCGGCCAGCGTGATGACGCCCTTCTCGGTATATTTGAAAGCGTTGGAGAGCAGGTTGTTCAAAATCTGCTTGATACGGAGCTCATCGCCGTATAAATCCGTCGGTATGGCTTCATCTACCTCGAGCTTAAAGTCGATGGGCTTGCTGCCGAGCCGCAGGATATTCAAATGCACGGCGTCGTGAATCAAGTTGGGGACGTTATATTGGACGGATTTCACATCCATCTTGCCCGCCTCGATCTTGGACAGATCGAGCATGTCGTTGATGATGTGCAGCAATGTATAGCCCGCGTCATGGAGCTTGATAAAAGCCTCCTGTGTATCGGGCGATAGCGTCTCATCCTGAAGCTGGATTTCGGCGATGCCCAGGATCGCGTTCATCGGCGTGCGTATCTCATGGCTGACCGTCGCCAGAAAAGTGCTCTTCAGCCGGTTTTCCTGCTCCGACTTTTGCTTCGCTTTATCAATGCGAATTAATATAACTGTCAGCAGCACGGCCAGCACAACGCCCAGCAAGGTGAGCCCCAGCGCCATATAGAAGACTTCCTGGTAATATTTGCTGGCGGGGGTCACGATACCCATATGCCAATCGTTGGCTATCGACCGGAAGAAGACGATGGATTCGTCACCATCGTTATATTGCACCCTGCGCTCGGATATGTCCCGCCCCTGGCTCAACTCGTCCGCAACGCCCTCAAGGCCTTCCAGATCATAAATGGACTTGCCCCACAGCGCTATGTTTGGGTGGGCGATGATCTCCAGCTGGCTGTTGAGCAATATCCCGTAGCTGCCCTCGTCAATGAAGGCATTGGCCGCGTAGCCCCGGACCCTATCCAGCGCCACATCCAGGCATATGACGCCCAGCGGGCGGCCTTCGTCGTCAAGGATTTGGCGCGCGTATGTAATGGCGATTGTAAATGTCGATACGTCCAGATACGGCTGCGTAACGCCTATGCCGTCGCCCGCTTCGAGAGCCGCCGTATACCATGGGCGGCTTTGGGGGACATAGTCGTCAGGGGGTATCCATCCGATCCCGGCATAGAACAGGCCGTCATACGCGTCAAAAACGCCATAGGCGCCTATGAAATCGGAGACAAGCCCTTCGCCGCTCAGCAGATACTCGGTTATGTCTTTAATGTACGCAAAGACCTGATCCTTTCCCTCGTCCCGGAGGATCATGCCGCGTATCGTCTCCGAAATACTGCCCAGCGTCGTCCGCGGTTCGGCCAGATCCGCCTCAATATTGGTCTGCACAAAGGAGAGCGCGCTCTCGGAGCGTCTGACCAGATGCCCTTGCTGATTGTTCATCATCAGTATGGAGCTGGACAGTACCATCAGCGAGAAAACCAGCCAGACAAACAGAATCTGCGCGTACAGCGGACGCATCCTCCGCATTTTGGACAGAACGGAACGCGCCATATGCCCACCCCTTCACCTCGAATGATATGGGTATCACGCGATGATACTGCCGCACGTATCCTCTGATAAGATTATTGCTGAACTATCTCGCCTATAAACGGTTTGATAATTCCATATAGCTTTTCGCTGTTTATGATGTAGCTTCCGTGGCTTTCGCCTTTTAGGATTTTTAGCTCACTGTTTGGGATATTGTCTGCGATTAGCTGAGTATGCTCGTATTTCGGAAACTCATTCTTCTCTCCCGCCAAAACAAGAGTAGGGGCAACAATAGAATTTAGCTCTGTTATGGAAATATTCGGCTGTGTAAGCATTAACTTAAACTTTCGGCTTCTTGTGAAAAAATAAACCAACCGCAAAACAAAGACGGAAATTGGCCTTATGCCGCTTGGATGAATGTTTGCTCCACTGATGATAAGCCTTGATAGCATATAGGGATAGTGAATCGCTAATAGCAATCCGATGTTTCCTCCGTCGCTGAACCCGTAGAGTATCGGTTTTTCAATGTTTAACTCATGTATAAACGCGGCAACATCCTCCATCATGTCTTTATAGTCAAGGCTTTCAACCTTACTGCTTTTTCCGTGGTCGCGGCTGTCGATTGCGTATACGGTGTAGTTCTGAGAAAGTTGCTTTGTAAGAACGTCAAAAATCGCATGGCTTTGCCCATTGCCATGTAACAGAATAATCGGATTGCCTTGTCCTGTTTTTTCATAAAATAATTCTATCCCATTAACCTTTATATACAACTCTATTCACCGCTCCATAAAGCAATTCCGATATTTAGTACACAGACTATATCACAACATTCGTTTCTTTACAAGAAATTTCTGTATGTTGTTATATCCTCGTTATATTATTATATTCCATCGGCAGACCGGTCTCGTATAAATGGGACATATCCGAATGCACCAGGCATCTGGGCGATGTGCTTCCGTCCGCGTGGTGTTCAAATTCCAAAACGGTGACGCCCGTATGGGAGATGTTGAAGCCCGCCCAGAACACAAGAGGCGGTATGGAAAGCAAATGGGACAGCCATGTGGTGCCGAAGCCGTGGTGGCAAAAGGCGGCTACACGCTTCCGCCCCGGTTTGAGAATCCTGTATACATTCCCCTCTCTTGCGTACCCCAGCCTTTGGAGGAAATCGTCCGACGCGGCCCGTATCCTCTCGTAACCCTTTTTCGCCGCGGGACATCCGGCGGTTTCGGCATGATTATACCAGTCCGGGCGCAGGGCGTCTCCGTCTTTGAGAAAGTTCGAGTTTTGACAGGCAAACAACCAACCCCTGTCTCCCTTATCCTGGAGTACGCTGAACTCGCTCCAGGCGAGGTCCTCGCTCATCCACTCTTCGATGTTCACATCCAGCTTTAGGATGCCGGCTGTGGGTTTTGCGGTCATCAGAGCACGCCCAAGGGGCGATGAGTAAACCTCATCAATACCGGCCGCGGCCAGCCGGCGGGACAGCGCATCCGCCTGGCGGGCCCCCTTCGGGGTCAGGGAGTCGGTTTCGTAGACAGGGTCGCCGTGGCGTATGATGTACAGAAGCATTCGGTTTCTCCTTATAGTTGATGGCCGGCCAGCATTTCCAGCATATCCCTTAATTGCGCGTGTGTCCCCTCAATCAAATTAACGCATACGCTCCTTCCCTTTTCCCCTGACATGATCGTGACGTGGCACTCATGGACGAGCCAGTCAATCAGAAGCATTTTCTCTGTGCTGCTCTTACAGCCCGGCCATTTTTCCGCGAAGGAACGGAAAACAGGATCGGCCCGGCCGCCGGGCATGTTCGCCGCGTTGCAGCTCCGCCTGTATTCGCGGTATGTATAGCTATAACCGCAAGGGCAGAATGCAACCGCTGTATCATCGGCGGGCATAAGCGCCTTATCGCAAGTATGGCAGACGATTTGCCCTTTCTCCATAGCTTTGCGGGCTTCTTTTGCCTGTTTGCAGCGCGTGTAAAACGAATAGCCTACATCATCGAGCAGGTTTTCGTCGAGAAGGCCTTGCGCTTCGCTTTGATACAGCCGGATCAATTTGCTCCGGGACACTTTGGACGCCCATTTGAAACGGTTAAACCTCTCAGGGTCCAGGGTTTCCTTCAGCCGGTCCATATGTTCCTTTTCCCGCGCCAAACGGACCCTTGTCCTCTGGATTTGATCGGCTTTTTTTGCGGCGACCAAACGGGCATATCTGTCCTCGTAGCCGCTTTCATATACCTCTTTTGCTTTTTGCAGAGCGAGACCTAATGATTCCTCATCCCTCACCTCTATTCCCAAGACGCAAAAGCAATCGTCACCAATCGAAACGGATAGCAGTTCACAGCGATAGTTGCGGCAGTATCCGTAGACCCATCCGAAATCATTTTCGTAGCGCTGCCATTTGTTGTATACTCTATACGTACAGTTCATTTCGTCATTAAACGATATAAAATAGGAGCGGACTTTGGCGGGCAGAAATGCCAGCAGCTCTTCATAGGCAGGCGCATATTGTTTGGGGAACCGGCTTTGCCATTGGCTGTTTGTCAAAACGAATCCTCCTTTGAAAGACCGGCTATAAAGACCAAGCCTTAAAATAAAACATTATTTCGAGACAGGAAATCCAAAACAAGTATAGTCATGAAATTTAGTAAAACCAAGGTCCACAGCCAATTTAGCGGACGCTGTGTTGCTCTTTTCGCATTCCCAATAGGGAAGGCAGCCCTGTTCCAAATAGGCATTCACGAGAGCGGCAGAGACGATTTTTGCAAAACCCTTACGGCGATAATCCTTTACCGTCTCTATGCTTATTTCGTGCGTATTCTCAAATATCCAGCCGGTTAATGACAACGAAACTACCATGTCATTCATAATCAAGCAAAACCCGTTGGCCTTAGCATGAAAAACATTGATCGAATCCCAATAGTCTAATATTTTGTTTTCCACGAACTCCAAATTTTGAACGGAATGCTTGTACCATATGTCTTTCATATTACACAAGCAACCCTCGCGGGGAACAATGTCAGGAACTAATTGATTTTTTCGATATATATAAACAGACTGTTGCCAAGAATTGAGCTTGCGTGATGGGAAGGCGTCTTGAAGCTCGCTATCTGTAACAGGAGGAACGCTGCTGACTTCAAAATAGTCGATTCCTTTCGACAATAGCATGGGCCGTATGACTGTGTCGATGAGGGCATTGATTTCTCCTGAATATCGAGCTATTTGTCTGCCAGCCAAATAGAAACCTTCATTGCCTTGTGACCAAATCAACGCTGCCTGTGGATTGCATATGGAGTCAGCAAAAACCCACCCCGGATTATTCGTTTCGAGAACGGCTTTCGGTTCTACATATCCTTCATTTCTTGGGAGCAAGCCCTTAACACACTGGAATTGATCTTTAGATAATGCAAATATGATGCTCATCTCCTTTGGCATCAGATTTCCCTATTCAAAAAATATTCTCCGTTTTGCCCGATTTCCCCCTTGACTTTAACGTCGCGTCAACATTTACAATGCCCTTGAAAGGAGGATTGTCATGGAATTGCAGACAATCAGTCAGGTCTCAAAATCGTTCGGCATCTCCACGAGGACATTGCGTTATTATGAGGACATCGGCCTGATCACGGCGTCTCGAAAGCCGGACTTCGCCTACCGCGTCTATGATGAAGCCACCCTGCTGCGCCTGCGGCAGATCATCGTCCTGCGCAAGCTGCGTATACCTTTGAAGCAGATTGCGGAGGTGATTCAGAGCGGGGACGCCCGCTTGGCGATTGAGGCGTTTGAGCAAAACCTCGTGGAAATCGAGGACGAGATCACCGCTCTGTCTACCATCCGAAGCGTCCTCAAAGCCTTTATCGACCGGCTGAACCTGGGCGGCCGGTTTGCCCTGCCGGACGACGAGGGCCTGCTGGAGATCGTGGATTCCCTGACAGCCTCCAAGATTAACTTCAAGGAGGAAAAAACAATGGAAGACCTGAACAAAGCCAGCGAAAAACTCAACAAGCTGACCGACAAGGATGTGCGGATCGTCTACCTGCCGCCGTCGGATGTGGCGGCGTACCAGTACGAGGGGGACGACCCTGAAGATCATGTCGGCAGGGTCATCACTAAGTTTGTCCTCGACAGCGATTTGCCCCGTATCAAGCCCGGCCTGCGGCACTACGGCTTCAACGCGCCCAACCCGAAGGATGAAACCGGGGCGCACGGCTACGAGATGTGGGTCACCATCCCCGACGGGTTTGACGTACCCGCCCCGCTCTGCAAAAAGCGTTTTGAGGGCGGCCTGTACTGCGCGCACATGATCCCGATTGGGGCCTTTGACGAGTGGGCGCTGCTGTCCAAGTGGCTGGAAAACAGCGGCAAATATGAATTCAGGGGCAAGGGCTGTCCGTCCAACATGTTCGACAGCCTGGAGGAGTGCCTCAACTATGTAAACCATGTCGGCAAGGATTGGAGTCAAGTACAGCTTGATCTGCTAATCCCCATCAAGGAAAAAGCATAAATTTTAACGTATATCAAACGATAGCCAGAGGGTTCGGGACACTCCCGAACCCTCTGCGTTTTTACCCGTTACAGCCAGTCCCCGATGGTGGCCACATCCATATCCATAGCCAGATACCTCAGCGGGGTATGGGGGGAATTGCCGTCGGAAGACAAGCCGATGAAGTCCGCCCCGAACATATCGTATATGCTCGAGCTTATGGACAACTGCGGCAGCCTGCCCAGCAAATTGCCCTTCTCGAAGAGGAACGCGGATTGCACCGGAGAGGCGTACTCGCCCTGAGAGGTGAAATCGCCGCCGCTGGCGAACACGACATATACCGCTTTCCGCCCTCCCAGCAAATCGCTTATTGTTTTGCCGCTGGACTGTACCTGGAGTCCCTCAATCGATGTGTCGGGCACGGAATCGTATTCCCCGCCCGCGGAACCGGTCGGGGCAAAGCCATACTCCTTGGCAATCTTTTTGGAGGAAAAGGGTGTTTTCAGTACGCCGTTCTCAATCAGCGAAAGGCGGTCGTTTGGCAGGACCGTGCCCTCCGCGTCGAAGAAGCACCGATACTGCTCGCGGGGGAAGCGTTCTATGTTCAGCGAAAAATGGTCGGCAAAGAGCTTTTGTCCCAGCTTGCCGGAAAACATGGACGCGCCGGTGCCCATGGTGCGGCCGTTTAAGTCGCTGTAGAACTTGTGCAGTACACTATGATCGAGAAGCATTACGACAGGCATTTTTCTGTCCGGCACCGAAATTTTCTCTTCATAACAGGCACAGGTCTCCGATATGGCCTTGAACATGCTGTCTGTGTCAAATCCGCGCATGACGTCAACGCCGACGCTGTCCATCAGGCTTTTGGAGTTTTTATGTTTGATCAGCAGTTGGGCCTGTACCGCCTTGTCGCGGCACACAAGGTCTGCGCCGCAGCTGTTTTGCAGGCTGGTTTCCGACTCCTCATACGTGATCTTGTGGCTGAAGGCAAACCGCGGGTACCGCTTTTCCAGCATCGCCAGCAGCTCCTCGGACGATTTTACAAAATCCTCTTCGTCCAGCGTAAAGCTGTCCGCGAGGTCCACCGACCTCTTTATCTCCGCCGCCGGTCCGCAGTCGTATGGTATCTTAAATGTAAGCATCTGCTTCGCGTGATCGATCAGACGGTTTTCGTCATACGCGCCGATCGCGCCCGCCACGCCGATACAGCCGTTGTCATACAGCCGCAGGCCGGTTTTGACCGTGCTGGATTTTTGCACGGCGCTGACCGCGCTGTTGACTACGCTGAGCACGGTCTTCTTAGACCGGACGCGGTATAGTTCCTTCGTCATCATTCACCCCTCCTATTGCACCTGCATGTTCTGTATGCGCATATGCGGCCCGCCAAGGCCGACGGGCAGCGGGTACTGATCCATCTTGCCGCAGCCGCCCGTCACAAACGACATCATCTTCTTATCGTTTGCGATGCCGTCCACATGGGACAGCGCTTCAAAGACGTTGCCGGAGACTACCGATACCCGCACCGGCTTGTCAATCCTGCCGTTTTTGACGGTGTAGGCGCGCGACGGCGCGAGCGTGAAGGTGGACATGCCGGAGCCATGGTTGATGTCCTTGACATAGATGCCGTTATCCGTTTCGGCGATGAGCTGGTCGAATGTCTTTGCGCCGTTCTCGATGTAGGTGGACGTCATGCGCACGATCGGCTCAAACTCAAAGCTGACGGCGCGCGCGTTGCCTGTGACGGCTTCGTCCAAATCAGCCGCGCTGGCGGCGTTGTGCAAGCGGCCGGTCAGGGTTCCGTTTCGGATTAAATATGTCTTCGTGGCGGCATTGCCTTCGTCGTCGAACGGGACATACCCCATGCCAAGCTCCTGCCCCGTCTCGACAATCGTAAGGTCTTCCGCTCCGACCTTCTTGCCGAGTGCCCACTCTTTCTTCGTCTCTTCGTCGCCAATCATAAAGTCCGATTCGCTTTTATGCCCAAAGCATTCATGCGCGAACACGCCGGTCACCATGGGCGCTAGGATCACCGGGTAGACGCCCGGCTCGACAGCCTCCGATTCCAGCAAATACCGGTTGCACTCCTCTAAAAGCGCCTTTAGCTCTTCCTCAAAGCCTTTCAGCTCGTCAAAACGGGTCTTGCCTAACTGATAGGATTCCCGGAGCTGCCTATCCTCTTCCGCCGCCATCCTAAAATGCGCCGAAAAGCCCGCGCGCTGATAGTCCCAGGACAGTTCAGCGCCCTTGCTGTTGTAGAACTCCTTGACCTTGTATTCGTCGATATAAAAGAGCTGCCAGAGCTTGATATGGGCGTTGCCCTCCAAAAACGGCATGACCGATTGCAGCAGGGAGATTTTATCCTCCAGAGGCACATTGGACACCTCGCACCCGGCAAAGGCGATGGTCTTGCCCTTGTTCGCGCTGAAATTCTGAAAAATCCGCGTGTCCTTCAAGCCGTCGTTTTTCGCCGCCAGCTTGGCCAGCGCGTCAATCTCCGCCTGTACCGCGCCGAGGTCCGACGTACTGGCGTAATACCAGCGGGCGCCGTCATACACCCGGATAAACGCGGCGGCGTATTGCCGCACCTTGCATTCGTCCAGTGTTTGGAAGGTATAGGCGATCTTCGTAGAAAACAGATGCTCGATCCGCACATCCGTATACAACCTCTCAGGGAAAACGTATGGCATGAAAAACCCTCCTTTTTATTCCAAACAAGCCGGGAGGAGTTCCTCCCTGCTTGCCATGTTCCTGTCTTATCCCTCTTCGATCAATCCGTAGCCGCCGCGTCCGCGCTTATAGACCACGGCAAAGCTGCCGCTTTCGATGTTGCGGAAAACGAAAAACTCATGGTGGAGCAGGTTCATCTGCAAAATGGCTTCCTCGGTGGTCATCGGTTTGAGCGAGAAACGCTTGGTGCGGACGATCTCAAATTCCCGCTCCTCGGCTATGTCGCCGGCGGAAAATTCGGCTTCGCGGAGCACGCCTTGGTGCAAGCTCTTTTCGAGGCGCGTCTTGTTTTTGCGTATTTGGCGCTCAATAGCCGCCACGGCTTTATCGATCATGGCAAAGCGGTCGTCGCCCGATTCGTGGGCGCGGAAATACATGCCGTCGTGGCGGACGGTGATTTCAACGGACTGGCGGTTGTTCTCGCCGGCTACGGTGATCTGCGCTTCGCTTTCATTCTTGAAGAATTTTTCCAGCTTTCCGACTTTCTTCTCCGCATAGTCTTTGAGCTTGTCTGAAATATTGGCTTGCTTACCTAAATATTGGAATTTCATATGAGGGACTCCTTCCTTATTGGTGGTAAGATAAGTATATCATATCCGGCGTTGGGAAACAAGGTTAGGTGCTTCGGTTTACGCTCCGGTCCGCCGCAAAACCGTCGGGGTACCGTTTCCGCAGCTTTTCCACATTGCCCGCCGCGATTTCCCCCAGTCCGACGCCGAGGCCGGACGCGATGGACGCGAGGTACCACAGGCAGTCGCCCGCTTCGTCAATGAGCTTATCCCTGTTCAGCTCATGGCCTTGGAACAGATGCTTTTTCACCACATCAATACATTCGCCCGCCTCGCCGCACAGCCCCATAACGCCGTTGAGCAGCAGCCTGTCCTCCGATGTGTTCGCCGCCGTCCGCAGCGCAAGGGATTGGTATTCGTTGAAGTCCATTTTACTCTCCTGTCAAAAGCGCGGGCTGTGAATATATAGCGTCTTGCCGCGCCCGCTCCGTTATACGGCCATGTCTATGTATTGCCCCAAAAGTCCCATGTCCAATCGCGCTAAGTCCGGGTTTGCGGGGTCCCTCGCTTCGGTCATCCCGCCTGAGACGAACAGCCGGCGGCAATCGGGGCAGAAAGCGGTGGCCAGCCTGACCGATGGGAACCGGATCTGGCCGCGCTCAGGCACATCGAGCGACACGCAGGAATCACCGAAGCCGAACGCTTCCTTTGCCATCTTGCAGGCCTCGCAGGATTCCCCGCCCATCGCGTTTTGGATCGCTTCCGCCTGTGTCCTGGGCTGTCTGCCGTAGGAAGGGCCGAAGTATGTGACGTCGGGCCTGCCGTCCGGGCTGTAAAGCGTAAGGCGCGGCACCGCCCCGCTGGTCCCCGGGCGGGGAGTGATGAAATCATAGCCGCTGTCAATCACAGAGAAGGACGAAACACGTTTCAGCGCGGGTTCGGACGCAACAGTATGGCGCGGCAGGACGCGCCCGTCGCGGAAAAAGGTATAGCCCATCGGTTGTATGCGCATGACAGTCCGCCTCCATGCACAAGGTTTGGGTTATTTTACAGCGGCTTTGAGAGCGTCAACGCGGTCGGTCCGCTCCCATGTCAGGCCGGGGCGGCCAAAATGCCCGTAGGAAGCCAGCGGCTCATATATTGGGCGGCGCAGGTTAAGGGCCTTGATGATTTCGGCGGGGCGCAAATCAAAGGCGGCGCGCACCGCGTCGGCGAGCCTGTTGTCCGGGACTGTCCCGGTGCCGAATGTATCGACAAAGACACTGACCGGCTCCGCTACGCCGATGGCGTAAGCCAGCTCGATCTCGCATTTGCTGCACAGCCCGGCCGCCACAAGGTTTTTCGCGGCGTACCGCGCCATGTAGGCGGCGCTGCGGTCTACCTTGGTGGGGTCTTTGCCGGAGAAGCACCCGCCGCCGTGGCGGGCGTAGCCGCCGTAGGTATCGACGATGATCTTGCGCCCGGTCAGGCCCGAGTCGCCCTGTGGCCCGCCGACCACAAACCGTCCGGTCGGGTTGATGTAAAGCAGTGTATCCTTGTCAATCAGTCCCTTTGGCAGGGCTTGTCCGATGACCCGTTCCCGTATCCCCTTGCGCAAAACCTCGATGTCCATGTCGTCATGCTGGCTGGATACGACGACAGTGTGGATGCGTTCCACCTTGCCGTTATTGCCGTACTGCACGGTGACCTGCGCCTTGCCGTCGGGGCGCAGATAGGGCAGGCTCCCGTCGCGCCGCGCCGCCGCCAGCTCCTTGCAGAGAATGTGGGAATAAGTGATGGCGGCCGGCATAAGCTCGGGAGTCTCATCGCAGGCGTAGCCGAACATCATACCCTGGTCGCCCGCGCCGTCGCGGTCCACGCCTAACGCGATGTCGGGGCTCTGCTCGTCGATCGAGGTCAGCACGGCGCAGGAGCGCGCTTCAAAGCCATGAGCAGGGTTGTCATAACCGATTTTAGCGATGGTGTCGCGCACGATGCCGGGAATATCGACATACCCTTTTTCCATAGAAATCTCGCCCATCACCAGCGCCATGCCGGTGGTGACAATGGTCTCGCACGCCACCCGCGCCATCGGATCCTGTGTGAGGAAAGCGTCCAGCACCGCGTCGGAGATCTGGTCGCATACCTTGTCAGGATGGCCTTCGGTGACCGATTCGGATGTGAAGAGATGTTTCATAATGTAGACCGAGTCCTTTCTGTTATATTATCAATACTATGTGTCTTGCTAGACTTGCAATTTTTTGTTTCGCCGTGACTAGGTTGACCGCTTGACCATAATTGACTGCCTTATCATGGTTTGGGTTGGCATTTCATTTTGGGATGCCACTTAAATAGGCCGCTTGCTCGTATGGCATATAGCAATTTATATCATAAGTTGGATTAACTGTTATGCTGTATTTTTCCTGCGGTTCAAGCCTTGAGGAAGTTGTTGTGGGAAATATATTATTGGGGTAGGGTCGATAAAAAGAATGACCAAAATAAGTGTTTTCAGTAAAGATGGAAATTGTGCCATCGGCTCCATATTTAACATAATCAAACCATCGCTCACTGCTACTATCACTTTCTATTGAAATAGCATGTGTTGCCGAACTGGTTATAGTGTATGTTTGAGATGTCGAAAGTATAAAGCGGTAAAATGCTGGCGTAGTTGATTCGGTAATGAGTATGCTATTGGCCATTTCACTTGGAATGGTTATATATATATCGTTTGCGTTGACTGTTATACGAAACATTTCCCGAGATTCAAGCCTCGATGAAGTTGTTGTAGGGAATATATTGTTCGGATAAGGACGATAATATGAGTGACCAAAATAGGTGTTTTCTCTCCAAGCGGTAACCGTGCCGTCAGCTCCATACTTGATATAATCAAGCATTTGGCTACTGTTAGAATTGCTTGACAATGAAATACTGTCTGTGGATGTATTAAAAATATCGTAAGTCTTTCCTGCCTGTAGAGTTGCTCTGGCTACTACTGACGATGTGTCCCAATGTATCTGTTTAGAAGTATCTGCTTCTGGTGATATTGGAGACGGTGTGGATGTACCCCGTTCCTCAACACTCATCGTGCTGGTAAAGTTCAGATACCAATCCCGCGCAGTAGAACCCCCGGAACGGAAAAAATACCGCGTCGTGCCATCGGACATGGTTAACCGTTTAGTGCAGTAGAGCGTATACGCCGCTGTTTTTGGTGTGTATAATGTCACTCTTGATGTGGAGGTTGGGCTTGTGTAGCCGTAGACAGTGGTATTCGCCGGTATTGCAACAATAAACTCGCCATCAACGCTGCTCACAACGGAAAGTTGTCCTTGTGATGGGGTAGAGTTTGTCCCTCCTTGCTTAAACCGCGCTTCAAGAGTCCTATTGCGCTCGGCGGGGAAGCTAAACGTCACATTTGAGTTGACCAATGTACCACTCTCATACCAGCCATCGAATTGCCAACCGCTGTTCGGGTAGGCCATTACCTGTATTTGCGTAAGCCTATTGTTGGCAGTGGCAACATACTTGAGGATTGAGCCGCCGCCTGCTGTCTTGCCCCCTTGACTTGGCGAGGCTGTAACAGTGATCTGCACCCTCTCTGCTGCCGGAGCCGCAGGGCCAGATTGGGAACGTACAGTGGGCAAACTAGGTCCCCAGCTCCAGGGAAACCTGATGATTACTCCTTGCCCTTTGTTGTTTTCTATTCGGATTTTAGAAACAGTATCTTTGTTGATTTCACCCGTGAAAGCTAAGAGTAATGTCTCAAACCAGCCAGTACCACCGGTAATCATGCCCTTTGTTATGTCGTAAAAGTCTTTTAATGTGGGGGCGCTTAATGCACTTAATTTATCAAGCAGTTTTATTGTATCGGAGTAGGACAAATAAACATCAATGTAGTTCCACCAACTTATATCTGCCTTAGACATGCCACCGGGTGTAGTAGCAAATGTGAAATTGACTGTAGAAAAGACCATAACGATGACTAAAGTACATGCGATTATTTTATTGAATTTTTTCATTGCTATGTTCCTCCACTCAATATTGAATTATTCGGCAATCCATTGGTATCTAAATCGCAAGATAATACTGTCCGCTTGCAAGATCAAAATCTCGCCATTTTTAGTTAGGGTTGTAACATACCCTTCGCTATTTGTTATCGAAATGGAAGTACCGTTTTGAACGTATGTACCAAACTCGACAATGTTAATGTATGTATCGTTGCTTACGTCATACTCGATAGTATGATTAAACATACTGACTGTACCATCGTCATTGAACCAATAATAAGGTGTCCCCGCAGAGAAAAGGTTTCCGTATTCATCTTCCGAGACAGTAACCCCAGATATAACTATGCTTTCAAGCGCCCATACGCCTACGATTCCGACATCTATGGGTGGATTATTCGAGATTCCCAATTTATCAAGGTTGGTGTTATTAAATGTAACGACACTCTCCTGCCTCGTATATGTCCGCAGAGGGGTAAACGTCGGCGGATTGGCCGTGCTGGTGCCGGACATGATTCCGTTGGCGCGGACGAAGTTGATGCCCGGACGCGCCCAGCTGTCCGCCGCGTCCATGTCGGAGAAGTCGGCGATAGGCGGGGCGCTCACATCCGCGCCGATGGCGCGGCAGGTGTTCAGTATCATGGTCGCGGCCTGCTGGCGGTTGAACTGACCATCGGGGTTAAACCGTCCGGGGGTGGAATCGGTGGGCGCTACCTCGCCGCCGGTAATCCCGATGCGGTAGGCGGCTAATATGTTTGGGTCATCGGTGTCGCTGAATGTATGGCTCATTCTTTCAGGCAACCCGCGCTCCGTTACAATCTCAGCGATAGGCTTATCCAATGCGTACTCCACCCAGCGGACGGCGAGGACGCAGAACTCGGCGCGGGTAATGACGCTCTTATAGTTGTCCTGTATGGCAGGGGGTACAAAACCTTTGCCGAGCGCCTCCGTGATGCCGCCATGCGCCCAGCTGTCGGCGGTGTCGAGGTTGGGGGCGGACATGTCCGATGCAACTGCTTCTTGTTGTGTAATTGGTAGCAAAAATGTCACCATTATAGCTAATGCCAAAGCCACGTTGAGATTTTTTTTCACTGAACTGATCATCCTTTCGCTTTAGTGTATGGCCGGCATTCATCAAAATTCAATTGACAAGTTGTAGATGATCGCTTAATTCTCACTGCGCTTCCAGATACTTTTTCTGGACTTCCGTCAATTTGTCGATTGTCATGCCCATCGAGAGCAGTTTCAGTTCGCTCACCCGCGCGTCGATCTCATGCGGCACGGGGTAAACGCCCGGTTTCAGCCCGGAGCCGTGTTGGAGCATATGTTTCAGCGCCAGCGCCTGTACGCCGAAGCTCATGTCCATGATTTCGACCGGGTGGCCGTTGCCGGCGGCGAGGTTGCACAGCCGCCCCTCGGCGATGACGTTGAGGTACCGGCCGTCTTTTTGCTTGTAAGCCATGATGCCGTCGCGGCGGGGGATGGCTTCTATGGAGTTCTCCCGCAGCCATTTGACGTCCACTTCTACGTCAAAATGCCCCGCGTTGGCTAAAATCACGCCGTCTTTCATCTTAGCGTAATGCCGGTCAACGACGACGTCGTTGCAGCCGGTCACAGTGATGAAGAAGTCCCCGTGGGCGGCGGCGTCGTCCATGGTCATGACGGTGTGCCCGTCGTTGACGGCTTCGATGGCCTTGACCGGATCGATCTCAGTGACGATCACCCTCGCGCCCAGCCCCGCGGCCCGCATAGCCACGCCGCGCCCGCACCAGCCGTAACCGGCGATGACGACAGCCTTGCCGGAGACTTGGAGGTTGGTGGTGTTCATCAGCGCGTCCCATGTGGACTGGCCCGTGCCGTAGCGGTTGTCGAAGAGGTGCTTCATGTCGGCGTCGTTGACCGCCATCACCGGAAACCTCAGCTGCCCTGTCCTGTGGCGCGCGTGCAGTCTATGTACCCCGGTCGTCGTCTCCTCGGTCGCGCCGATCAGGGCTTCGCCCAGACGTTCCGCCGGACCGTGCAATAACTCGGTCAGGTCGCCGCCGTCGTCTAATATCAGATGCGGCTTGCATGACAGCGCCGCCGTCAGGTGTTCGGTATACTCCCGGTCGGTGCAGCCGTGGACGGCGTAAACGTTCACGCCCATATCGGCCAGCGCCGCAGCCACGTCGTCCTGCGTCGAGAGGGGGTTGCAGCCGGTGGAGTGGACTTCCGCGCCGCCCTCCGCAAGCGTCAGGGCAAGGCAGGCGGTTTTGGCTTCGAGATGGACGCTGGTTGTGACCCTAAATCCTTTGAATGGTTTTTTTTCGGAAAGATTCGCACCGATGGCGTTCAAAACCGGCATATACGCCCGCGCCCAGGCGATTTTTCGCCGCCCGGACTCCGCAAGCGCCGCGTCGCGGATGATGGACACAACACTCAACCCCTTTACATAACGCTCTGTCTATGATACCATATAATCAACAAATTGGCAAGGGGCATATGAGAGATGGACGAGATTCGGCAAATGGCGGCCAGGATGCGCGAACTGCGTGAAATATGCGACTTTACAACAGGAGAAGTCGCGCAAAAGCTCAATATCGCCGAGGCGGATTACATCCGGTACGAGACGGACGGAGAGGACGTCCCAATCAACGTGCTGTTCAGGCTGGCGGCGGTTTTGGGAGTGGATCTCAACGAGCTGCTGACCGGGCGCGCGCCGCATTTGGAGTCCTACTGCCTCGTCAAGCGCGGGAAGGGCATGACAATCGACCGGTACCCCGGCTATGGGTTCCAGTCGCTGGCTTACACCTACAAGCACCGAGTTATGGAGCCCCTTCTGGTCACAGTGGAGCCGGGCGGGCCGGACCCCGCGCCGGTGTCGCACGGGGGGCAGGAGTTCAATATGTGCCTGGAGGGCACGATGGAACTGCTTTTCGACGGCAAAACTATACGGCTGGAAGAGGGCGACAGTGTGTATTTCAACCCCGGCCGCCCCCACGGGCAAAGGGCTGTCGGAGGAAGGGTGCGGTTTTTGACCGTCATCACATTGTAAGGGAGGCAGTCATGAAAAAACTGATTCTGACGAGTATAGGTGAATTGAATCCAAAGCACCAAAGCGGACACGAGCAATATGAATATAGCAAGTATGAGGTTACAGACAGCCGGGATAAGTATGAGGTCGCGAGTCCGAATGAAGGGAATCAAACCGTTGTGGCCTTCTACACAATACCGCCCGGCAAGTCAAACTATCCTTTTCACTACCATACCACAAATGAAGAGGTCTTTTACTTTATTTCCGGCAACGGTATTTTAGAGACAAATGACGAAAAACGTCCCGTTAAAGCGGGAGATATAGCTGTATGCCCTGCCGGAGAGAGCGGAGCGCATAAAATCACAAATACCTCCGATACAGAAAATCTTGTTTATTTGGATGTGGATACGAATCATACACCCGATATAGCGTATTATCCGCATTCAAATAAGGTTGGGATTCGGGCCGCCGGCGGCGTCAGGGACAATTACAGCTTAAACAGCAAAGTGGATTATTATGACAATGAATGATAGAGATTATCAATGTCGGGCATAGACGGGAAGTCTATGAGATGGGGCGCTGATATACAGGAGATGATAAGATGGGTTTATTGGAGAGATTCTTACCCCGTATAGAGTTTGACTCTTACGAGGATTTTATGGAGAATTATCAATTAAATGTACCCGAACGGTTCAATTTTGGCTATGATGTAGTAGACGCGTGGGCGGGGCTGGAACCAGATAAGAAGGCGCTGGTGTGGTGCGACGACCACGGCGGTGAAAAGACCCTCACTTTCGGCGAAATGTCGCGCATGTCCAATCAGGCGGCGCATTGGTTTAGAGAGAAAGGCGTCGGCAAGGG
This sequence comes from Oscillospiraceae bacterium, assembly GCA_031254195.1. Classification (GTDB taxonomy): domain Bacteria; phylum Bacillota; class Clostridia; order Oscillospirales; family UBA929; genus UBA929. The sequence goes on from JAIRUW010000014.1 coordinate 32,537, forward strand.
AGACTCTGTGCTGCTCATCCTGCGTCAGCGCTGGGAATACTGGGTCTGCGCCGTCGCGCTGCACAAGCTGGGCGCGGTGCTCATCCCCGGCTCGACACAGCTTACGGAGAAGGACGTCGAGTACCGCGTGGAGATGGCGGGAATCAAATTTGTGCTGACGGTTGACGGCCTTTGGGAGTTTACTATCGGCAACTGTCCCGAAATGCTGGAACGCGTGGACACGAAAAACGAAGACCCTATGCTGATTTATTTTTCCTCCGGCACCACCGGGATGCCCAAAATGGTCAAGCATGACTTTACCCACCCGCTGGGGCAGATTGTCACCGCCAAGTATTGGCAGCAGGTGCGGGAGAACACGCTGCATATGTCGCACGCCGACAGCGGCTGGGCCAAATTCGGCTGGGGCAAGATTTACGGGCAGTGGATCTGCGGGGCTTGCATCTTTGCTTATGACTTTGATAAGTTTTCGGCGAAGAATATGCTGCAAAAGATGCAGGACTACAAGCTCAAAACCTTCTGCGTCCCGCCTACGATGTACCGCTTCATGCTTCAGGAGGATATCGCCTCTTACGACCTTTCGTCCATCGAACGGTACTGCAACGCGGGGGAGCCGCTTAACCCGGAGGTTTTTGACCGGATGGAGAAGATCACCGGTAAAAAACTGGCCGAAGGGTTCGGGCAAAGCGAATCTACCGTTTTGGTCGCCGCCTTTCAATGGCTGGAGCCGAAACCGGGCAGCATGGGGAAGCCCGCGCCGCTGTACGATATCGACATCGTGGACGAGAACGGCGACAGCTGCGAGACGGGCGTGGAAGGCGAGATTATTGTCCGGGGGCTGGATAAACCCAACGGGTTGTTCAAGGAGTATCTGGGCGACAGGGAGGCCAACGCCAAAGCCTTCCGCAACGGGGCGTATTATACCGGAGATGTGGCGTGGCGCGACGACGACGGGTATTACTGGTTTGTCGGGCGCAACGACGATGTGATCAAATGCTCCGGCTACCGGATCGGTCCTTTTGAGGTGGAAAGCGCGCTGATTCAGCATGAATCCGTGCTGGAATGCGCCGTGACCGCCGCGCCCGACCCGGTGCGCGGGCAGGTGGTTAAAGCCACAGTAGTGCTAAAGAAAGGGTTTGCGCCATCCGATATATTGATTAAGGAACTTCAGGAGCATGTAAAACGCGTCACCGCGCCGTATAAATACCCACGCATCGTTGAGTTTGTGGACGAATTGCCCAAAACGGCCAGTGGGAAAATAAAAAGAGCTGAAATTAGGAAAAATCATTATAACCGCTAAAGATATATGTCGAAATGACGATATAGAGTTTAAGATGTGACGCCGAGCATACGCTCGGTACAGAACGGAGGGAACCGATATGAACATCGCATCTGTAGGGGCCGCGTCGGCGACCGCAACGCAGCAAATGCAGGCGAAAGAACCGCAAATCGCTCAGATTACCGCTGCGCCGGAGCATGGACGGATCGGTGATACGGTCGAAATCAGCCCGAGCCGCGCGAACCGCTCCGCCATGCAGCAGAACAACATGGTGAAGACTGTGAGTATGCAGGCGCAGATGCTGAGCCGCATGGCCGAACGTATCATCAAGGAGCAATATGCCAAAGGGAACCAGTTATACATGCTGCTGTATGGAAGTACAGCCGTGCGGCTTGACCCGACGCTCCGCCCGGAGAGCTTTATACCTGATTTTGTCCCACAGGAGCAGCATCAGGCAGTTGCCAACGCAATCGAATACTTCAGCCCCGTGCAGACCAGCCGCCGCATCGTCGAAGTGGCCGAGGACATCGCTGGGGGGCCGGAGGCTATCGGACGGCAGCCTGTGCTGGCGGACGCGTTCCGAACCGCGGTCAGCGTGGCGTTCAACAATGTCCAAGACGCGGTCGGTGGCAATTTGCCCGAACTGACACAGCAAACATACGAGGTCACCATGCAGAAATTTGACAACTTTACGACGGACGCAAGGACAGGCGAGTTATAGAAATGTACAGTAAACGGGCGGGCCAAAAGCCCCGCCCGTTATAGCTATGTCTATTTAACAGTCGTTATATAACGCCAAAAACGCTTTATACGTCTGCCAGCAGTCGATTTTGGCGGCGACTTCCATTGGCGCGTGCATATTCAGCACGGGTACGCCGATGTCCACCACCTCGATATTGCGCATGGCGAGGAACTTGGCGACTGTGCCGCCGCCGCCCTGGTCTACCTTGCCCAGCTCGCCCATTTGCCAGCATACGCCCGCGCCGTCCAGAAGGCGGCGCGTTTTGGACATGGTCTCCGCCGACGCGTCGGACGAGCCGCTTTTCCCGCCCCGGCCGGTGGCCTTCATCACGCAGGGGCCGTGCCCCATCCGCGCGTTGTTCTGCGGGTCGCTGACGTCGGCGAAATTGGGGTCGAAGGCGTTGGTCACGTCGCCGGAGAAGCAGAAGCTGTTTTGGTAGCAGATGCTCAGCGGCGTTCCCTCGGCAGTGCACATCTCCTCCAAAACCGTGTCGTAAAAGGCGCTCTGCATCCCTGTGATGCCTTCGGAGCCGATCTCCTCCTTGTCCGCCATGATACAGACGCAGGTGTATTCCGGCGCGGGGCAGTCAAACAGCGCGCGCATGGCGGCGTAGGAGCAGGAGCGGTCGTCGTGGCCGTAGGCGCCAATCATCGAGCCGTCCAGCCCCGCGTCGCGGGCATTGCCCGCCGGTACAAGGCAAAGCTCCGCCGACTGGAAGTCGTGCTCGGTCATGCCGTAGCGTTTGTGGAGGGCGGACAGGACGGCGAACTTGATACGGTCGTCGCCCTCCTCCGCGTCGGGTACCGTCCCGGCCGTCACATTGAGGCTTTCACCGGGGAAGGCTTCGGCGACCTTTTTCTTCATTTGGTCGGTGCCCAAATGGGGCAGGACGTCTGTGATGAACAGAACCGGGCTGTCGTTGCCGGGGGCGATCTTGACCGCCGTGCCGTCGCGCAGGTAGACGATGCCGCGCAATTCCAGCGGCGACGCCAGCCAGTGGTATTTCTTGATGCCGCCGTAGTAATGCGTCTTGAGCAGCGCAAAGCCGTCTTTTTCATAGAGGGGATACGGTTTGAGATCGATGCGCGGCGAGTCGATATGCGCCGCGACAATCCGCAGCCCCTCCGAAAGGGGGCGTTTGCCGCGCCGGATCAGCATGATCGCCTTGCCGTGCCGTGTGTAGACGGGAATCCTCTGCTTTTCCGCCTGAAAAGCGGCTTCGGCTACGCAGTCGCGTTCCGTCTTGCCGGCATCTAAAAAATCTTTATAGCCTTTCGCGTAAGCCAGAACCTGCTCCCATTCCCCATCCTTTAGTTTTTCGTAAGCCGGGGCAGGTTTGCGCATCAAGAGGTCACGTGTGATTTCCATACATTGTCCACCCTTTCGAATAAATCCGCGGCCGTTTCGTTGTTTTCGATAATCATATTACAGTTTGTTTTGTAAAACTCGTCGGTTTTCTGGTTTCGGAGCCGCGCCAGCGCTTCCTCCCGTAATAAGCCGTCGCGTGACATGACGCGCTTTATACGCGCCTCAAAGGTTGCCGTCACGGCAATTTTGACGGTACACAGGCTGTCCAGGCCGCTCCCGATCAGCGCGATGGCTTCGATGGCTACCGGCGTATCTTTGTTATCTAAAAAGACGCGCCCCATCTCGCGCCGTATCTCCGCAAGGACATAGGGGTGGGTGATATGGTTGAGGGCAGTCAGCGCCGCCGGGTTGGAGAACGCGATCTCACGCATTCTGGCGCGGTCGAAAGGACCGCCCAGCCGGGGGAAGGTTTCCGGGAAGCGCTCCCGCAATTCGTTCAGCATGGCTTTGTTGGATTGCAGCAGGGCATGATAGACCGTGTCGGCGCGGATGGTAGCCGCGCCCAGCTCTTTGAGCCTGTCCATCACGGCGGACTTGCCCGCGCCGCTGCCGCCTGTGACGCCGATGACCGCCGCGCTGTGCCGGAGCAGTTCGGGCGGGTCTTTGGTCAGATCTAGGATGGCCGACGGCCTTCCCACAGCGCACGGCCCGCCGTCCACGATGCCGCCCAGCCCGGTCAGCGTGATTTGCGAGGCCGAGGAGGGGGGCGGCTCGCCGGAGCGGTTGGCCGACGTGAGCGCCAGCGGCACGCCCGCGTGGCGCAAAACCGCCAAGGCCGCGGGGTGGTCGGGACAGCGTACGGCCAACGTCCCGCTGTCCGCGGGCAGTATCAATGTCAGCGGCCCCGGCCAGTAAAGCGCCGTCAACACATGCGCCGCAGGCGTGATATGGCAGAGGCAGGCGGCGTTTTCCAAGCCGGAAACCAAAACGGGCAGAGGCTTATTGTCCGGCCTGCCTTTGATGGCGTAGATCCGCGCAATGGCGGCGGGATTGGAGGCGTCGGCGGCAAGGCCGTAGACCGTCTCGGTGGGGATGGCGACGACCTCGCCGCGGCGAAGCAGCGCCCCCGCTTCCTGAAGGTCCGCGTCGCTGCCGCTGTCCAAAATGCGCATGGTTTGACGTACCACCTGTCCTTATGATATAATAAATCCATTATACTTAGGGGATGCTCGAATGACAAGGCATTTATTCGTGGTCAACCCTCTTTCGCGCGAAGCGCCCAGGCTGGCCGCGGCGGCCGCGGCGGTCTGCGCGCGGCTGGGGCTGGAGCATATGGTGCAAACATCCGGGTACGCGGGCGAGACAATCGAAATCGTCTCGCGGGAGGCAAGCCGGGATGGGGAACTGCGGGTTTATGTCCTGGGCGGCGACGGGTCGCTCAACGAAGCCGTCCGCGGGGCGGACGGGGCCGGCCACGTAGCCATAACGCAGATACCCTGCGGCACAGGCAATGATTTTATCCGCTGCTTTGGCGGTAAGGACGGGTTTTTAGAGCCGGAAGAGCTGATCCATGGCCGTGAAATACCGCTGGACCTGATGGAGGTCACGATAGACGGCCTGCCGCCGCGCTTCGCGGTCAATATCTGCTCGGCCGGCGTGGACGCCGATGTGGCGGCGGGCGTTCGGCGGCATACATGGGCGCGGCGGTGGGGGAGCAAGATGCCCTATAACCTCTCGCTGGTTTCGGCGGTCGTCCGGGGATATACCCGCCGGTACGGGGTCACGGTCGACGGGCAGTGTTTAGACGGAACATACTCCCTGCTGGCCTGTTGCAACGGGCAGGTTTACGGCGGCGGGTTCAAGGCTTGCCCCGACGCGGATCCGGCAGACGGGCAGCTGGAGTTTTTGCTGATCAAAGCCGTCTCCCGCCTGACGCTGGCGCGTGTGGTCGGCGATTACGCTGCTGGAAAATATAAGGAGATGACGGACATCATCAGGCATATACCGGGGAAGTCGATTACGATAGAAGGCAAAAAGCCGTTTTTTGTTAATTACGACGGCGAGACGATCCGGGCGCGGCGCGTGACATTCGCGCTTTCGGGGCAAAAGCTGCGGTTCATAGTGCCTGAGAAAGTGTTAACGCCCAGCATACGCTAGGCGTTATCCTTACTTTCCGCTCAAAGCCCTGTCCAGCCAGACCGCGCCTACGTCGATGGCGGAGTACAGACTGTTTTTCTCACTCTTTTTCACTACCCGGTCGCGGCTCTTGAGGTCGGGGTCGGTCAGCTGCAACTGTAGGGACACGCGTGTCGGCAAAGCCACGCCGTCCTTTTCCGCCGAGTCGAGGATTTGAAGCATGACGATATATTTTTGCGCCATGCTGCCATAATATAACAGCGTGTCTTTGCGGCGCAGAGGGTGTCCTTTATATGTCAGTCCTTCTTTTTTCTTTTTGACTGCGGTGGGCATTGTCTTTCACCTCTTTTGAGAGTTCTTCGGACAGTATATCCTATTATGGATATCTTGTCAAAGTATTTTTATCGCAAAGATTGGAAAAAAATCACTTGATAAAATGTTTGTTTTTTGATATACTGCCCTCGACAATGAGTTTGTTTGGAGGTTTCGTGTATGGAATATGACAAAAAAAGTATTGAGAACATTGACGTTACGCGGAAAAAGGCTCTAGTGCGTTGTGATTTCAACGTTCCGCAGGACGACGCCGGAAGGATCACCGCCGACAAGCGTATCGTCGAATCCCTGCCCACGCTGAGATACCTGCTGGATCACGACGCGGCGGTCATTGCCTGCTCCCATTTGGGGCGCCCGAAAGGGGCGGTCAACCCCAAATACTCCCTCATCCCGGTGGCCAAACGGCTGGAAGAGCTGTTGCACAGGCCCGTCATCATGGCCGGAGATGTTGTGGGTGAGGATGCTAAGGCAAAGGCGGCGGCGCTCCAGCCCGGGCAGATCATGTTGCTGGAAAACGTGCGCTTCCACGCGGAGGAAGAGAAAAACGACCCGGCGTTCGCCAAACAGCTCGCGGACATGGCTGACATTTTCGTCAATGACGCTTTCGGTACGGCGCACCGCGCCCACGCTTCCACCGCCGGGGTCGCGGACTACCTGCCCGCCGTATGCGGCTTCCTGATCCAAAAAGAAATCAATGTGATGGGGCGCGCCCTGGCGAACCCCAAGCACCCCTTCGTCGTTGTGCTGGGCGGCGCCAAGGTGAGCGACAAGATCGGTGTGATCAACAATCTGCTCAATAAGGTCGATACCATTATTATCGGCGGCGCGATGGCCTATACCTTCAAAAAAGCTTGTGGCCGCCCAATCGGCAAGTCCCGCTGCGAGGAAGACAAGCTGGATCTCGCCAAAGAGCTGGTGCTCAAAGCGGTGGGTCTGGGCGTGCATTTCTATCTGCCGGGCGACCATGTTGTGGGCAGCCATTTCGGCGCCGACGCCAAAGCGCATATTGTACGGCATATCCCCGCCGAGATGATGGGGATGGACATTGGCCCGACGACAACGACCCGGTATGTCAAGGAGATTATGAAAGCCGGCACCATTATATGGAACGGCCCGATGGGCGTCTTTGAGTTCCCCGATTTTTCTGAGGGGACAAAGATGATCGCTCGCGCCATGGCCAAGGCGGACGGCATCAGCATTGTAGGCGGCGGCGACAGCGCGGCGGCGGCCGAGCAGTTTGGGTTCGCCGACAGAATGGACCATGTTTCCACCGGCGGCGGTGCGTCGCTGGAGTTTTTAGAAGGGCTGGAACTGCCCGGGATCGCGTGTCTACAAGATAAATAGAGAGAACCAAAAACAAAGTGGGTTAAATAGAAAGGAGCGCAACCATGAACAGGAGATACCGCAAAACCATCATCGCAGGGAACTGGAAGATGAACCAGACGCCCGCCGAGGCCCGCGCCCTCTTAGACGGCGTGAAGGGGCTGTGCGCCAAAGCCAAATGGTGCGAAGTCGTAGTATGTGTCCCATACATCGACATCCCGCTGGCCGTCCGTGTCCTCAAAGACTGCCGCATCTCAGTCGGCGCGCAGAACATGCACCAGGAGGCATCCGGCGCTTACACCGGCGAAATCAGCGCGAATATGCTCAAAGACGCGGGCGTAAAGTACGTCATCATCGGACACAGCGAACGCCGGCAGTATTTCGGCGAAACAGACGCGCTGGTGTCACAGAAGGTAACCCGCGCCCTTGAAGCCGAGCTTCGCCCCATCGTCTGCGTCGGGGAAACATTGCAGCAGCGGGACATGGGGATTACCCTTGAGATCGTCGGCGCGCAGGTCAAAGCCGCGCTCAGCGCCGTGTCGGCCGATAAGCTGCGCCGCGTTGTGTTCGCCTACGAGCCGGTATGGGCTATCGGCACAGGCCGCACCGCCACGACCGAGCAGGCCGCCGAGGTCTGCAACCATATCCGCACCATCGTCCGCAAAAAATACGGCGCGCGCGCCGCGAGAGGCGTGACCATCCAGTATGGCGGCTCGATGAACGACAGCAACGCAAAGGAGCTGCTGGCCGAGCTGGACATCGACGGAGGACTGATCGGCGGCGCGTCACTGAAAGCGGAGTCGTTTGCCACGATTGTCAACGCCGCTAACCAGTAAAGGAGAAACATGACTAAACAACCATTCGTGTTAATCATCCTCGATGGCTTTGGCATGGCCCCCAAAGGCCCTGCCAACGCCATCTCGCGCGTCCCTACTCCGGTGATGGACAGGCTCTTCAAAGAGCGCCCGAACACCAGCCTTTCGGCGTCCGGCATGGATGTCGGCCTGCCCGAGGGGCAGATGGGCAACAGCGAGGTGGGGCATACCAACATCGGCGCGGGGCGCATCGTATTCCAAGACCTGCCCCGCATTACCAAGGACATACAGGAGGGCGGCTTCTTTGAAAACACCGCCTTCAACGCCGCCATCGACAACTGCCTGCAAAAGGGCACAGCCCTCCACCTGATGGGGCTGATGAGCGACGGCGGGGTGCATAGCCACAATACCCATGTTTGGGCGTTTTTAGAGCTTTGCAAGCGGCGCGGCCTCGACCGTGTTTATCTGCACTGCTTCCTGGACGGGCGTGACGTACCGCCGCATTCGGGGCATGGGTTTGTCGCCGAGGCTGTGGAAAAATGCAAGGAGACCGGCGGTCAGGTCGCGACGGTGATGGGGCGGTATTACGCCATGGACCGGGACAACCGCTGGGAGCGCGTTCAACGCGCTTACGCCGCTCTGGTGTACGGCGAGGGGACGTTTAACCCTGACCCTGCGGGTTCGGTGCAGGCCAGCTACGACGCGGGCGTGACCGACGAGTTTATGGAGCCGGTGGTATGCGTGAAAGGCGCGGAGGTCAGGGAAGGCGACAGCATCATCTTTTACAATTTCCGTCCCGACCGCGCCAGGGAGATCACAAGAGCGTTCACAGACCCCGCGTTCGACGGTTTTGAGCGGAAAAAGGGGTATTTCCCGGTACAGTATGTCTGCACGACCGAGTATTCCGCCGACATGCCCAACGTGACGGTAGCATACCCGCCCAAAGCGCTGACGCATATCTTCGGCGAGTATATCAGCCGTTTGGGGCTGACGCAGCTTCGGATCGCCGAGACGGAGAAGTACGCGCATGTGACATTTTTCTTCAATGGCGGTGAGGAGAAAACCTTTGACGGTGAAGAGCGTGTGCTGATTCCGTCGCCCAAGGTGGCGACCTATGACTTAAAGCCGGAGATGAGCGCCTATGAGGTCACCGACGCGGTGGTGGAACGGATCAGGAGCGGCAGTTATGACGTAATTATCCTCAATTTCGCCAACTGCGACATGGTGGGGCATACCGGCATCATGGAGGCGGCGGAGAAAGCTGTGATAACTGTGGACGAGTGCGTCGGGCGGGTGCTGGCGGCTGTGTCGGAAATGGCGGGCACCGCCATCGTTACCGCCGACCACGGCAACGCCGACTGTATGCTGGAGCCGGACGGCAAGTCGCCGTTCACCGCGCACACAACCAACCCTGTGCCGTTTATTCTGGTGGGCGCGGACGCCAAGCTGCGCGACGGCGGCAGGCTATGCGACATCTGCCCGACGATACTGGATCTGATGGGCTTGCAAAAGCCGGAGGAAATGACAGGGGAGAGCCTGATTGTGTAATCTCTTTCCCGCTTTTTGCGGGAAAGAATCAATACAATATCAAAAGGAGAGAGTACCATGAAGAAAATGCTGGAAATCGTAGACGTAATCGGGCGGGAGATTATCGACAGCCGCGGCAACCCGACCGTCGAGGTCGAGATTATCGCCGAAGATGAAAACGGGATGCACGTGGGCCGCGCGGCAGTACCGTCGGGCGCTTCAACCGGTATCTTTGAGGCGTGTGAGCTGCGCGACGGCGACAAGAGCCGTTATTTGGGCAAGGGCGTTATGAAGGCCGTCGAAGCCGTCAACGGCGAAATCGCCGACGCCATTATTGGCTTTAACGCGCTGGATCAGGTGGAGATCGACAGGACGATGCTGGAGCTGGACGGCACCCCGAACAAGTCGCGTCTGGGCGCCAACGCCATCCTTGGCGTCTCGCTGGCCTGCGCGAAGGTTGCGGCCGAGGCGCAGGGGCTTCCGCTCTACCAATATATCGGCGGCGTCAACGCTAAGACCCTCCCCGTGCCGATGATGAACATCATCAACGGCGGCGCGCACGCTTCCAACAATGTCGATATTCAGGAGTTTATGGTCATGCCGGTCGGCGCGCCCAGCTGGTCGGAAGCGCTCCGCATGTGCGTAGAGGTATTCCATAAGCTGAAGACCGTCCTGAGCGAGAATAAGACCCCCGCCACCGGCGTCGGCGACGAGGGCGGCTACGCCCCCAACCTCAAAAAAGACGAGGACGCGCTGAAGGTCATCGTGAAGGCCATCGAGGCCGCCGGCTATAAACCCGGCGAAGATTTCCGCATCGCTATCGACGCCGCCGTCAGCGAGTGGTATGACGCGAACGCGGGCGTGTATGTGCTGCCCAAGGCGAAGAAGACCATGACCCGCCAGCAGATGGTGCGGATGTGGAAATCCTTTGCCGACAAATACCCCATCATCTCCCTCGAGGACGGCATGGCCGAGGACGACTGGGAAGGCTGGGCCATGCTGACCAAGGCACTGGGCGGCCAGATCCAGCTGGTGGGCGACGACCTGTTCGTCACCAACGTCGAGCGGCTGAAAAAGGGCATCGACCTCGGCGTCGCCAACGCCATTTTGGTCAAGGTCAACCAAATCGGCTCACTGACCGAGACATTGGACGCTATCCAAATGGCCAACCGCGCCGGCTATACCGCCGTCGTCAGCCACCGTTCCGGCGAGACCGAGGACGCCACCATCGCCGACATCGCCGTGGCCGTCAACGCCGGGCAGATCAAGACCGGCGCGCCCAGCCGCTCCGACCGCGTGGCGAAATACAACCAGTTGCTCCGCATCGAAGAGGAACTGGACGATTCGGCGCAGTATCTTGGGCTGGACGCGTTTTTCAACCTGAAATAACCTAAAATGGTAAAAACCCGCCTTAAGGCGGGTTTTTCAATTGGCGGCAGCATCCGCCCCCGCCTTGCTTATTTACTCAACGTCCGGTATACTGTAACCATGAATGAGACGAACAAGGCCGTATTGCGGATGACCGCTCCCAGCTGGGCGGAGCTTTTGCTGGGACAGCTCACCTCTATGGTGGACTTGATGATGGTCGGCAGTTTGGGGGCTTGGGCGATTGCGGGCGTGGGGCTTTCGGTGCAGCCGAAATTCCTGCTGATGGCGATGTTTATCGCGCTGAACACCGGCACGACGGCGCTGGTCAGCCGTTTCAAGGGGATGGATGACCGGGAGGCGGCGCGGCGGGTACTGCGGCAGGCTGTCCTGCTCAAGCTGGCGGCGGGCGTGGCCTTTGCGGTTGTGGGATATATTTTTTCCCCATGGCTGATTGCCTTTATGGGACCGGAGGACGACCTTGCGTATCAGGCCGGGGTGACTTACCTGCAAATACAGATGCTGGGGTTCCCGGTGCTGGCCGTTACCGGCGCGGCCACCGCCGCGTTGCGCGGCGCGGGCAACACGCGGGCGGCGATGGTGTATAATCTGGTGGCAAACGCCGTCAGCCTGATCGGCAACGTGCTGCTGATCGAAGGGCGTTTCGGCTTCCCGCGGATGGAGGTCGCCGGGGCGTCGCTGGCGACGGTGATTGGGCAGTGCGCGGCGTTCGCCATGGCTCTGGTCATCCTGCTGCGGGGAAGAAATTATGTCTTCCTTCGGCGCGGGGACAGCTGGAAGCCCGATAAGGAGATCATGCTGCGGATGGCGCGGGTGGGCTTCCCGGCCATGGTGGAGCAGTTTATCATCCGGGCGGGGTTCATCCTATATTTCAAGGTGGTGGCGTCGCTCGGAACTATCGCGCTGGCTACCCACCAGATCTGCATGAGCGTCTTTGCCCTCTCCTTTATCAACGGCGAGGCTTTCGGCATCGCGGCGGCGTCGCTGATGGGACAGAGCTTAGGCGCGGGCCGGCCCGATATGGCCTTGCGATATGCCAAAAGCGCCCGGCGGATGGGAATGGTGGTTTCCCTTTGCATCGGCGTCATATTTTTCTTCTGCGGGCGGCATATTATATGGCTATACAACGACGACCCCTCCATCATCGGCATGGGGACGGAAATTTTCAGGATCATGGCTGTAATCATGCCATTCCAAGGCTCGTCGGTCATCGTCTCGGGCGCGCTGCGTGGCGCGGGGGACACGCGGGCCACATCGCTTATCATGCTGGTGAGCGTTTTGATTGTACGCCCGCTGGCGGCGTACCTGCTGGTATTTTTGGTCCCTTGGGGGCTGATGGGAGCGTGGGCCGCCATCCTGGCAGACCAGCTCCTGCGCAGCGGGCTGACGTTGATCCGGCTGAACCGGGGGAAGTGGAAGTTTATTAAGGTATAAGAGCCGCGTCTTTAATATACTGCGCCGCGTTTTGCTCCTCAAGCCTGCACTGTTCCACGATGTCCGCCATTTCGCCGCGTACGGCGGGGTTGTTGAACTTGTCCATGTTGATGTTTTCCGCGCCCGGCTCAAGGTCAACCCGTTTGATATACTCGCCCATTAAAGTATGGATCCGGTCGAAGGCGTCGTGCGCTTTCATCAAAGCGTCTGCCGCTTGGGGCAAATGCGCGGCGGCTTGCTTTAGGAATTGCGCGGCATAAAAACGGCGTTCCGCATAATCGCACCACAACGGGTCAACGATTTGAAGCAGTTTATTGACCAGCTCGGCGTCCGTTGCGTCTTCCTCCCAAGGGTTAACCCAGGCACAGGGGATTTTGCGGGTTTTTCTGATTTCACCAATGGTTTCATCCAAGGGGCTGCGCAACGCGTTGAGCCATTCGGAGAAGAAACGCTGTTTTGCGTCTTGGTAATGATTGGCCATATCATCAAACGCCGCCTCAACTCCCGCCCTATAGACGCTTGTCAAGTCCGCCGGGGATTTTCGCTCCCCGATAAACGCTGCTATGGTGCTGTCGTCATACCATTCGTTATTGGGGGTGAGAATGGGCTGGGGGTTCGCGCTGTCGTCAAAGGGGAAGTAACCCCAGTTTATGAGCGTTTCCCCGTTGTGCTCATAACCGATGACCGTGCCGCCAAAGCACCAATCCCCCGATTGGGTGATGATAACCAAGGGCTTCCGCGTTTCCAGCAAGCACGCCGTTATGCGCTTTGTCATGGCTTCCTTGCTCAGATAATTGCCCGCACCCTTTTGCGCCGTAAACACTTCATGCTCAAAGCCCATGGCTGACAGCATCCGGCTGACGCCGGACGCCGGCGGCAGAGACACAGGCGGGCTGTACAGCTCACCGATTAGACCCGCCAAAATCGTGTACGTTTGCTGTGTATCGTGCGCCAGCCCCAGAAATTCCAGGAACGACCACATGGACATGGCGGACGGCAGCGTCCCCGGCCCCTTCACCCCGCGATAAAACAACGGCAAGGGCTCGGTTCTTTCCAGCAGCAATGACTGTTCGCTCATTTGAATGTTCCTCCTGTCATGATTTTGGTTGATGGCGGCTTTGGGGCAAACCGAAAGCCTGCAAAACCTTTTTTTCACGGAAGCGGGCGTTACGCCGTGGAATTTAATGAATGCGCGGGTGAATGCCTCCTGCGATTCATATTGGTATAATACGGCAATGTCAAGCACCCTGCCGCCTTTTTGCCGCAGTCTTTCGGCGGCTTCTGTCAGCCGCCTGTTACGGATATACTCGGACAGCGGAATATTGAGTAAAAAAGAGAAAACACGCTGCAAATTATACACGGAACAGCACGCCAGCCGCGCAATGACGCTGTAGTCGATTTTTTCCGTAAGGTTATCCTCGATATACTCAATAACATGGTTCATACGGTCTACCCAGTTCATTCCCATCCCCCTTTCGATGTAATCATAACAGGCGTACGCCCTCTGTATATGATAAAACGCGCCCGATAGTATCAAAGCGCGCTGTGGAATTTTTGATAGTATGTATGGTGTACAGCGAGTTTCCGAACCTCGGAGACAAGCAAACGCGTTCCGCCGCGTAGGTATTGTAGCATTTTAGGAGAGATATGTCAAATATAGAGCGGGGAGTGGCCACGGCTGACGCATGAAAACCCGGAACAGGTTGACATAACATGGTAAAATCATCATAAGGAGATGATGAAGCTATGTTGCAAAAACACTTTGAGACGATAACCGACCCACGCGAAAAG
>JAIRUW010000022.1 GCA_031254195.1 Oscillospiraceae bacterium
AAGTGCGCAGGACACGAACAGCAGAGACAGCACTAAGGTAATTGCCAAAAGTAAACATTTGTGTTTCATTTGTCATTTCCTCCAATTCTGTCGAGAAGTTGGCCTTCCTTCCCGCGTCATCAATATACCATAAACAGAGAAAAATGTCAATTGCAGGATTTGAAAATATTTAGGCCTAAAATTTTCAAAATCTGCAACACCATTTTATGACAGAGTGTGATTTAATGTTTGGATTATCTAAGGAGGGCGGCCCCGCCGTTTAGGGGTTGTTTTCTGCCCCTTCTGATGATATAATAGCTCAATTATGTGGATAGACGACGGATTTAAGGATTATGAACTGTTGGACGCGACGGGCGGGGAACGCTTGGAGCGTTGGGGCGGGTATACCCTCATCCGCCCAGACCCGCAGGTGATCTGGCACGAGCCGCGCCGCCATGAACGGTGGCGGACGGCGGACGCCGTCTACACACGCAGCCGGAGCGGCGGCGGGCGCTGGTCGAGCAATACCCTGCCCGCTTCCTGGAACGTCTCGTGGCGGGATTTGACCTTCAAGGTCAAGCCCACCGGCTTCAAGCATACCGGGCTGTTCCCCGAACAGGCGGCCAACTGGGCGGTCCTGCGGGACAGCGGCGCGGAAAAGGTCCTCAACCTCTTTGCATACACCGGCGCGGCGACAGCCGTCTGCGCCGGGGCGGGCGCGAAGGTCACCCATGTGGACGCCGCCAAAGGGATGGTCGCGTGGGCAAAGGAAAACGCCGCGCTGAACGGCTTGGACGCGCGGTTCCTGGTGGACGACTGCATCGCGTTTGTAGACCGCGAACTGCGGCGCGGCAGCCGGTATGACGGCATCCTGATGGACCCGCCTTCCTACGGGCGCGGCCCCAACGGGCAGGTTTGGAAGCTGGAGGACGACCTTTACGCTTTTGTAAAGAAGACCGCCGGGCTGCTGAGCGAAACCGCGCGGTTTTTTATCCTCAACGCTTACACCACCGGGCTTGCGCCTTCGGTGCTGCGGTATATGCTGGAATGCCTGATTGTCCCGCGATTCGGCGGGCGGGTCGAGGCGGGGGAGCTGGGGTTGCGCGTTAGCGCGACGGGCTTGATTTTACCAAGTGGGGCGACGGGACGATGGATGAAATGAGAAGAGCGAAGCAGCCCGCGGAGCTTGATATGAATGAGATCATCCGTTTTGATGATGTGACATACAGCTACGCGGAAGGGAGCGCCCCCGCGCTGGACGGCGTGACTCTCGCCATCCGGCAGGGCGAGACGGTGGCGGTTTTGGGGCATAACGGCTCGGGCAAATCCACCCTCGCCAAGATGCTGAACGGCCTGCTGACGCCCGCTTCCGGCACGGTGGCGGTCTGCGGCATGGATACGAAAGACGAAAGCCGCCTGCTGGACATCCGGCAGAAGGTGGGGCTGGTCTTTCAAAACCCAGACAACCAGATCGTCGCGACGGTCGTTGAGGAAGACGTCGCTTTCGCCTTGGAAAACCTTGGCGTACCGCCCCCGGAAATCCGGGAGCGCGTTGACGCGGCGCTGCGCGACGTAGGGATGCTCGAATACCGCGAACACGCGCCGCACAGGCTGTCGGGCGGGCAGAAACAGCGCGTCGCCATCGCCGGGGCGCTGGCGATGGACCCGCTGGTGCTGGCTATGGACGAGCCGACCGCCATGCTCGACCCCAAGGGGCGCGGCGAGGTGATGGAAACGGTGCGCCGCCTCAACCGCGAGCGGGGCGTGACCGTGGTGATGGTGACGCACCATATGAACGAAGCCGCGCTCTGCGGCCGCGTCGTGGTGATGGACAGGGGGAAGGTCAAGCTCGACGGGCCGCCGGGGGACGTATTCTCCCGCGCCGGCGAACTGCAAAGCCTCGGGTTGTCCGTCCCTCAGACGGTCGCGCTGGCGCAGGGTTTGGGGCTGGACGCCGCCCCTTTGACGGAGGAAGAGTGCGCCGAATTGATATTCAAGGAGTTCAGCCGTTGTTAGAAGCAAAACAAATCACATACATTTACGGACAAGGCACCCCCTTTGAGAAAACAGCTCTCGACGGGGCGGATTTTTCCGTTTCGGCGGGTGAGTTCGCCGGCGTCATCGGGCATACCGGCTCGGGCAAATCGACGCTGATCCAGCACCTAAACGGCCTGCTCAAACCCCACGGGGGGAAGGTTTTGCTGGAGGGGCGCGATATTTGGGAGAAGGGCGGGAAAATGCGCGATGTGCGCTTTTTGGTCGGGCTCGTCTTCCAATACCCCGAATACCAGCTTTTTGAGGAGACAGTGGAAAAGGACGTCGCGTTCGGCCCCAAAGCGATGGGGCTTTCGGAAGCCGAGATTTCCGAGCGCGTACGGGAAGCGATGGAGTTTGTGGGATTGGACGCGGGGATTAAGGAAAAGTCGCCCTTCGACCTTTCCGGCGGGCAGAAGCGCCGCGCGGCCATCGCGGGCGTCATCGCTATGCGGCCCAAGGTACTGGTACTGGACGAGCCGACGGCGGGGCTTGACCCCTCCGGGCGGCAGGAGATTTTATCGCATATTTCGGAGTACCGCAAACAGACCGGCGCGGCGGTGGTGCTGGTGACGCATTCGATGGAGGACATAGCCCGCACCGTAGACAGCCTGACCGTCCTCTCCCGCTCCAAAACCGTCTTGCGGGGAACGCTGGACGAGGTTTTTCAGTGCCGCGAAACCCTTACAAAGATTGGCTTGGATGTGCCGACCGTGACGCGGGTGCTGTTGCGCCTGCGCTCGCTGGGGATGGATGTGGACGCAAGGGCGTACACGCCTGAGGCCGCTATCGGGGCAATACGGGCGGTGGGGCAATGCTAAAGGACATTACACTGGGGCAATATTTCCCAGGCTCATCGATCATCCACCGCATGGACCCGCGCATCAAGCTCATCCTCCTCTTCTGCTTCATCACGGCGCTGCTGATGGCCAACCATGCCCTGACATACGCGGGGGTCCTTCTCTTTCTGGCTTTGGCTGTGGCGGTGTCGCGCATCAAGCCGAAAGCCCTCTTCAAAGGGATGCGCCCGATGCTGTTCATCGTCATCTTTACGGCGGTTTTGAACATCTTTTACACCCCCGGCGAGCCGCTCGTTTCGTTTTGGGTCTTCAACATTGCCGCCGAGGGTATAGAGCGCGCCGTGTTTATGGCGCTGCGCCTGACCATGCTCATCTCCGCCACCTTCATGCTGACCTATACCACCAGCCCCATCTTCCTCTCCGACGCGCTGGCGCGTTTGATGAGCCCGCTTGCTAAACTCAAAATCCCGGTGCATGAGTTTGCCATGATGATGACCATTGCCCTGCGCTTTATCCCCACTATCATCGAGGAGACGGACAAGATCATGTCCGCCCAGAAGGCACGCGGCGCGGATTTCGAGACGGGCAACCTCTTCCGCCGCGCCAAGGCGCTGATTCCGCTGCTGGTTCCGCTCTTTGTCGGCGCGTTCCGCCGCGCCGACGACCTGGCCGTCGCGATGGAATGCCGCTGTTACCACGGCGGGGAGGGCCGCACCCGTATGAAACAGCTGCACATGACGGCGGAGGACGCGGCGGTGCTGACAGGCGGCCTCTTACTGCTGTCCGGCTTGACGGTATTGGGACGGCTGGGGTGGTTTATACCATGAACACGATGCTCACCCTCCGCTTCGACGGGACACATTACCACGGCTGGCAGCCGCAAAAAGAGTTTGCCACCGTCTGCGGGACAGTCAAAGCGGCGCTGGAAAAGACGCTGGGGCGTACCGTTACCCTCCACGGCTGCGGGCGCACCGACGCAGGCGTCCACGCCGAGGTGTATGCCGCCAATTTCCGCGGGGAGTGCTCCATCCCCCATGAACGCCTGCCTTTCGCGATTAACAGCCGCCTGCCGCGCGACATTGCCGTGCTGTCCGCCAAACCTGTGCCGGATGATTTCCACGCCATCAATTCCTGTATGCGGAAGCAGTATACCTACCGCGTCTATACCTCGCGTATGCGCGACCCTTTGCGGGAGGGGCGGGCGCTGCACTGGCCCCGGCCGCTTGACATAGGGCGTATGCGCGGCGCGGCGCGGGATTTTACAGGGACGCATGACTTTGCCTGCGTGCGGACGATGGGCACCCCGGTCAAGAGCACGGTGCGCACGTTGTACGCGTTTGATATAGAGGAAACCGGCGGGCTGGTGGAGTTTACCATGCGGGCCAACGGGTTTTTATACAATATGGCGCGGGCATTGGCAGGCACTCTGCTGTGGGTCAGCGAGGGGAAGGTCGCGGATATCCCCGCCCTAATCGCTTCGGGCGACCGTGCCGCCGCCGGTCCGGTCCTGCCCGCGCACGGGCTTTATATGACAGGGGTTTGGTATGCGTAAGGTTGTCACGTATCTGATTATCTCAGCCGTTGTATTGCTGATCGTCATCGTCTTTACCGTGTTCCGCGACGACATCGGCAGCGATACCCTCGACTCCGTGAGGGCTTGGTTTTCCTCCCGGGGCGGCGAAACGGCGGAGGCGGGACAGTTTCCGTTCGATGAAGGGCGGAGCAACCTCTTTGCCTTGTCCGACGGGCACCTCGCCATGCTTTCCTCCGAGCGCTTTGTCCTGTACGACAGAGCGGGGCGCGAAAGGGTGTCGCGGGCAGTCTCCTTTGAGATACCGGGCCTCACGGTCGCCGGAAGCAAGGCCATCGTATATGACCGCGCGGGCAGTACCGCCATTGTTGCCGAACCGGGCGGCGTCCGGGCCGAATTTGACATCCCTGTGCTGACGGCGGCGGGCAACACGCGCGGGCAATATATCCTCGTTACCTCCGAGAGCGGCTACCGCGGCGTCGCGCAGTTATACGACAACAGAAACAGGCCGGTTTACAAATGGCTATCCGCCGAGCGGTATATATATGCCGTTTCGCTCTCCCCGTCGGGCAAGCGGATGGCGGTGGCCGCCGTAGGGCAGCAGGGCGAAACCGTTTCCACGCGGATAACGTTTTTGGAGCCGGGGCGGGTGGAACCGCTAGGGACGGCGGATATTGAGGACGAGCTTCCGCTGGCGGCCTACAGCCCGGACAATAATCATGTTTGCATTCTGACCGAATCAGGCGTATACTTTTATACGGACGACGGCTTGTCGCTGGGGTATTATCCTTACGGCGGGATGACGCTGCTTTCGGCGCACGCGGCTGAGGAAGCCCTGTTTATCAACATCGGGCGCAATGAGGGCGGGCAATACAGCCGTCTTATATGCCTGAGTTATACCGGCGCGGAGCTGGGGCAGATGCCGTTTACGGAAGGGCCGGACGGCCTCGCCGCGGCCGGGCGCTATTGCGCCGCGCTGGAAGCGGGCGTTTTGACCCGATATATGCTTGAGGGGACGGAGCTGAAAGCCGAGGAGCTGGGTTCGACCGGTGCGCGCGGCTTGCTTGTTTCTCCCAATGGGGATATACTGCTCTTGTATTCTAACCATGCCAGATGGTATAATGACGGTGAGGTGAGCCAATGACCGGGTTTTTACTTGATCTGCTTTTGATAGCCGCGCTGGCCTTCTGTGTGTGGCAAGGGTTGCGCAAGGGGCTGATCCTGACTGTCGCGGGCGTGCTTGTCATCTTTATCTCGGCGTTTCTGGCCGGCAGAGTGGCGGACGCGTATGCCCAGCCGGTATCGGAAAAGCTGTATCCCATTATGAGCTGGCTGGCCGATGACGCCATCGACGAGGCTTCGCGCGGTAAAGGGCGCGTCAACGAGATGACCGACCGCAAAGAAATTGCGGAGGTGGCGCAGAGAACCTTTGAGTCTTTAGGTATATCGGGGCTTGAGATCGACGCGATGGTAGACCGTGTGCTGGCGGCCCTTATCGGGGCAGAGCAGACGGTGCATGAAACGATAGGGCAGACCGTGCTGTATATGGCGGCTTACGCGTTGTTATGCCTGTTTGCCTTCATCCTGTTCATGGTGGGGTTCACACTGCTCATCCATTTCCTGGCGGCGGTGTTCAAACTGCCGGTGCTGAATCTGATCGATAAGGTCGGCGGCGCGGCGGCCGGCGCGTTTTACGGTATACTCATTCTGTGCGCTGTGGGCTGGGCTGTACGGTATCTGGGCATCATCGCCGGGCCGGAGCTGGTGGAGGACACCACTATCCTAAAGCTCTTCGTCAACCACAACATGCTGGCGGGCCTGCTGTCCTTTAAGCCCGAGTCTATTCTATGACGCGATCCGGCTTTGCGCGGTTTTCGTATTATGGGCTGGCGGCATTGAGCGGTGCTTTTGTCACAGCGTCGCTGGCGCTCGCTCCCTTTTCCACCCGGGGGCGCGGCTGGGCATTGCCGGCAGGCTTTGCCATCGGGCTGTGTTTAGCGTTTTTCGCGCCGCGGCTCTCCCGGCTCAAAAACGAGCGGGTTGCGTTTGCCATTGTGATAGGCGCGACACTGCTGGCCGGGGCCGTTTGGCTGTTGTCAACGCGCGTTTCGCATTTGATGGATTTTTCAAGGATGTTCAAAACTGCCGTCGCGTTTGCCGAAGGACAGCCCCTCCCCGACGCGATGCAGCACGCTATGTTCCCTCATTTACTGGGGTATTCGTTCGTCCTCTCCCTTCTCTTTTGCGTCTTTGGCGCTTCCGTGGCGGTCGCGCAGATGTTTAACCTCTTCCTCTCCCTCTGCATCGCCGCCCTGCTTTTTTCCATAGGCAAAAGGCTGTGGGGCACCGCAGGCGGACTGGCCGCCGGATTGCTTTGGGCATTGCTGCCGTCGCATTTCATGCTGCTGAGTCTTGTGGCAAATGAGCCGCTGCATATCGCGCTGACGCTTTTGGCTGTACGGATATACCTGTCGGCCGCTGAGAACCTATCAGGCCGCTGGCCGGATTCGCTCAAACTCTGGGCATTGCTGGGGCTGGTTGTGGGGCTTTCCTCCCTGATCCGCCCCGTCGGGCCGGTTTACCTGCTGGCGTTCGCGCTTTGCTCCCTTGTGTTCGGGCCTCGCGGGGCCGGACGCTTCCTTCGCCTCGGGGCCACATTCCTCGCCATGGCCGCCGTATATACAATCATAACGGCCGCGGGAGCCGCTCTGTGGGAAAAGGCCCTTGACCGCCCCGTGGCGCGCAACGGCTACGGCTGGAACCTCTATGTGGGGATGAACCGGGCTAGCGATGGCGGCTGGAGCCAGCCCGACCAGAATGTGATGGCGGCGCGATTTGACGAAGGGCTGACGGCGCCCGAGATACAGTCATTGTTCCGGCAGGAGGCGCTGTCGCGCGTGAAGGAGCGACTCCGGGAAGGCTCTCTGCATCACCTTTTAGCGGAAAAATTCGCGCGGCTTTGGTCTCAGGACAGCTTTACGGTCTACTGGCTGTCCGCGGGCATGAGGGAGGATTCCCCGCTGGATATACGGGCGCGGGCAGACCTGCTCGCCGCCCTGTGCAATTTGGCTTACGGAATCTTGCTGGCCTGCTGCGCTTTTTCGCTTTTCCGGCAGCTTAAGGCGGGAAAGGACTCATTCGTCCTCCCGGTGACACTGCTGATAGGCATGGCCATCCTTTTTATACTGTTGGAAGCAAACCCCCGTTACCATTATGCCGGTTCGGCGGCGCTGTGCCTGTTTGCCGCCGGCTGTGTGACCCATACGGAAGGTGGAGTGACAGACAGATGAATGTTCCCAACATCCTTTCCCTGATACGGCTGTGCGTCGTGCCGCTGGTACCTTTGGTGTACTTTTCAGACCTGCCCCACGCCAATCTCTGGGCCGCGCTGATCTATCTCCTGGCGACGCTGACCGATGCTTTGGACGGGTATATCGCGCGGAAATTTAACCTGATCACGCGGCTGGGACGGGTTCTGGACCCCTTGGCCGACAAGTTGATGTCGTTTTGTGTGCTGGTCTGCATTATCATTAACGAGCCGCCCCTGTTCTGGGCGGGCGCGGTGTTTTTTATCAAAGAGGTTTGCATGGGACTGGGGGCGCTGGTCCAATACAAGAAGATCAACGATGTGCCCCCGTCTAATATATTAGGAAAAATCTCCACAGCATACTTTTTCGTCGTCTGCTTTGTCATCTTAGTATATCCCGGCCTGCATGAAACGGCGAAAATCATCGCCATATCCACCGCCCTTGCGCTCAATGTTTCGGCGTTTGCCATATATTTATGGCGGTTTATACGGAATAAGGGAAAATAATTTACAGGAGTAATCATATGCAGACAATGGTTTGTACCCGGTGCGGAAAAAATATAGCGATGGTCTTTGTCACGAAGATCGAAAACGGCAAGTCCTCCAATGAAGGGCTGTGCCTTAAATGCGCGCGCGATGTCGGTATCCGCCCCATGAACGATATTATGAAGCGGCTGGGCATCACTGAGGAAGATATTGATGCCATGACGGGCGAGATGATGGAGGTCATCAATTCCCCCGAGGATCTGAAAGGGCTTTTGGATGTAGAAAGCGATGACTCGCTGGACGACGAGGGGAAGACGGCTACCTTCCCGTTCCTCAACCGCTTTTTCAGCGGCATGTCATCAGACGTCCCCGCCATCCCCCCGCCGTCCCTGCCGCAGGGCGAAGGCCAACGTCAGCAGCGGGAGAACGCGCCCCGCGAGGGGCGGGAGAATGGCACAGGGAAGAGGAAATTTTTGGAGAATTATTGCCTCTGCCTGACCCGGCGCGCCAAGGACGGCAAGCTCGACCGTATTGTGGGGCGCGAGGAAGAGATCCGGCGCGTGATCCAGATCCTAAACCGGCGGCAGAAAAACAACCCCTGCCTGATCGGCGAACCGGGCGTCGGCAAGACGGCCATTGCCGAGGGGCTGGCGCAGGCTATCTCCGACGGTGAGGTGCCTTATAAGCTGCTGGAAAAGGAAGTCTATCTGCTCGACCTCACGTCGCTGGTGGCTGGGACACAGTTCCGCGGCCAGTTTGAAAGCCGGATGAAGGGGCTTATTGAGGAGATACGGCGGCTGGGCAACATCATTCTGGTCATCGACGAGGTCCACAGCCTTGTCGGGGCGGGCGACGCCGAAGGCTCGATGAACGCCGCCAACATCCTAAAACCCGCTCTGTCAAGGGGCGAGGTGCAGGTCATCGGCGCGACGACCTTCAACGAATACCGCAAGCATATCGAAAAGGACGCCGCCTTGGAGCGCCGCTTCCAGCCTGTCACCGTCGCCGAGCCGTCGGTGGACGAGTCGATTCAGATCATCAAGGGCATCGCGTCCTATTATGAGGATTTCCACGGCGTCCGCATACCGCCGGAAACGGCGCGGCAGGCTGTTTTGCTGTCGGAGCGGTATATCACCGACCGTTTTCTGCCCGACAAGGCCATCGACCTCATTGACGAGGCGTGCAGCGACCTTAACTTAAAGACCCCCGCCATCCACGAGGGGGAGGCGTTGCGCAAGGAGCTGGAAACGATTAAAGCAAAGCGCGAAACCCTGATGGGCGAAGCGTCCCCGGAGGCCTACGAACAGCTCGCCGCCTTGAAGAGCCGGGAGATGCGGCTGGGCGAGCGGCTGGACGCTTACGCGGACGCCAACACGCCGGAGCTTTCTGTCGAAAACCTCGCCGCCGTCATCGAGCAGTGGACAAAGATACCCGCGTCGCGCATACAGGAGCAGGAGTTGTCCCGGCTTGCGGGGCTGGAAGGACGCCTGAAAGAGCGCATCATAGGCCAGGACGAGGCTGTGGAGGCTGTGTCGGCGGCTATACGGCGCGGGCGCACCGGGGTATCGGCCAAGCGCAAACCCATCTCGTTCATCTTCACCGGGCCGACCGGCGTGGGCAAAACCGAACTGGTCAAATGCCTTGCCTCCGATCTATTCGACGCACCGGAGGCGTTGATCCGGCTGGATATGTCGGAATTTATGGAGAAGCACGCCGTTTCGCGCATCATCGGAGCGCCGCCGGGGTATGTGGGGTACGACGAGGCGGGGCAGCTGACCGAAAAGGTGCGGAGAAAGCCCTATTGCGTCGTCCTCTTCGACGAAATCGAGAAGGCGCACCCCGACGTGCTCAACATCCTGCTGCAAATCCTCGACGACGGGCATATCACCGACGCCCACGGGCGAAAGGTCAACTTTGAAAACGCCGTCATCATCATGACCTCCAACGCGGGCAGCGATAAAAACAACGCGCCCATCGGCTATGCGGGCGGCGTCGCCCAGCAGAGCCGGGACAAAGCCATGAAAGCGCTGAACGACTTTCTGCGCCCCGAATTCATCAACCGCGTTGACGAGGTTGTAGCGTTCAACCCTCTGACGCAAGAGCATTTCCGCGCCATCGCCGCGCTGATGCTGCGCGAGCTGGCCGAAGCCCTCATTGAGCGCAGCCTGCATTTCACATGGGATGCGGACGCCTTGGCGGCTTTGGCGGCTAAATCTTTTTCGCAGAAATACGGCGCCCGCAACCTGCGCCGCGCCATTCAAAAGGAGATTGAGGACGCCATTGCCTCCCTTTTGATCAGCGGTTATGAAAACCCCGTCACCCATATGAAAGCCGTCGCGGGGGACGGCGGGGTGAGGGTTATCGGGCTGTAGGAAACACAATGTGAGACGACCAGCTATTCTGCGGCATGTGACGCAGGGCGGTTGGACGGCAGTATGTCTATTTTCAAATATGACATGCTGTTGTCATGTTTGATGTGTTATCATTATGTAAAACAGCAAGGAGAGCCGCATGACAGATAAGCAATATTCCGATATGATTTTACAAGGACATTTCCTTTATTGGGATATGTTAAGCACTTTACATGGTGTGGAAAGTCATAATGAGAGCAATCTGCGTTGGTTGACCGGCAATATCAATTATAATTATTATATCGGCGACGTTCAAGTCGATGATGTAGCCGGGCGCATAAAAAACGGAGATATTCCAAACAATCTGTTGTTTCTAGTTGACAATCCCGACACAGACCCTTCCGAACCTTTTGTTGCATCGGGAATGTTCAAAAAAGATTTCATCTCATTTGGTATGGCTCATGAACTGCTTGATATACAGCTTCCTAAACCGGATAATCGTCTTAACGTATTTCGTGTACGTGAAATTTCACAGCTTAAAGCAGCCGGAGCAATTCTAAACTCTGTATTTCACTATAGACTATTCACTTTCGGACATTTTTTGAATATGTTTGAAAATAATGGGCAGTTTTTTTATCTTGCGGAATACGATGGGATACCTGTGGGTGCAGTCATGGCACAGCACAAAGACAGCTTTGTCAATATATCTTGGGTGGGAACTCTTCCCGGTTACCGTAAGTTAGGTATTGCGGGTTATTTGATTCAAATGGCTGAGCGTGACGGTATATTGAACGGCAAAACTACAGGTGTGCTGCATGGTTTTCCTGATGCTGTCGGATCATACCGCCGCATAGGTTATAAGACATATAGCCGAGGGATAGGGATAGAATTTATAGGAGGAAAATCATGAATGAGCAAAAAGAAGATTTCCAATTAAGAGAGCAAAATAAAGCCAAGCCGATGATTGAAGATATTATCCCCGAATATCTTGACGGCGACAACAAAAATAATGCACTGGATTTTATTGATTACCTGCGTGAAAATAAAATGAAACCCGTTTGGGCCATCCAAAACGGATGGAAAGCCGTTTATAAAGGCAAACCGATTTATTACATAAGGCTGCCAAAATCGAAACATCATTTTTTGAATAAAAAGCAATCCGATAAAACAGACTGGACACGTTCTTGGGTTGTTACCCCCTATCTATTACATTATAGGAGATATGAGGATTTAATTATTGGCGAAGGATTGCAGAACTTCTTTTGGGACAACATGAGACGCTGCATTCATGTTATTACAGGTGAATGTAATAGCCATAATTGCGCTCCCGGAGTAGATACAACCGTCCTCGGGAAAGAGTTTGAAAACCTTTGCCATTTCGTCAATAGCGGAGCGAATACCTTGTGGTATGTAAATCCTGATAAAACTGATATATGTAACATAAAGAAGTTGCTAGATATTGAAATAAAAACCAGAAGCAATTTATAGGCTTGTTCCATACATAATAAACATTTTCAATAGCTGTACATTGTATACCGCTGTCATGTTTGCTATGATACGGTAAAGAAAACCGAGAAAGGAGAACCGATCGATTCTATGTCATTTCTTGATTTCACGAAAGACCGCCATTCCGTGCGAGGCTATACAAACCGGATTATTGAACCGGAAAAGCTAGCTGATATATTAGAAGCCGGGCGCATAGCCCCCACCGCGAATAATAACCAGCCTCACCGTATCAAGGTGATCACCGGCCCTGCCGATTTGTCCAAGGTTGACGAGTGCACCCCCTGCCGTTTTGGCGCAAGCACTGTCCTGTTAGTGTGTTATGATAAATCGATCAGTTGGAAGCGGAATTTTGACGGCGCGGACAGCGGGGCCATTGACGCCTCCATTGTCACCACTTACTTGATGTTGGCGGCACATGAGGCGGGACTTGGGTCCTGTTGGGTGATGTATTTCGATCCCGCGAAAACCTCTGAGCTTTTTGCGTTGCCGGAAAATGTCGTACCCATGGCATTCCTGCCAATCGGATATCCGGCAAAAGACGCCGTACCTACGCAGCCATATGACCAACGGTTTGCGCTGGAACAAATATTACTATAGCGGAGAATGGAGAACGGGAGCGTTGACCGGAAAACTCGTCGATTGGTTTCTTTGCAACCGGAGGGAACTGCCCTTTCGCAACAGCAGTAATCCATATTACATCCTCGTCAGCGAAACGATGGCGCAGCAGACGCGTATGGCGGCGCTGATTCCGTATTTTGAGAGGTTTATTGATTCCTTCCCCACGGTAGCATCCCTCGCGGAGGCGGACGAAGCGGAGGTCCTGTCGCTTTGGGCGGGGCTTGGCTACTACTCCCGGGCACGCAATCTGCACAAGGCGGCACGGGAGATGTGCGCCCGCCATAACGGCGCGGTGCCTGACAGTGAAAAAACCTTGCGCGCCCTGCCGGGCGTCGGCGAGTATACGGCCGGCGCGGTGGCCTCGATTGCCTTTAATCTGCCTTGCCCCGCCGTTGACGGCAATGTGCGCCGCGTGTACGCGCGGCTTTTCGCGTCGGACGGCGGCGACGTTGCCGGGTGGGTACGGTCGTTGATGGAGGATGCCCCGCCCCGCCTGGTCACCGAGTCGCTGATGGAGCTGGGCGCGCTGATATGCACCCCTTCCGCGCCGAAATGCGGGCAATGCCCGGTTTCGGAGGTTTGCCGCGCTTTTTTGGAGGGGAAGGTAACCCAGTTCCCGGCGAAGAAGCAAAAGCCTGTAAAGCGGGAGAAGCACAGAATCGTCTGCGTCGCGCGTGACGAGAAGGCGCGCGTCCTGCTGCGCCGCCGTACGGAGCGGCTGTTGCATAATATGTGGGAGTTTCCCACGGAGGAGCGGCTCCTAGCCGATGGGTTTGCTGTAACCCGGGAAAGCGGACCGCTGGGGACGGCAAAGCATGTGTTTACACACATCGTCTGGCACATGACCGCCTATGAGGCAAGCGTTACATATGATAGACTGCCGGAACATTACCAATGGGCGGCAAGCCCGCGCGGCTTCGCGCTGCCGTCGGCTATGCGGGCGTGGATATGCTTGATATTTGCTGAAAAATAGTGTATACTAGCGAAAAAGGAGGTGAGCGCCGTTGAGGAGAATTATAGCGCTGCTCTTAATATTCCTGTTTCTGGCGTCCTGCTCATCGCAGACGCCTGTCGATAACGGAGACGCGCCTACGCCGGGACAGACAGAAAGCCCGTCCCCGCCGCAATCCCCCTCCCCTTCTCCGTTCCCGTCGGAGCCGCCGGCAGAGCCATCCCCTGAAAAGCCGTCCCCCCCGCCGGTCGAGCTGGAGGAATACACAGGGCCGCTCTACCATGCGTTCTTCCATTTCCTGATCGCCTACCCCGACGTCGCCTATTCCAACAGCTACGGCAGGAACCTCGACCGCGACTGCGTGACCCCCACTGAGTTCCGCCGCTCGCTGGAGGAGTTTTATCGAAACGATTTTGTCTTGATGAACCTCAACGACTATGTCGATATAAGCGAGGACGGGACGGTTTCACGCAAGCCCATCATGGTGCCCGTCGGTAAAAAGCCGCTCATCCTCAGCTTTGACGACATCAATTACTATTCCAAAACCCTTGGCCTTGGCATCTGTGACAAGGTCGTCCTTGACGCGGATGGTAAGCTGGCCATGCTGACCGTGCTGGACGACGGGACGGAGCTTATCACCTATGACAACGATGTTATCCCCATCTTAGAGGCATTTTGTGAGGAGTTTCCTGATTTTTCGCCGTTTGGGGACAAGGGGCTTCTGTCCATCACCGGCTATGACGGCATCTTGGGGTACCGCACCCAGCGGGACAGCCCCAACCGCGAGAGCGAAATCGAGGCTGTGAAGCCTGTTGTGCAGGCGCTGCATGACGCGGGCTGGTATTTCGGCTCGCACAGTTATAGCCATTTCCACATGCGGGAGGATCAAAAGGTTGATTTGGCGCGTGTAAAAAGCGACACGCAAAAATGGCTCGACGAGGTCGGTTCCCTCGTCGGCGATACAAATATCTACCTCTTTCCTTACGGCGAACGCCCCGCTTGGGACGACCCGAAATTCCTCTCCTTGCTTAGCGACGGCTTTCCGCTGCTGATGGGGGTGGGCATCACCAAGCCGGACTCCTCGCCGTATGTAAAGCACTCCGAGCGGTACTTCTTCATGGATCGGTGGTTCATCGACGGCATGTCGCTCCGCACCTACCCGGACCGGCTCGCGCCGCTTCTGGATACGGTAACGGTCTACTGCCCCGAAGAGAGAGACAACAAACCCATCACGGCGCCGGTTTCGACCGGCGCCATTGACCGCAATGCCGTTTCTGTCTACCCCCGGTACCCCATTACTGTCGCTTTAGGCGGCGACGTGATGCTGGCCGGGGCGATGGGGGCGCGGCTCAAAAGCGGCGGCGCCGGCGCTGTCATATCGCCCGGGCTGGCCGGGCTGTTCCGTTCCGCCGATATTACGATGGTCAATCTGGAGTCGGCGGTTTCAGACCTCGGAGAACCATGGCCCGAGAAAGACTTTGCTTTCCGCGCCGAACCCTTTATATTGGATTTTCTGCGCGATACGCTGGCCGTCGATGTTGTATCGCTGGCCAACAACCACACCATCGACTATGGTTTCGACGCGTTTTTTGATACGATGGAGCGGCTGGACGCCTATGGAATCGGCTATGTGGGCGGCGGACATAACCTAGAAGAGGCAATGACGCCCCATGTCGTCGAGGTTAGCGGCGTCAGCGTGGCGTTTCTGGCCGCGTCTCAGGTCGCGCCCAATATGGAGTGGTACGCCCGGAAAAACAGCCCCGGCCTGCTGATGGCGTATGACCCTATGTTGATCGTGGAGGCTGTAAAATCGGCCCGCGAGCTGTATGACTATGTCATCGTTTACATGCACTGGGGTAAGGAGCACCAAAACGAGCCGGTAACGGCGCAAACCAACACGGCGCACAAACTCATCAACGCGGGCGCCGACGCCGTCATCGGCGCGCACCCGCACTGCATTCAGAGCTTTGAAATCTATAAAGGGAAGCCGATTGCGTACAGTTTGAGCAATTTCATGATGCGCAACAATTACAATAATACGGCGGTCGTTTTACTGCATCTGCTGGACGGGAAAGTGGAAATGGAAATCATCCCCTGCCGGACGGAGGGCGGGATCTATAACGATTTCGCGGGTGCGCAGCAGGCGCGGGAACTGCGGGATTTTTGGCAGAGCATATCACCCGGCGGGGTAATCGGGGAAGACTGGCGCTTGCGCTGACCGCTTACGGAGCGGCCTCTATAATTTGACGATACAGCGCCTCTGTCTTTTTGCCGTCTTTGAAGCTGATATACACATCCTTCTCGCTGTGCCGCTCTATCCGTATGGTGGGGGCGGTTTCCGCTTGGACAAAGAGCAGGGTCGCGCCGGTGGCTCTTGACGTAAAATGCCCCTTTAATGTTTCTCCTATGCCGCCGTACCCATTGACCCTTGTGCTGACGCCAATCTGGCTCATACTATCCTCTATAAGGGACAGCCCGGCTATGTCGGAGAAGGGGATGGTCACCCCGTACATGCTCCTAATCTGAATGCCGTCACTGAGGATATTGACCGTGGGTTCGCTTGCGCCGCGAATCAGCATAGCAACGACCCAAACGCAAAGTGCCACGCCCAAAACCGCACCAATAATCGCGAGGGTTCTATGAGCCGCCGGCGCGGCGCTGCTTTTCTCCTGACCAAGGGGATTCTTTGTGCTGTACTTATTGTAAATGCGCTTATATGCAACGATCAAAACGATAATGCCGGGGAGAATCAAAACCGTCATGAGAATAAAGCCCGTCGCAATATGTATAAACGACAACACACCTGACGCGGCCATACCGGCGGCGTAAATCAGCCACATCCTGCCGTTCGCCCGGTTGTAGGCGGGAATGTCGGTGATCTCTTCCGGCCTCACGGTACTGCCCGACCAAAAGTGCATCGGGGTACGGCGTTTGTACGCCCACAGGGCCATTCCTCCAAAAGTAAGGGCCATAAACCAG
Source organism: Oscillospiraceae bacterium (assembly GCA_031254195.1). GTDB lineage: Bacteria > Bacillota > Clostridia > Oscillospirales > UBA929 > UBA929. Next base: position 16,544 of record JAIRUW010000022.1, read on the forward strand.
CAAATAACAGCGATCAAAATAGTGGACATTGCAACCTTCCTCCTTCTACAGCCGTTTTTTCCCTAACGTAAACGATAGTACGCCGCCTAGCAAAAATGTCACGATGCCTATGACGGTCATCCACATCGAAACGCCGCTTTGATAAACGATCGGGTCGTTGAAAAGGGCGTAGACAGACCCTATAAGAAGCCCGAAAATGATGGAGTATATGGTTTTGTAATAATTTTTCAGCAGTTTTTCAATCAGCCTTGCCATGGACAGCCCGCCTATGATAATCCCAACGCCAAGAGGGATCATCACTTTGCAGATGTCTAAAAGAAGCTCCATATTTCCCATGTCCCCCAGCCAGCGCCTGATCGAATCAAGGGAATAGGTGACCAAAGGATAGACGCCAATCAGCAGGAGGACGAACGAGCCGCTGATACCGGGGATGATCAAAGCCGCGGCGGCGGCGATCCCGGCAAAGAAGATGAAAATCATATAAGGGATGTTCATTGCGGAGATGACCGCCGCGGCTTCGACCGCCTCATCCGCTTTGAGGTAGGATGTGACCGCCAAGACCAGAACAGGCACGGCAATCTGCGCGATTTGTCCCGGTTTGAACCCTTTGACCCCCCGGCCGGGGTCTTTTATTTTGGTAAAAATAATCGGGATGATGCCGGTGATCAGGCCGATGAAAAACAGCATGGTAGGAAGAGAATAATGCTTTAACAGATATTGTATGATGGAGCCGAACGCTACAATCCCGGTGGCGATACCGAGCACGAAAGGAATGGCGAATTTCAGGCGTTTTCGGATGTCCCTAGTGAAATGGTTAATCGTCTCGATCAGCTCGCTGTAATACCCCAAAATAATAGCAATCGTACCCGCGCTCACGCCGGGCACGGTCTCCGTTATCCCGAAGGCCAAACCGTTTATATAGTTCCTTAGTAAACTAAGCATGTTTGCTCCTGCTTTTCTTTAGGTTACTAGAAATTATAGCATAGACAGGCGGCGAACTCAATGGATAATTCGTGCCTGTCCACGGCTGACGCATGAAAACCCGGAACAGGTTGACATAACATGGTAAAATCATCATAAGGAGATGATGAAGCTATGTTGCAAAAACACTTTGAGACGATAACCGACCCACGCGAAAAG
>JAIRUW010000045.1 GCA_031254195.1 Oscillospiraceae bacterium
CCTGCCGGCTTTATAGACCTGTATCAGTTCCCCGTTTAGGTAAATGGTGTTATCATCGCCGTACGCGTCGAGAAGCCTGTCCCAGCCTCCTTCGCCGCCCAGCGCGCCGTTGAACGCAAAGTCCCGCGTCCACTGCGAGTTGTACCCGCCCTTCTGCGCCCCGGTGTAACGGACGGCGGCATTGCCAACGCCCGCGTCACGCAGCGCGTCCAAAATCTCCCCCGCCTGTTCAAACGTCGTCAATGTGATTTCCCGTTCCATTGGAATCCCCAGGAACGACGACGGCTTCACCAGTGCTCCTGTCAACGAGAGATGCAAGGCATTTTGTGACGTCTGCCGCTCCGTCAAAACACCCTCCCGCTCCAAATAATCCCGGTACGCGAACGCCATGTCGGTAACCCCCACATGGCCGCCGTTCAGCAACAGATACCGCGCCGTCAGCGGAGCGGTGGCGGTGAGCGGGGCGGGGATGACATAGTTTGTGCTTACGGTAGTAGCGTTGTCGCGCAGGGAGACTCTTCCTATGTCACGGTAGGTAAAGATGGCGCTGTTTTTGAAGTAGCGGTTGTTGTCACGCGCCACACCTGTCTGGATAGAGCTGATAAACGAGGCGCCGCCCTCAATGATGGCGAGATAGGAAGCGCCATTGGTTTTGGCGCCGAAGACCGGCATACGGTACCCTTGCGACTGGGAGATGACCTCAATGACGCCAATGCCGCGGTCAAAGCCATAAACGGACTGTGTCACGTCGGGCGTATTGTTGTAATCTCTGCCGTATTCCGAAACCGCGCCGGAACCGTCAGGATAGAACAAGAACCCGTCGTCGTCACTGGAGCCGCTGTTGAAATACGGCAGCACCTGTATCGAGTTGAGCAGGAAATCCCCGTCCTCTACAATATCCCCCGGCGGGATGGTGGCGGTGAAACCGTCTCGCGCCAACACAATATCGAGCGGGACGGTGATTCGTTGCCGCTCAAAGCGGAAGCTGAACCGTATGCCGTCCGGTATGGAGCGGAAGGACACCGTTGCGTCGGCCGAGGGCATGACGTGCGGGGCGTAGGCCGAGTCCAGCACTGTAACGGTCAAGAGCGACGAAACGCTCTTTTGCAGCATCTCATGCACCCACGCTGTGTCGCCGGCATGTTCCGGGCGGCTTTTCCAAACCGTGCCGTCCGCGCCGCGCACCTCAAAGCTGACCTCGCCGGCATTTACCCACAGCTGATAGCCTTCCTTCTCGGCGATGAGGGACACGCCGGACAAGTCCAGCGGGGAGCCCGCCGCGCCCCGATACGGCTCAGGGTAATCAAAGGGCACGGATGAACACGCCGCCGCGAGCAACGCCAGGGCAAGTATGAGAACACACAGTTTTCTCATGGCATGTACCTAATTTCTGTAATGACGGTAGACACAAAGCTGATCAGCTGCTGGAAGGTGGAAAAGAGGATGATCCCGATGAAAATCGTCGCCGCAATGCCTAAAAAGGTGAAGAAAGCCATCGCTATGGTTTTGGACATGGTGTAGTCCTGTATCGTCATGTTGCCAAAGAGGAAGAGGAAGACACACCACAGCACGGCGAGGGTTTGTATCAGCGCGTAGAACGGATACTCGCTCAGCGTCATGACATACGACATCACCAGCAATACCGGCATCGACAGCAGCAGCGGCACCAGCGAATAGACCGACTGCACCCATATCTGCTTCATCGTCGCCTTGCCGTCCAAAAGGGTTGAGAGCGCCCAGTTGAGCACCGTCCACGCCAAAAGCGGCAAGACAAAAGACGAGATGTTGAGCAGGATATTGTTGCTCTCGCGGTCAAGGATGCCGTAATGGAACGACGCGAACTGCATCGAAGCCACATTCATAAGGCACAGCAAAGCGAGGATGAGGTTGGCCGCGCCGAAGGTCTTTTCCTTGTGGTATTTCAGCTCCCAAAAACCGTCGATGGGGTGGAAGAGGACATAAAACGCGAATCTCGCCGTTGTGATCACGCCGCTTTCCCCCTTCCCGCTTTTTGCCTGCGCCGTACGTTCACGTATACGGCCAAGCCTATCAAGCCCACCGCCGCTAAAATAAACAGTATGGCAAAATTATCGCGCAGCCAGTCGTCTCGCAGTTCACCGAACGCGCGGGAGTAGCTGCCCCGTGCGTAGCCGAGCTCAAAATACTCCATCGCGGCGGCGTAATCCTTGCGCCCGAAATAGGCGTTGCCGATCATATACCACGCCTGCTCATACCCCGCGTCCATCCGCGCGACCTCCGTCCAAGGCTCCAGGCTTTCCTCAAAATCTCCTTGCAGGAAGAGGCGGTTGGCCAGCAAAACCTTCTCGCCGAACTCGGTCAGCCTGAACTGCGTCACCGTGCCGCGCCCCGCGTCGAGGACATAGATCGTGCCGTCCTTCTCCGCGACGGCGTGCGGGTCGGCAAACAGCCCCATCTGGTCGCCCTTGCCGCCGAACATGAACTTCATGTATCCGGTCTTATCGTAAACAAAGACCTTACCAGTGGCATTGTCCAGCGCGTAGATATTCTCATCGGCATCAAGGCAAACCGACATAAACTGCGCCGTGCGGGACATGTTGCGCGGCGTCAGCATCAAGTCGCCGAAGACCGCGCGGCTTCCGGTGTCGCCGCGCAGGAGTATATCGTCGCCCAAGGCATTGAGCCGCTTGAGCTGCCCCTCGCGCACGTTGCGCGTCGTGGTGTAAACAAGGTCGATGTCGTCGATGTGGAGGTTGCTGTACTCTGTCGGAACAAACTGTTCCCGCGACTGCCGCTGTGTGCGCGTCAAAAAGAGGCGGTAGATAATCTCGATTGGATTGGGGCGGACGCGGTTGCTGCCGAAGAAACGCACAAATTCGCCCTCGTCCGTCAGCTGGATTAACCCTTCAGTCGAGCCGCCCGCCACCACATAGACGCGCCCCGCGCCGTCCACGCCGAGTTTTTGCGGCCGGAAGGTCAGCGTTGAGCCGGTCAGCTGCACTTGATCCATCAAGGTAAGCAGGCTGCCGTCTTTATCCAAGACCACAATCCGCCCGTTCTGCGTGTCGGCGATATAGAGCGTCCCGTCGGCGCGGGCAAAGACGCCTTCCGGCGAGGAGAACGTCTCCCGTACGCCGTCGCGGTCAAAGCCGTCGATGACGCGCAAAACCGACAAATCCCCGTCCAACACCAGAATGCGGTGGTTTCCGGTGTCAGCAAGATAGATAAGCCCATCCTTGCCAAAGCGGAAGTCGCGCGGGTTGCGCAGCGCGCCCACACCCAAATCCGCGCCGGTAATCAGCCGTACCGGAGCCGCGCCGGCCAGCGACGGAAAAACCTCGTCGTTGATAGTGCCATACCCGTACGACGCGTACGGAACCGACCCCATCAGCAACGGTAGGGTGAGCAATATGGCCATTATGACTGCAAGCCGCCTGATAGGGGTCACCTCCTTTTGTCACGCTCCATGCGCGGGTCGCGGTCGGTCATGGAAGTGGGAAGTGAATTCCCCCTTGCCACGACCTGCTCCCCGATGGAGCAGCTCAATCCTTCATCCCCGAACTCTTCATCGTTTCAATGACATTGCTTTGCGTGATTAGGAAAATGATGATCGGCGGGAGCATCAGCAAAAGGCCCACGACCGCCGTCGCGCCTAGGCGCGGCAGGCCGCCCTGCATGATATTGGTCAGGGCCAGCGGCAGGGTCTTCTTGCTCTCGGAGGATATATACATCATCACAGGGCCGATGTTGTTCCAGAAATCCTTGAAGGCAAAGATCGTAAGGGTAAGATACGCCGGTTTGACGGCGGGCATCACCACATACCACCACGCCGCCCACTCGCCCGCGCCGTCAATCCGCGCCGCTTCCAAAACCGCGTCGTTGATCTGCTCCATAAACTGTTTCATCAGATAAAGCCCCAGCGTGTTGATCAAAAGAGGGACGATCATGGCCTGATAGCTGTCCAGCCAGCCGATGGCGGCCATTTGCAGGTAGCGCGGCACCTCGACGATGGTGGGCGAAAACATCAGCCCGAGGACGACCATCATAAAGAGGGTCTTGCGCCCGGGAAATTTATGCTTGGCCAGCGGGTAGGCTGCCAGCGACGCGAAGATGACATGCAGAAGTGTCCCGAGCCCGGCGACGATGATGCTGTTGAAGAAATAGCGGGAAAAGGGCACGGTGGAGTTGGAGATGGCGTTGGAGAGGTTAGTGAAGTTTTGCAGCGTGGGGTTCTGCACGAAAAAGTCGGGCGGATATTTCAACAGCTCGCCCATCGGCTTAAAGGCGACATTGACGGTATAGATCATCGGGAAGGACATAAACGCCGCCAGCAGGACAAGGAAGAACACCACGGCGGCGTTGCCCATCCGGCTGCGCGTCGCTTTGGTTCCAACCTTGCTGCCGCGCAATACGCGCAGGGCACGGGAAGGCTTTTGAATCACCGTCATACCGACTTATCCCCCCTCTGCAACAGATGCCGCACCAGCTGGTTCAGGGACAGCGTGATGGTAAACAATACCACAGCAATGGCACAGGCGTAGCCCATCTCGAAGCGCGGGGCGAGTGCCACATCCTCCATGTGCATTTGCAAGGTATGCGCCGAATAGAGCGGCGACGGCCTGCCGATCAGCTCGGCGCTGATTGAGCCGACAGCGAACGAGCCGGTGATTTGCATGACCGCGCCGAACAGGAGCTGCTCCTTCATCGACGGCAGGGTGATGTGATATAGCTCTTGCCAGCGGTTTTTCACGCCGTCAATCGCGCCCGCCTCATACAGGTTACGGTCGATGCCCTGCAAGCCCGCAATAAAGGCAAGGAAGGCCGTGCCCAGCGACATCCAAAGCTGCACGACGATGACCACCAGCAGCGTCGTGCGGGTGTCGTTGAGCCACAGGACCGGCTCATTGATAAAGCCGAGCTGTATCAGCCAGGTATTCAGCAGCCCGCGCGAATCGGAGGCGAAGACGTATTTCCACATGAAGTAGACGTTGAACGCCAGCGACGGCGCGTAGAAGAAGAGCGTCGCGGCGGCCCGCATCTTGGGCTTGAGGTCGTTGACAAACCAGGCAATCAGCAAACAGGCGACATAACTGACCGGCCCGGTAATAATGGCGAACATGAAGGTGTTGCGCAACGAAATCTGGAAGACCTCGTCGTCGAGAAAGAGCCGCAGGTAGTTGTCAAAGAGGCGGGTCAAGCCGAAAAACCGGGGCGACTCCATGACGTTGTAGGTTGAGAAGCTATAGACGACGGCCATGATGACCGGCACGACCATAAACCCGATGAACAGCAGCATAAACGGCGCAACCATCAGATAAGAGGTGCGGTGTAATTTTATCTTCCTCGCCAGCGTCATCCGCGTCATTTTGCCACCATCCTAGTTCAGCCTCAATTCCTCATATTTCCAGGCAATCTCCCGGTTGATGATCTCGGTATATTTCACCATCGCCGTACGCGGCATCTCGCCGCTGATGATGATCTCGTTTGAAGCGTTGGTCATATGCCGTCCGACGAAATACGCGCCCGGCACGCCAGGAATCTCGTTGAAGTTGCTAAAGGTTTCTATAATCGTTTGATAGGCGGCCTTGTCCCATGGGATCGAGGCGTGCGCCCCGACCGACGCGGTGTTGACCCGCCCGAAAACCCCGAACATTCCCTCAATCTCCATGGCATACATTGCCTGCGTCTCCGCCGACATGAACCAGCGCACAAACTCCCATGCGTTATCTAAGCGTTCCGGGCGGGTATTGGCGATGAATCCCGCCGAACTTTCCGGCGCGGTGACCGCACCGGTTGAGGAGATGATGGAACGGTCTATCGTCCCGTCCTCCTGCAAGACGCCGGGGACGGGATAGATGGCCCAGTTGTCCTTGATTTCCAGCGCGGCGTAGTGGAGGTTGGTAAAAAGCGAATGGTCATGGATGCCGATGGGCATCTCACCGGTGCGGAAGCGGTCGAAGAAGCTGGAGACCACCGGCGCGCCATGCAGGATGTGCATGTTGGTCTGCTCCGTCATCGCCGCGATGGCCACCGGCGAATCGAGGAGGCTGTAGCGCAGGTCATCGCTGAAAACCTGCCCGCCGTTTTGCAGTAAAAACATCGTCATCAGGTCGCCTTCGGCCCGGAATTGTAGATTCTTCTCAGCCAAAACCCCGGTCACGGTGTAAAACTCGTCCCAGGTCTGCGGCACCTCCAGCCCAAAATCGGCCATGATGTCGGTCCGCACAAACAGCACCGGGAACTTGAGTTCCACCGGAAAACCGTATGTCTTGCCGCTAAAACTGTAAGGAGCTTCCGACGTCGGCGGGAAATTCATCTCAAATTCATCATATCCCGGCAACATGGTCAAATCCACCGCCGAGCCGCGCAGTCCGAAGTCCAGCGGGTAAGAGCGGTAGACGTTGAGGCAGACGTCCGGCCCCGTGCCGGACGCGATGGCGAAAAACATCTGCTCGTCCCTGTTGAGGACGCTGAAGTTGACCTTGATGCCGGTCTCCGGTGTAAAGATTTCGTCGCACATCCGCTTGAGGACTTCGGCGTAGTCTTTTCCGTAACGCCCCCATACGTTGATTAGGTTCTCCTCGCTCTCGTCGTAAAGGTTGCCCGCCACGTCGGCCAAAGCGGTGAACGACGCGAAGAAGCGCTTTACCGAAAACCACAGAGAGCCGAAGAACCCCGGCCTGACGGCGCCAAACTCCGTGCCCGGCGCGGCCGCCGAGACCGAATAGAGCGCCAGCGGCATTTCGCTGGACATCAGCACCCAGACGGAGAGGTTGACGATATTGTCTTTGAACCGCGCCATCCGCCCCGGGATGGTGTCCGGCTGTTTGATGAAGTCATACAGCTGCCGCGCCATGATATTGATGGTCATCGACTCGTTGCGCCCGCCGCCCAGCGCGTTTATGTCCTCCGCGATCCGGTCGAGCCGCCGCGCGATGGTGTCAAAGTCGCCGAGGATGTTGGGCAGGCGTTCGTCGATGCGGTAATCGCGCAGCGGGTCGGGGTTGACGCCGGTGATCATAACGATCTGTGTATACAAGCTGGACAGCTCGGTCGTCAGCTCGGTGACGCGGCGGCAGATGTCGGCCGTATCGCCCAGCGTGACGGAAAGCGACAGCTCATGCTGCCCCTTGGTCAGATAAAACAGCGCGTCCCCGCCGTCCGCCTGCACCGTCATCCGGTTCCAGTCGGAATTATAGGGGAAGGTCAGGGCCTGCATCTCGGCAAACGGGAACTGCCCGTTGATTCTCAGGGCGCGGGTCACCGGCAGGCCGACGACCGCGTCCTGCTTATAGACGAAGTTAAGGGTATACAGCCCGTCCTCGGGGATGTCGAGCAGCCACGATATGGTCTGCCCTGAGCGGTTCCACATGTCGCCGCCCATGACGTTATAGGAAATGGTGCTAAGGCTGAGCGGCTCCAAATAGGGGTTGGAGCGGTCGGAAATGGGCAGCAGCGCGGGGTCGGAGCGCAAATGCGCGTCGGTCGCCAGCACGGTGACCGGCTGCGCCCCGGCAATATCATAAGCGCCGTATCCCGCCGAAACCTCGGCATAAGACGGGTTCACGGGCGGCGGCGTCAGGCTGAGCTGCGACAGCGCGAACGGCTCGCGTATGGAACGCAGGGTGATTGTATGCGTCCCTTCGGACAGGAAGAAAGCAAAGGGGTCTGTGTAAAGGCCCTCTTTGTCTTCGGCATACACCCCTTTCCAAAGCATCTCTTCCGTGCTTTGGGGACGCAGCTCGTTGCCTTTGTTGTCAAACCGCCGCTCGGTATCGGCATAGCGCCAGTGACGGCGAAGCATGATTACCCCGGCCTCGCGGAACGGCAGCTCGCCGTCTATATAGACGGCTATCTCAATATCCGAACGGCTGCCCGGCAGGGCGGCGTATGTAAGATGGAGAGCGTACCGCCCGTCGCGCGGCACCGTTACGGTGTAGGTGATCTCGCCGTCCTCTTCCAGCTTCAAGACGTCGCCGGAATAATCCAGATAATTGTTTGAAATCTCTATCCCCGCACCTTCCGCGAACGAAAACAGCGGAAGCTCTATCGCTCTCTCCGGCATGTGGGCGGCGGGCACAGGCCCGAGGGTGGCGTATGTGTCCCCCGCCGGAACGAACGGCAAATCGCCGGTGGCAGAGGCGGAGTCCTCCGCGCCCCGGACCGGATTGAACCCAAAAAGGATTACGACTGCAAGCGACAACGCAATCAGCTTTTTCACCAACGACCCCCCTGCACATTCATGTCTATATTGGTCAGTATAGCAAAAATCTAGGGGTATGGCAAGAGGGTATTTTTGCTCCTTACTCCGAACGAAGAGCCACCACAGGGTCTTTTTTCGCCGCCATCTTGGACGGAATAAACCCGGCCAGGACGGTGAGGAGTATACTGAGTACGATCAGCCCAACCGCTCCCAACAGCGGCAATTTGGAAAGCCCCGATATGTCGGTAAGATGATTTATGATGATGTTGGCCGGGATATTGAGTAACAGAGTGATCCCGATGCCCAGAACACCTGCCACAAAGCCCTCGATCAGCGTCTCCGCGTTGAACACCCTCGATATATCGCGCTTGGCCGCGCCGATGCTGCGCAGGATGCCGATCTCCTTGGTGCGCTCCAGGACGGAAATATAGGTGATGATGGCGATCATGATAGAGGAAACGACCAGCGAGATGGACACAAAGGCGATCAAAACATAGGAAACAACATTGATGATGGAGGAGATGCCCGATGTCATCAGCCCCACGATGTCGGTGTAGTGAATCACATACTCGTCTTTGCCCGCGTCTTCCTGCTCCTTGTTATACTCCGCGATTAGGGTGGTGATCTCCTCCTTGGAGGCGAAATCTTTGGGGTAGAGGTTGATAGAAGAAGGATTTGTGGTTTCCACGATGCCCAATAAGGAACGGTTGCCCTCATAAGTCGATTTGTTGGCCTCCGCTAAAATTTGTGCGGTAAACAATGCCAAAATTTGCTCTTCCGGCATCATCTCAAGCATCATCATCATCTGAGCCTGTTCCTCTTCGGGCATGCCGGCGATCATCATGTATACGTCGTCCATCGTAAACTGCTCGATGTACTCGTCCACATCAAACGCAATCCCCGTAAAAACGTCGGTTTCCGGGTCTGCCATCTGTTCCCGGGCGATCTCGCTCTCCACGATATTGTTGATGACATACTCGGTCAGGGCATGTGTATACCCCACCGTCCCGCTGATCGAGGACGCCATAGCGCTCTCCGAGGGGCGGATGATGCCGACTACTTTGACGTCAAGCGCACCGGCGATCAGTTCCTTCATAAAGGCTTCGTCATCCCGCATATCCGTCCAATGGTTGTCTTGCTTGACATAGTAATCTGTGTTTAGGATGAGCTTGAAGGTGAGATCCAGCAGTTCCTTCTGGGTAAAGCTCGCCGCATACGTATCTTCAACCGTATCGACCCACATCTTTTCCACCAGCTCATAAAGCTCATCCGCATCAATCAAGCCCATGTCATATAAGCTGTAATCACTGATTTCATTGTACCTGTTCACGATGATGACAACCTCGTCAAAGCTGGAAGGCCATCTTCCTGAAACGACGTCGTATTGGGACTTTAACAGGGTTTCGTTGTCTAATAGTTCTTCCCATACCTGGACGTTCATGCCGCTCATATTGCCAAACGCGCCTTCGCTCGGCCCGCCGACGTTAAACTGGCTCATTAGGTCGGCCATGACATAGCTTGGATTGACCCGGAGAACGCCGCCGGAGGTATCGGCTTTGTAAACCTGCAATTCAATGTTATAGCCATACTTGACGGAATTGGTCAGGTCGTAGAGCCGCTGCCCGCTGCCGTTTTCAATGTAATCCATAAAGCGTTCCAGATCGTTACTGGTTAACATGGTTGACATCTGCTCGATCATATCGGTCATGATGTTGTTGGCATAGATCGTGTCCGGGTCACGGTCATCCGGCCGTGCATGGTCATGATCCATCATGGATACCATCATAGACGTCATATCCATTGACTGACTGTAAAGGCTGATCGGGTATGTGGAGAGGGTGTCCTGCTCCAGCGTGTTGATATAGCCCTGCATACCGCTGGACAGTGACATGATCAGCGCGATGCCGATGATGCCAATGCTCCCGGCAAACGCCGTCAAGATGGTTCGTGTCTTTTTGGTCAGCAGGTTGTTTAGGCTGAGGGACACCGCCGTGAGGTAGGACATGGATATTTTCTTCCTCTTGCCCTGGGTTTTGGCTTCTTCTTCCTCTATGCGGTAGGGGTTGGTGTCGTCGGTGACTTTGCCGTCGAGCAGCCGGATGACCCGGTTGGAATATTTGGCGGCTAAATCGGGGTTATGGGTGACCATGATGACAAGGCGGTCTTCGGCGATCTCCTTAAGAATCTCCATAATCTGCACGCTGGTTTCGGAATCCAGCGCACCGGTCGGCTCGTCGGCCAGCAGAATGTCCGGGTTGTTGACCAGCGCGCGGGCAATCGAAACACGCTGCATCTGCCCGCCCGACATTTGGTTGGGTCTTTTATGGAGCTGGTCGTGCAGGCCGACCCTTTCCAGCGTCTCTATCGCGCGTCTGCGGCGCTCGCTCTTGGAGATACCCGCCAGCGTCATGGCCAGCTCCACGTTGGCCAGCGCAGTCTGGTGGGGGATGAGGTTGTAGCTTTGGAAGACAAAGCCGATGGAGTTGTTGCGGTATATGTCCCAGTCTACATCCTTATATTTCTTTGTCGATATGCTGTTGATGACCAAATCACCGCTTGTGTAGCGGTCCAGGCCTCCTACGATATTGAGGAGCGTCGTCTTGCCGCAGCCCGACGGCCCCAGGACGGCCACAAACTCGCTCTTGCGGAAATCAATGCTCACACCTTTGAGCGCCTCGACGCGCATATCGCCCATGATATAGGTCTTGTCTATGTTCTTCAATTGCAGCATGTTTATACTCCTCCTCAGCGGCTTTTGCCAGCCTCCCGGTTATTTTGCATACTATTATAGTTTACCTCTATCGGGGCGCAAAGTAAAGGGATATATTGTGAATAAATTATAAACACCAAACAAGCACAGCATGACCCGTTCCCCACGGATGCTGTGCTTGCCGAGTGCTATCTGTATAAACACGAAAACCATTGTTAGCTCTGACTGCTCACACCGGGTAAATCTCCGACATACAGCGTCTTACCCAGCGGAGCTAATACCTTCAAAATAGTATCAAGTTGGGGGCTGGTGCTACCTTTCTCCATCCGGGCAATGATGGGTTGCTTAACGCCGCTCATGGCTTCGAGTTTCTTTTGAGATACGCCATGTTCGTTCCGCGCCTTGATAAGTTCCCCGATAATAGCAACTCTCAAATCGCTGGCGGCGATCTCCTCTGGAGTGAATATTTCCTGTTCCAGCGCGCCCCATTCATCAACTAATGGTTTCATAGCTTGTTTACCTCCTTAAACCGTGCTAAATTGCGTTTGGCTTGGTCCATCTCCCTATGTGGGGTTTTCTGTGTCTTCTTTACGAAGTGGTGAAGGAGGACGAAACCGTTTTCCAGCCATGCCGCCAATAATATTCTATCCCTATTCGGGCGTATCTCCCATATTTCTCCGTCTAAGTGTTTGACATACGGTTCACCCGCGCTTTTGCCGTATTCCCGTAAGGCTTTGATATAGTCCTGTATCTTGTGAAGCCGGACGCGGCTCTCTTTGTCGCTGTGGGTTCCCAATTCGCGGATAAACTCTTTGATGGGCTTGTTGCCTCTGCTGTCCTCGAAAAAGTAAATATTGTACAAAGTCAGTTTCCACCTCCGCTTACCTTAGTATACTCAAAAGTTATTGACTTGTCAAGCACTTTTGAGTTATTGTAAGCCACATATGTCAACCGCACTCCCCATATCCGCAAAAGAAAAACAGGCTATTTTATCCTAAATATAACCTGTTTTCCTTTGTTTTTACGTTCAAACACATCAAGTATGTTTTGATGATACTGTCTTTGGTGGAGATAGTCCGCCCCTAACTCACTTTCCGTATCGTGGCCAGCCCGGATTTGTTGAGGTCGATACTGGGCGACCCCTTGTACTCGACAGACCCTACGCCGTCGGCGCTGATGGTCAGGTTATCCGAGCAGCTTACGCTGATACTGCCGACGCCGTTCAATTTAACCTTCGCGTCCTTTGTCTGAAGGGAGAGGGCGTTCAGCCTGCCCGCGCCGTCCAGCCTCAGGTCGGCGTTCGCCGCCGTGCCCGAGAGGGAAAGCGAGCCTACGCCATCCACTTCGGCGGTAAGGCGGTCCACTTCAATCTCCGCCTCGCCCGACCCTGCGCCGTCGATCGTGATGGTCAGTGAATCGGCGACGATTTTGTCCTGGGCCCTAAAGGCGCTCACGCCGTCGATGCGCACAGCGGTCAGGACCGGCGCGGAAACAGTCAATACCGGGGTTTTGATTGCGTGAGTGGAGGTTCCCCGTTTTGTGCGGACGACCAGCTCATCCCTCACAACCTCCACCTCATAGTATTCCCGCAGGTTGGGCTGGATTTGCAAGGTAACGGTGTCGGAAGAGGCGGCGTAATAATTGACGTCGCAGTAACCGTCTACCCTGATCTTGCTGAACTGCCCGACCTTGATCTCATAACTTTCCAAATCGCCCTCCCCCGTCACCATGTTCGTGTTGCCGAATCCGAAATTCACAACGGCACAGCCGGAAAAGCATAAGACGAAGAGAGACGCGCAAAGGAGAAGCGGTAGTACCCTTTTCATATATTCATCTTCCTTTCCATCAGCTTAGAGGTGAGGACAAACAGCCCTGTGGCCTGAAGCAGGAGCAGCAGGATGTACGCCGGCATGGCCGCGTTGCTGACCGTTATGGTAAAGAATATGCCGTACCGCCAAACCGTGCCAAACGGCGCAAAGAGGAATTGCGACAGGTTGACGGCGAAGAAGCAGCCGCAAGCCAGCAGAAACGCCAGCAACCCGGAGGCCGGCAGTTTGAAAAAGACCGACTTTTTCGCCGCCACGCTGAACAGGATAATGAGCATGTACAGCATGTATCCCACAAACAACAGCAGAATCGTCCAAAATATGTATAGTGCCTCTCTGGCGCCGATATTGCGGCGGATTGCATCCCCGATGGTGCGCCATAGACCTCTCCCCGCCAGATTCATGGACAGCCACACCTCGCCGGTGATCACGACCGCCATCGTAACGATGTCCAGCGTCATCATGGTAATCAAGCTCGCCAAAAGTGTTTTACGGCGCGGCGCCGGGGTCAGCGCGTAGAGGTAGGCTTCGGGGGCGGCAAACATGCGGCGGGCTACAGCCACGTCGCTGATGATGTTGGCCGCCAGCATGACGGCTATGGCCACCCCGCCGAGGGACACGGCGGTGATGTGGGCGGCAAACGGAAGCCAGCCCAGCGACCCGAGTATGATGAATACCAGATTCATCAGGAAGATCACCGCAAACACGGCGCCGCGTGTGTGCAAGCCCGTCAGGAACGCGTACTTAAACTGAGCCTTCACGGTGCCCGCCAAAAGTTTGCGATTCATTATATCATTCACAGGAAAACACCTCCAAATAGGCCTGTTCCACGGTCTGACCGCGTTCCTCGCGCATTTCGTCGCACCCGCCGGAGAAGACGATTCTGCCCTTCGAGAGGAAATGGACGCTGTCAAAGATCCGCTCGATGTCTTTCACCATATGCGTTGAAATCAGTATGGACGCGTCCTCCGGTTTGAGGGCGAGGATGGCGTCAATGACTTTGGTCTTACCGACCGGATCAATGCCGTCCAGCGGCTCGTCCAGCAGATAGAGCTTCGTCTCCCTTGAAAATGTCAGCCCCAGGACTAACCGCTCCCGCATCCCCTTGGACAATGCGCGGATACGCGTATGCAGGACGTCCTGCAAATCGAGGATGCGCATCAGCTCGCCGGCGCGCTGCTTCGAGTAGTCCGGGTACATCTCCTCAAAAAAGGTGAACGCGTCCCGCACGCGCATCCAGCGCGGGAAGGCCATGCTGTCCGGGCAGAAGCCGATGGTTGCCCGCGCTTGCGGCCCCGGTTCCGCGTTTGCCGGGTAGCGCACCTCCCCTGCCGTCGGCTGCAACAGCCCCGCCACCGTTTTCAGCAGTGTTGTTTTCCCGGAGGCATTAGGGCCGAGAAGCCCTACGATCTGCCCCGCCGGGACCGACATATTCGCGCCGTTCAGGGCGAAACGGTCCCCGAAACGCTTTTCAAGGCCTCGGGTTTCAAGTATCGGCGTCACGCGATCCATCCCCTTTCATATATTCCGTCAGTTCGTCCAAGATGTCCTTGTCCCCGCACCCCAGCGCGCGCATTTCGTCCACAAAGCGGCGCAGGGATTCCAGCGCGAGGCTGCGGCGTGTTTGCTCCATCATCGTTTCATCCTCCGTAAAAAAGTATCCGGTCCCGCGTTTGCTGTTGATCAGCTCATCCCGTTCCATTTCCTGATAGGCCCTCTGCATGGTGTTGGTGTTGACCTTCAAAAGCGCGGACAGTTCCCGTATCGACGGGACGCGCGCTCCCGGCTGAATCTCCCCCCTGACGAACGCCCGGCTGAATTGCAGGACGATCTGGCGGTAGATGGGCATCCGGTCGTCAAAGGCAAGGCTCCATCGTTCCCAGGTAGGCATAGGGTCACCCCTCCTTTCAGTGTACCACCACACTATCACACTGTGACGTGATTGTCAACAGCTTTTTCAAAAATATTTCTGTGAAAATTTTTGCAATTTGATGGCAGATAAATATTTTCACTTGATAACAAGTAACCTTGCCAAACGGATTTATTGAGCCTGAACAAGCTCTCTGCCCTAAAGTTTTTCTATTTTTCCCCGATACACACTATATGGAGAACCTTTGGAAATTTAGCTTGGGGGTGTAATCATGAAAACAAACGGTATAGGTAATCTCAATCAATACGCAACTATAATGGCAAAGCAAACAATTAAAACACAGCCGCAGAATACAGCGGTTAAAACTGATTCCTCGACCTCTGTTCCGCAAGCCGACAGTTATACCCCTTCCGAAAGCAAAAGGAGCTTAACAGACCTCACAGAACTTATAAATTCAAATATGACACTTGCGGAAAAAGGTGCAAAACTCCGCGAGGTTTATGGTAATGTTCTTGCCGATGAAGCATTAGGAACTACCATTCAAAGCATTCAAAACGGAAAATATAGCATTGCGGAAATGAAGACAGAACTGGAACGTCGTGCGGAGTTGGCTAAAATAAGCCCCAAAGAAGCCCTTAAAGCCTTTATTGAAACCGACCCGAATAGGGCGGATGTGGAACGGTCTAAGGCATTAAGTGCAAAATTTATACCTATCCAACAAAAACTCCGCGCCGGCAAAGAATTGACCCCTGCTGAAAAAAGTTTTATACAGGAGCATTATCCTGAAATGTATGCCCAAGCCATGCAAATAGAGCAGGAAGTCGCACAACTCAAAGCCCAACTAAAAAATAGCAATTCAAAGGAAGAAGCGAACCAAATATATATGCAAACCAAAATGCGGGTAATGGGTATGGCAGGCAAAGATAATGGGATAAGTTTAGGCTTGATACCTGCACTCGACAATGCTTTTCGTAATATGTAACATGAAAACATACACTAATAAGAATTATCAGAAGTAAAAACGGATACCTCGAAAAGTATCAGTTTTTTATTTCTACCTATCGTGGTCATGGCTTTTCTTCTTCGCCCTTTGCGGTGCAGGGTTAGGTTGATTATATTCCCGATTCTTCCTTGCGTGTGCGATTGCTTTATTGATTTTGGCTTCCCTTGCTTTAAGAATATCGTCAAGGGTAGACGGCTTGCGGTTAATCATATC
>JAIRUW010000004.1 GCA_031254195.1 Oscillospiraceae bacterium
CGGAACAATACAGGCCGGCAACGGGGAAACAGGAATTTTTATCACGCCCGGCTACCGGTTTCGCGTAACCGACGCGCTGATCACCAATTTTCATCTGCCGCAAAGCACATTGCTGATGCTTGTGTCGGCGTTTTATACCCGCGAAGGGATACTGTCCGCCTATGAGGAAGCCGTCCGGGAACGGTATCGGTTCTTCTCCTTTGGCGATTGTATGGTTATTATATAGCGATGTATTGACATTGTCGTTCTATTGTTCTATAATGCAGATGCAAAATATAAGGAGTGTGTGACATGAATCAAGTAACATTAAGCGTTAGAATGGATGAGAACATTAAGCGCAGATTTGACGCTTTCTGCGCTGACGCAGGCATGAACGCCTCTGTTGCGGTCAATATGTTTGTGAGGGCAGTTATTCGTGAGAAGAAGATTCCGTTTGAAGTAATGGGAGAAGTTGACCCCTTTTACAGCGAAAAGAATCTCGCTTGGTTAGATGAATCCTTTAGGCAGCTCGAAAATGGTCAGGTCGTAGTGAAGACAATGGAAGAGTTAGAGGCTATGGAATGAGCAAACTGATTTTTACTGAAAGAGCCTGGGAGGATTACTTGTTCTGGCAGGGCATGGATAAGAAAACCATTAAGCGTATCAATCTGCTGTTAAAAGATATTTCCAGAAACAGCCACGAAGGAATCGGCAAACCGGAACCGCTGCGCCATCGTGACGGTTGGAGCCGACGCATTGACGGCGAAAACAGGCTTGTGTATCTCATAAAGGAAAACTGCATAGAAATCCTGCAATGCAGGGGTCATTATGATGACTAAAGCAAAAGTTTGATGTTATTCCGCCAGCCTCAACGACGCGATGCTGCTGCTCTAGCGTCCGGCCAGCAGTTCCAGCGCGAAATCGAACTGCGAATCGACATAGAACATCGTTGCCATGGCGGCCTCGTCCAGCAATTGAAGGGTCTCGGCGTTGGCGAAGCGCCCCTGCGGCAGCCCGCATACGACTTGGAAGCGGTTGAGGCACCACAGGGTATAGTCGTCAAAGACGCCGCTTGGTTCAGCGCGGTAAAAGCCCAAAAGCGCCAATCTCTCCTGCATGGCTGCAACGCGTTCGGTCAAACCGCTCTGGCGGAACAGCGCGCGGGAGGTGTCGAGGGGAAAGGATACAAGGTCTGCGCCGGTGATAACCTCAAGCTCCACCTCGTAGTCGGGGATGATTCCGGTGCTCTCATATGACCCGATCTCATACAGCTCTATGCGACCCGAAGTGATGACGAGATAATCGCCCGTGGACAGCGGTATTTCGTACTGGCTGTGCGCCTTGCCGTAAGTCGCCTCGCCCACGACTGTGGCAAACCCATATGCTTGCAGTGTTCCGGCAAAGACTTCGGCGGCGGAAGCCGTCCCGCCATCAACTAATAGTATCATGTTATCCGGTTCCCAAATGAACGCGGCATATTCTTCCAATTCCTCAGTGGTCCAGCCCATGCTGTAGAGATCTTCCTCCTCGTCTGAGTAAACCAGCCGGCATATGAGGACCCCTTCCTCTATCAGCATACAGTCTAGTATGTAGTAAAGCACTTCCAGCAGCCCGCCGCCGTTGCCCCGCAGGTCGATGATGACCGACTTTGCCCCCGCCTCAGGCAGGCTGTAGTTATAGTAGGTATCAAAATCATAGATATCCGAACTGGAATGGAACCCTGCAATCGAGATGTAGCCGATATCCGTCCCGTCGATCATAGTGTTCTGCACATTGGCGACATGGAGCGGCCCGCGCCGTATCTCCTCGACGAACACCTCAACGGAACCGGGGTTAATGTAGCCGACTTCCACAACCGTCCCCCGGTTGCCCAGAAACAGGGGCCGCACATCCATATAGACCTCGTCAGTAATGTCAAAGCCATCTACAGAGACGATCTGCGCCCCGGCTTCCATGCCGCTGCGCTCCGCGCCGCCGCCCGGTATAAACGCGTCCACATAGACGCCCAGCGGCATGGTGTCATCCACGATGATGCCGATGCCATACGTTGACGTCGCGGGAATAAGCGCGTCTTGGCTGAAGCGGCTGTATTGATACGGATCGCCGGCCAGCCACGAATCAATAATCGACATGAAAAGCTCCGGGTCGCGCTCCAACCGCTGCGCCGTAACCCCGTCAAGGGATAGATCGTCGGGCGGATACAGCGCGTAAAGCTCTATGTACTCTAATATCTCTTCCAGCAGCGCAAGCTGCCCCTCCCCGCTTTCGGGCAGGGCAAGCGCGGGGACGGCAAGGAGCCAAAGCGCGAGCAGCAGCGCTATAATACGGGTAAAAAGGCGTTTGGGTTTCATACAGGTTTCCTCCAACCTTACAGCTTAATATTGTTAAACGTCACAATGCTCTCCTGCCGTGTATACAGCCTCTGCGGGCTGAACAGCGGGTTGTCCGCTGTGCCTGTGCCGCTCATGATTCCGGCATTTCTCACATAGTTGATCGCGTTCACCGCCCAGCTGGAGGCGGTGCCGATGTCGTTGAACCCCGCTGAGCTGGTATTGCTCACGTCCATCCCCGCTACCTTGACGGTGTTCAGTATCATCATCGCGGCCTGCTCGCGGTTGAACTGACCGCTTGGGTTGAACCGTCCGGGGGCGGCGTCGGTGGGCGCGACCTCGCCGCCTGTTACGCCAAGACGGTATGCCGCCAGTATGTCGGTGTTCGTCGTGTCAGAGAAGGTATGCCCCATCCTTTCGGGTATACCGCGTTCGGCCACGATGGTGTCTATGCCCTTTCTAAGCCTGAACTCCAGCCATCTGACCGCCATGCGGCAAAACTCCGCGCGGGTGATGACGTTTTGATAATTGTTCTGTATGTCCTCCGGTATGACGCCTTTGGCATAGGCGCTTTGGATGCCGTCACGCGCCCAGCCGCTGGCACTGTCGAGATTTGGGGCTTCGGAACCTTCAATATAGACGCGCTTAATTTTCTCGGCGTCCATATCCCAAGCGGCAAAACCGATGGTTTCCCCCTCCAACCCGCGTAAATCAAAGGTGATCTTGCCGGGTTCTTCGGTAATCCGGGCTTTTCCGCTATCGTCATAACTGTTATACTGCGCCCACGGAGAGGGGTCATACCGCGCAAATGAGTACCCGCCAAGAGACGCTCCCTCGTATTCCACAACCATTTTTTCCGCCGCCGTAAACTCCCGCGCGGGAGGCGTCCAAAATGTAAACTGCTTCTCCGTATAAGGGCCTGTCAACTCATACGGCAAATCGGGCGGCGGCGGTACATAGACATAATCCGGTCCTAGCGTTTTGCCGTAGGCCGCGAAGAGCGCTTCTAAAACCTGTGTGTTTATCCATTCTCCAGTGAGGCGGTTGAGAAAAGAGTTCATAACGTCATCAGGATTCTCTTCTCGGGAAGCGCAGAACGAAAACCAGAAGGACGGAATCCCCATCTTGGCAAATCTGCCATAATGCTCTGATGTAGAGTTTATTGCCTCGCTTAGGCTCGGAATAGTGCCTTCCTCTCCGTAGTTTTGCAAATTGCTTTCCTTATTGACAAACCCTATACCATTGTCAAGGAGGTTTTGAATATAAATTAGGTTTTCGTCATTGATGAAATAACCGCCGCCGCCAAACGCACCATATACGATGTAAAGGTCGTCCGGTGTTTCCATATACGGAATCGAATCCGCGTGCGCTCCGGGTAGACAGAGCATGAGAACGCGTCTATCGTTGTTGCCGCCGCTCTTGCGAATGACGTCAAGTGCATCGGCATTTAGCTTGCTGACTGTGTCACTTAAGGCTTGGGTTTCCTGAGCGTTACTCCCGAGCCAATGGCCCGGCCCTTGATAATATTCCAAAAGCATCGGTTCGTTCATAATTTCAAAGAGCAATGTTTCGGGATAATCCTTAAACCGTTCGGCGACTTGTGACCAGATGGCGGTCAATAGTGTTTTCGCTTCTTCATACCTGCCATCTTTTATCCGCCAGTAAAGCTCCTGCTCGTGATGGGTGTTAAGAAGCACATACAGCCCCGCGTCCAACGCCCAGTCAACAAGCTGTTGAATCCTGTCCAACCACGCCGGATCGATGTTGTAGTCTTTATCCAAGTGTGGCTCCCACGACACACACATCCGGTAGCTGTCAAAGCCTTTCATAGCAATCGACTGAAAATGCCACTGCTCAATCAACGGCTGTCCCCAGCAGGTTTCGGTATCGTCGGGATTGGAAGCGATCGGATGCCCCTCTGGCCACCCGCGCGCCTCGGTTGTATTGCCGAAGGTATAGCCCACCCCCAGCTTCTCCATCATCTCCCACCCGGTGATCGGTGTAAACGCCGCCTGCGCGACAGGTGCAGCCGCGGGGACGAGCGCCAACAGTATAGCGAGGGTAAGCACCATTGCTAGAGCTTTCTTTACGTGCTTCATAGGAAAAATCCTCCTTATCGATTGTAGGGGTTTTATTAGAATTTCATAACTCGGAAGGAAAAGTGTACAATCAAGAAAGTAAATATTAATTGATGAATGTATCCCGGTAGACCGAGATTCCGTCCGGCACGGTGAGCCATGGCCCGGTAGCGGCGCGTATGTCGATGGAGACGTAGCTCTCCTCGGCGAGGTTCCCCGCGATCTCAATGCCGTAGTCCACCTCGATGCGCCCGCCTTCTTTTCCTATCTCCGCCGCGACACGGCTCGCGGTGACGCCCACCGTGACCGGGCCATCCTCGGCGTCATAGTAAGACACATGCCTGCGGCCTTCCTCAAAGACCATCTGCGAGTTCTTCGACCCGCTGCGGAGCATAGTCACCCGGCCGCCCTCCACCAAAAGCGTGGTCTGGGCGCCTTCATCACGGTCGAACGGTTCGCGGTAGGAGACGGTGTAGCCCTGTGGGTGTTTGACCATCGAACCGTTTGTCACAACGTCTACCAAGTGGTTGTCGCTGGGGTTGGGTGAAAACCTGCATCCCTGGATGGAGATGATTACGTCCCGCTTGCGCGGCGTTGGCATGGCTTTCCCTCCCTTTTCTCATAACCGTCTTATGTACCCGGCTCATTTTACACCATATTTTCCTCAAGGTCAACAACTTCCGCCATTTCCGTTATTTCCCTCTGCAAAAACATCTTCGCCTGTTCCGAAAATCCCTCCGCATCGTCACTGACAAAAAAGCGCAGCGAACCGGTCCGCTCCCGGTCCGCCTGGATGATCAATCCGCGCAGCGCTTCGGCGGCCTCTACCCCCGCGTTGACCAGCGTAACGCCGGGCAGCGCGGCGGCAAACAAATCCGCCAGCAGCGGATAATGCGTACAGCCTAAAATCAGTGTATCGACGCCGGCGGCGCGGAACGGGGCGCAATATTCTTCGATCAGCAGCGCGGCTACCCGGTCGCCGGGGCCGACCCGGCCCGCTTCCACCAGCGGCACCAGTAACCGCCCGTCCCGCTCCGTCAGCGCGATATGCGGAGCGGCCGAACGCATACACGCGGCGTAAGCGCCCGTACGCACCGAAGCGGGCGTGGCGAGCAGGCCCACACGCCCGTTGCGCGTTACGGCGGCGGCTTTGCGTACCGACGGCTCCACGACGCCGACCGCGGGGACGCCGCAGTCAAAAGCCTCCATTGCCGCGGTGCTGGCCGTACCGCAGGCTATGACAAGCGCTTTCGGGTCAAAAGCCATCAGAAAACGCGCCGCCTGCGAGGAAAAGCGCAGGATGGCTTTGCGGGACCGCGTACCGTACGGCACACGGCCTGTGTCACCGAAGTAAATCAAATCCTCGTCCGGGTACAGTCTGGAGAGAGCGCCGACCGCCGTCAGCCCTCCTAATCCCGAATCAAACACCGCGATAGGACGGTTATCCATCCCTTATCCCCCTTGACGCTGTGATGTAAACGTGATACCATAATACGATATTGTGAGGTATAAATGCAAGGGTTTGTAAATTTTTCCTGGCGCGGCACAAAAATAGACTGGCGCTTTCATTCCGGCAGGTGTATAATGGATTGGAACGACAGGAGGTGTCTTTGATTATGGATCTGTCTTTGAGCCTTAAGCAGTTCCGAAGGCTTTTAGACCTTGTCTATATCGGCAACTGGGTCCTCAACTCCGCCCGCGGGGACGACCGTATCACGGAGTTTGACGAGGTGGAGTCATTCCTTTTCGCGAAGTGCCGCGAAATGGGGATGGAGAAGCTCACCGAGCGGCTGGACAACAACGCCATCCCGTCCCGCGCCTTTGCCGAGGGCGGCATTCATGAAGCCATCATGGAATATGAGGACATTATCTTCTTTGAGATTCTGGCCGAAGAGCTGGCCCGGCGTGATGTCATTGCCGAGGGAGGCGCCGAGGACGATGCGGAACAGATCAACGAGCGCATCGGGGCGTATATCGCCGAGTTCGAGCGAAACGGAACCGATAATATCGTACTAAACCTGTGAAAGCCGTATCACAAAGGGGGAACATATGGACGTAAAGGTCATGAAACGCCGCCGGTTTCTGATCAACCTCTTATATTGGGCCGCTATTCTCGCTCTTGTGTATGGCGTTTTGAACTATGTCATCGGCTGGTTGCTGCCGCTGCTGATCGGGCTTGTGATTGCCCGGCTGCTCAACCCGCCCATACGGTTCCTCGCGCGCAAGACGCGTATCCCGCGCAAGCTGATCGCCTATTTGTTCGCCGTGCTCTTCTTCGCCGTTATCGGGACTTTGTTGTTTTTGCTGGGGACGGTTATATTCAGGGCGGTACGGGACCAGATTCAGAGACTGCCGGAGTATTATACCGTAACCGTCCTGCCCGCCTTGCGGCAGATCGAACAATGGGTCATGGAGAATATGGGAGATTTTATCGCCGACTGGGACACCGGAGGCGACGGCTCCAATCTTGTCGCTATGCTGACCAATACGATTTCCAACCTGCCTGCGGCGTTCGGAACGGTGTTTGGCATGGCGGCGCAAACGCCGGTATTTTTGGTGCAGATGCTGTTCACCTTCCTGTTCACGCTGTTCGGAACGGTGTATTATGAGGACGCCGTGGCGTTCATTCTGCGCCAGATGAGCGAAAAAAGGCGGCTTTTTTTAAGCGATACCATCGTCTCGCTCAAGCATTCCATTGTTTCCTATTACGGCGCTTATCTCAAAATCATGGCCGTGACGTTCGCGGAGTTATTGGTCGGTCTGAGCATCATACAGGGCAGGTTCAGCATTCTGCCGGCCTTCCTGATCGCGCTCGTGGACTTTGTCCCCGCGCTGGGGTGCGGGATGGTGCTTGTCCCATGGGCGGTCATCTCCCTGATCACCGGCAACACCTATATGGCCGTCGCGCTCTTTATCCTCTACCTCATCATCTTTATTATCCGCCAGTTCATCGAGCCGAAAATCGTCGGCGACCAGCTCGGGCTGAACCCGCTGCTGATGCTCGTTTCGATGTATATAGGCTTCCAAGCGATTGGGCCGCTTGGCGTCATCATCATGCCGATCGTTGTCACCGTCATCGCCGACTTGCAGCGCCATGAAAAAATCCATGTGGTTAATTAGCCTAATAATATCCAATCTAATCCATGCTTGACATCGGGCCGTTCATCCCTTATAATAGGCATGTCGCGAAAAAAGCATGTGACAAAAATCGCGGCCCTATTGACGGGGAGGAGGGATGAAATGTCTGAAGTCAGGCTCAAGGACAACGAGTCCTTGGACGCGGCGCTAAAGCGCTTTAAGCGCAACTGCGCCAAAGCCGGCATCCACTCCGAGCTGCGTAAGAGAGAACATTACGAAAGCCCCAGCGTAAAACGCCGCAAGAAGAGTGAAGCGGCCCGCGCGAAAAAGAAAAAATTTCGTTAGCAAAAAACCGAGCGCGTCACGCTTGACACGCTCGGTTTTTCTTGAGGACACTCAAAGCCGGGTCATCGCGGCGCGAAACGAACGGATTGACAAACCGCGCGCCGGCTTGATAAGATACCATCAACACATACGGGGAGGATTTTTGAATGTTCAACATCAAAGCCGAGGCGAAGAAGCTGGTTTCCCAAATGACCCTGGAGGAGAAGGTATCGCAGATGCTGCATACCGCGCCCGCCATCGAACGGCTGAATATACCCAGCTACAACTGGTGGAACGAGGCGCTGCACGGCGTGGCGCGGGCGGGGGTCGCCACCATGTTCCCGCAGGCCATCGGTCTGGCGGCTACCTTCGACCCGGAGCTGATTTATGAGGTGGCAACGGTCATATCGGACGAGGGACGGGCGAAATACAACGCCTATCAGGAAGAGGGCGACCATGACATTTTCAAGGGGCTGACCTTTTGGTCTCCCAACATCAACATTTTCCGCGACCCGCGCTGGGGCCGGGGCCATGAGACCTATGGAGAGGACCCCTACCTGACCGCGCGGCTCGGCGTCTCGTTTATAAAGGGGTTGCAGGGCGACGACCGCGACGCCCTCAAAACCGCCGCCTGCGCCAAGCATTTTGCCGTACACAGCGGCCCTGAGGGGCTTCGGCATGAGTTCAACGCCATCGCCAATGATTACGACCTTTGGAATACATATCTCCCCGCCTTTGAGGCCTGTGTCACCGAAGCCGGCGTCGAGATTGTCATGGGCGCATACAACCGCACCAACGGCGAGCCGTGCTGCGGCAGCAAGACACTGCTTCTGGACATCCTGCGGGACAAATGGGCGTTTGACGGGCATGTTGTCTCGGATTGCTGGGCAATCAAAGATTTCCACGAGCATCACAAGATTACGTCTACGCCGGTCGAGAGCGTCGCCATGGCGGTGCGCAACGGCTGCGACCTCAACTGCGGCAACCTGTTCGGTTACTGCGTCACGGCGGTGCAAGAAGGACTGCTGACCGAGGCGGAGATCGACCGCGCTGTGACAAACCTGATGGTCACGCGGATGCGGCTGGGCCTGCTGGGCGCGCCGGAAAACAAGGCGTTTGCCTCCATCCCCTACGACATCGTGGATTGTGAAAAGCACCGCGGCTTCAACCAGGAAGTCACCCGCCGGTCGCTGGTCATGCTGAAAAACGACGGGGTGCTTCCGCTGAAAACGGAGGGCATGAAGACCATCGCCGTCGTCGGGCCAAACGCCGACAGCCGCATTGCTTTGGAGGGCAACTATCAAGGCGTGGCGTCCGATCATGTCACCGTGTTGCAGGGCGTCAAGGCGCTGGCAAAGGAAAACGGCATCCGCACCCTCTTCGCCGAGGGCTGCCCGCTGCACAAGGTCAACGACAGCGTCCTTTCCCAGTTCCCCGGCGACAGGCAGGCCGAGGCGCTGATTGTCACCCGCCGCGCCGACGCCGTCGTCATTGTCCTCGGCCTAGACCGTGACCTGGAAGGCGAAGAAGGTGACGCGGGCAACCAGTTTGCCTCCGGCGACAAGCTGGGGCTTGCTTTACCGGGACGCCAGCAGATTATGGCGGAAGCGGTCATCAAAGCGGCAAAGGAAAATAACATCCCGGTGGTTGTGGTTGTTTTAGCGGGCAGCGCCCTCGACCTGCGCTGGGCCGACGAAAACGCCAACGCGGTGATACAGGGCTTCTATCCCGGCTCGCAGGGCGGGCTGGCCATAGCCGAGCTGCTCTTCGGCAAATTCTCCCCGGTGGGCAGGCTACCGCTCACTTTCTACCGCTCGGATGAAGACCTGCCCGAGTTCACCGACTACTCGATGGAAAACCGTACCTACCGGTATTTCAAAGGCGAGGCGCTCTATCCGTTCGGCTTCGGGCTGGGCTTTGAGCCGTTTGAGCTTTCCAACGCTTCATACGCCGACGGCGCCGTAACCGTTACGGTTAAGAACGCGGGAAAAGCCCGCGCCGCCGAGATTGTGCAAGTATACATAGAAATCGAGGGAGAAAAGGAAAACCGGAGCCTCTGCGGGCTGAAAAGAGTGGAACTGAACGCGGGCGAAAGCGCCGAGGCGGTAATCTCCGTCCCCTCCGCCGCCTTTATGCGGTATGACGAAGAGGGCGATTTACGTCTCTGCTACGGGAAAAAGGCGTTGCATATCGGTTTCTGCCAGCCCGACGCGCGCAGTGTGAAGCTGAAAGGCAGCAAGCCGGTCAGGCTTGAGGTGCAAGGCTGAGATACAGATACAACAACCCTCCTGAACCACGTGCGGTTCAGGAGGGTTCGAAATTTGATAGATGGGTACGAAATTTGACGAAAAGGGCTTGACAAAGGCAGAACTTGCGTGTTATACTGTCTAATACAATGAAATAGCTCATGAGGGAGTAGTTTGCGCGGCTTACCCCGCGTGTCAAGTCAACATTCTGGCCGAAAAGCCTGGCTTGCCTTAATGAACGAGACTCAAATATAGCTTTCACGGCTATATTCGAGTCTTTTTTGTTGAATACTGTGATAAAGGGGAATCTACAATGAACATGAAGCCTACAGAAAACCTCTATTATCTCAACAGCGTGGAAACGGTGCTGCAAGCCCTCCGCACAAGTGAAGCGGGCCTGTCGCGGGAGGAGGCTGAAAAGCGGCTCTTGGAAAACGGCAGAAACGAGCTGCTGAAAGCAAAAAAGAAAAGCCTGCTCCGCCGCTTTTTCGAGCAGCTTGCCAACCCGATGGTGCTGGTACTCCTGGCCGCCGCCGCTGTCTCAATCGCCATTGCCGTAATAGAGGGCGGCGCCCCGCACGACTATGCCGAGGCGGGCATCATCTTTGCGGTGGTCATCCTCAATAGTGTGCTCGGCGTGGTCCAGGAAAGCAAGGCCGAAAAAGCCATCGAAGCCTTGCAGGAAATGAGCGCCGCGACAGCGAAAGTGCGCCGCGACGGCGTCGTTATGCAGATACCGTCGAGTGAGCTTGTAGCGGGCGACATCGTATTGATCGAAGCCGGGGACGCCATCCCCGCCGACATGCGCCTAATCCAATGCGCCAGCCTGCAAATCGAGGAGGCGGCGCTGACGGGAGAGTCTGTCCCCGAGCGAAAAATAACGGAGGCCCTGCGCGGCGACGAGTCCGGCGGCGTGCCTTTGGGCGACCGCGAGAACATGGCCTACATGGGCTCCGGCGTGTCCTATGGGCGGGGCGAAGGCGTTGTGACCGCCACCGGCATGGATACAGAGATGGGCAAGATCGCGGGGATCATCCAGAATACGCAGGACGGCGAAACGCCCCTGCAAAAACGCCTGACCCAGTTGAGCAAGATTCTAAGTGTCATCGTCCTTGGCATCTGCGCCGTAATCTTCATCGTCCGGCTGCTCGGTACGGGGGATTACGGCATATCGGGCATACTGGACAGCTTTATGCTCGCGGTGGCGCTGGCAGTCGCGGCGATACCGGAAGGGCTTGCCGCCGTCGTGACCATCGTGCTGTCAATCGGCGTGACCAAAATGGCGAAACGCAACGCCATCATCCGCCGTCTGCCCGCTGTGGAGACCCTTGGCTGCGCGCAGGTCATCTGCTCGGACAAGACCGGCACGCTGACGCAGAATAAAATGACGGTGGTGGAGAGCTATGGCGAGAGTAAGCTGCTTGCCAAAGCGATGGCGCTGTGCTGCGATTCCCAGCTCTCCCCAGACGGCGGCATTGTGGGCGACCCCACTGAAAACGCGCTGGTGGCGTTCGCACTGAAAGAGGGACTTGATAAAAATATCCTTGACGCCGAGTTCCCCCGCGTGGCTGAAGCGCCCTTTGACAGCGTCCGCAAGATGATGTCAACAGTCCATCAAACGCCGGACGGTTTTGTGCAATATACCAAAGGCGCGCCCGATGAGGTCTTGAAGGTCTGTACCGGCCTGACCCCTGAGCAAGTTGGGGAGATAACGGACAAAAACAAGGAATACGCCGATAAAGCCCTGCGCGTGATAGCCTGCGCCTACCGGCAAAGCGACGGTACGCCCGATGAGAGCGGGCTGACCTTCATCGGGCTGGAAGCGATGATCGACCCGGTGCGCCCGGAGGCGAAGATCGCGATCGAGGAATGCAAAAGCTCCGGCATCAAAGTGGTGATGATCACCGGCGACCATAAAGAAACGGCGGCGGCCATCGCCAAAGAGCTGGGCATGATCACAAGCGCCGAACAGGCGATCACGGGGCGGGAGCTGGATGGGCTTTCGGATGAAGAGTTCGCCAAACGGATCGAAAACATTTTCGTGTACGCCCGTGTCCAGCCGGAGCATAAGGTGCGCATCGTCAACATGTGGAAACAAAAGGGGTATGTCACCGCCATGACCGGAGACGGTGTGAACGACGCGCCGGCGATCAAATCCGGCGACATTGGAATCGGCATGGGCATCACCGGCACCGATGTGACCAAGAACGTAGCCGATATGGTGCTCGCCGACGACAATTTCGCCACCATCGTAGCCGCCGTGGCGGAAGGCCGCAAAATCTACGACAATATCAGGAAAACCCTGCAATTTCTGCTCTCCACCAACCTCAGCGAGGTCGTTTCCATCCTGATCGCCACGTTGATGGGATTTGTGCTGTTCAGACCAGTCCATCTGCTGTTCATCAATCTGGTCACCGACACCGTCCCCGCCGTCGCCCTAGGGATGGAGCACGCGGACCCCGATATTATGGAACGCCCGCCCAGGGGACAGAAGGAAGGGATCTTCGCCGGCGGCTTGGGTCTCAACATCATATACCAGGGGCTTTTGATCGCCGCCCTGACACTTGCGGCTTACTTCATCGTGGACAACTGGCATATAAAGCTCCTCCTCGCGGAAGGTACCGCAAGGGACATAGCGGAAGAAATCGCGCACAATTTCGCTATGACCTCTGCGTTCTTTACCCTGTCCATGTGCGAGATTTTTCAGGCGTTTGCCCTCCGCTCGCTGAAACAGAGCGTGTTCACCCTAAAAACCCACAACAAAGTGCTGTGGGGCGCGATGGTGTTTTCGCTGACGGCGACTTTGGCGGTTATCTATCTGCCTTCCCTCGCGGCAATCTTCTCTTTGGAGCCTTTGACGTTTTTTGAGCTAGCCATATCGCTCGGGCTTGCGGTTTTGGTGATTCCGGCGGTAGAAGCCGTAAAGGCGGCAGAGCGGTCACGCGGCAGGAAAAAAACGGCGCCGCGCGCCCGATAACAGGAGTATTGATATGAGTACGATAGAATTGGCGGTCTTGGCCGTAGGGCTGTCTATGGATGCTTTCGCCGTAGCCGTTTGCGCCGGGCTGAGTATGAGCAAAGCCCCGTTCAAAAAAGCGCTGATTGTGGGGCTGTGGTTTGGGGCGTTCCAAGCGCTTATGCCGCTGATTGGTTATTACGCCGCAAAACTGTTCGCGAACTATATCATCACGTATGACCACTGGGTCGCGTTCACGCTGCTCTCTTTCCTCGGCGGTAAAATGGTATTCAACAGTTTCAAGCAAAATGAGACGGCAAACGCAAAGGAAGCATCCCTGAGGCCCGCTCAGATGCTTCCCCTTGCCCTTGCCACAAGCGTAGACGCCTTGGCTGTTGGCATATCGTTTGCTTTTTTGCAAGTCAGTATCGTGCCGGCTGTATCCTTTATAGGCGTTACCACGCTTGTACTATCCATGCTGGGCGTGAAGGTGGGAAGCGTATTCGGGGCTAGGTTTAAGGCTAAGGCGGAGTTTGCCGGAGGGCTTATACTGGTACTGATAGGGGTAAAGATATTGTACGACCACCTCTCGGCGGCGCAGGGCTAACTTTTCGCAAATTCCATCTCATTCTGCAAATCCTGCGGAATCTCGCCGCCGACCCGGTTGGCTTTCTGCATCACGTTTGACAGCCGCTGTATCGTCTGCTGCTGCTTAATGTTATAGCGGTTGAGCATCTCGGCGTACCGCGGGTTTTTGATTAGCCTTTCCCGTACTTCGGCCGAGAAGGGGCAGAATGTGAGCATCATTGAAACAACAAACTTGTTCAGGCGCGGCGACCCGTTTGATTCATATAGCAGCCATTCCGCGTAGTCGGCGGCAAACACCATTTTATAGTTATTTTTGGCGCGCATAAGCTCTATCTTGATGCCTTCCTTGACCTCGGCAGACAGCTCACGGTTCCCCTTGTAGAATTGCAGGTAATCACAGAACATGCTGGTGAGCGACGGGTTTGTTACGTCGTTCCAGCGCATCCCCTGAATACGTTTGCACATTTCCCAGCGGAATTCGGCGGTCAGCCGTATCATCAATGCTTTCAGGTCGCCCTCTAAGAAGAGGGGGAGGAATATGCGCGCCGGCGTGGCGCGTTTCCTGCCTTCAATCTCCTGCCACATAGCCCCGCGTATGCCGACATTGGGCGTCAGGATAAAATCGGGCAACACTTCCACATGTATGGTTTCATTGCTGATTTCGCATTTGGTATTGGAAAAGAGGATCTCACGCGAATAAGCGGAAAAATCAATGCTTCGGATCTCGTCTATCCTCTCTCTGATCAGCGCCGGCGTGATGAGGGATGTATCCAATTTGCGCTGTACGTTATGGTCGGCGAACACGGGGCAGAATATGGTAATCCGCCCGAAGGTGATTTTGTTGACGATCGGAAAGACATTCTCGATCTCAAAGCGCAGTTTCCCTTCCATATCGCCCAAAAGGCGCTTCTCTTCCTTTTCGTCTATCTTTCCCTGCACCTTTAGCTCATGGATATATTCTCCGTAATCCAAATCGAACTCATTGCGGTTCGGCTCCTTCTTGCCGTTGTATACGGCGGTCAGCCACTCGCGGATGGTGTAAACCCCCAAATCCGCGTCACCCTTCACGGAATCGGCGATGGAGTATAGGTAATCCGCGTTTTCATGCCCCGCGAGCGTGGCGTCCACATATCCGAAGTTGAGGAACATCTTGATGACGGTAGGCGGCGCGGGGTCTTCTAGTGTTTTGAAAAAGACATTCTGATACAGTATGTAAAAGAGCTTGGTTAAATCCTTGCGCAGGCGGCGCGCGTCGTCGTCGGAGCCGCCCCTGTCCGGGAGCTTTGTATAATCATGTACGCAATGCGTAAATTGATTGCATACATCCTCGGGACAACCGGAGTAGTCCAGTATGATATGCAGCGAATCCGACAAATTCTGCTTTAAGCTGGAAGCGTCCGGCGCGTCCGTGACCTCCTGAGACCCCCTCTTGAGAAGCAGGGCGTCTTTATACGCGCTCAGGCGGCTTTGATAATAAGCGGGGTCAACGCCCGTCATATCAGACAGCAGCCCTAACAGCCGCGCCATAAGAGTCTCTACGGCGGCGTCCGCGCCTCTTATGTTGATGGAGTTGTAATGCAGCTCTGAGATAAGGCTGAATAAATCATGCCCGTCTTCGTTCAGAAACAGCTTGGATAGCCCGGCGATGTACTCATGATACCGTTTACAGGACTGCAAGACCTGAAGGACGTCCTCCGCGCCCCTGCGGAGGAATCCTGACGATATACCCTGATGGCAATAGAAAAACCCTTTGCGATGGGACCCGCCCAAGTGATATATCTCCATGTAGTAGTCATGCAGCCAGTCCTCAATCGTGTCCGGCCCCGAAAACCGCTCCGCCTCCTCCAGTCCCGGGAGTTTTTTGGGCGTTAGGGCATACAGCCTGCATAGCCGCACATATTCAGGGTACATCTCCTGGAGCAGCTCATACGCGCCGCCGGCCTCCTGTTTCAGCGCGGACCAGCATTGCATGTGGTCTGAAACCTGATGGCACATGGAATTGACGAGCAGGTTGGCCGCGTCTACGTTTTCGCGCAACAGCGTCTCTAGGGCATCGAAGCTATCGTAGGGATAGGAAATGACGGCGACATCCGTAACCGCGGTACATGTGTGGCTGTGGCTGCCTGCGCCAAAACCGCACAGGCCGACTATATCGCCTTTTTCCAGCCGGAACGGATACGCGTCAAACGCGGATTCCACACTTCCCCTCATGATAAGCAAAAGCTGCTGCAACGGGTCGCCTTCACTGCATATTACGGAACCCTGCTTAAATTCGGTCAGCGCCATGAAAACCCCTCACATATCCATTATGATTCTACCATTATAACAGTTTAGCAAAAAAACACAAGTCTTACTTTGCGGTGCGGCTTAACTTCATCCCGCTCGTTTTTGCTATTGACAATAGGGGAGAATGAAAGTATAATGCTACACAGGAAACCCGTCAGGGAGGCATAGCTCAGCTGGTAGAGCACATGCCCCACACGCATGGGGTCGGGGGTTCGAGCCCCTCTGCCTCCACCAGCGGAAACGCCTAGAGCCACAAGGCTTTGGGCGTTTCTTTTTTCATCAAAGTGCGTCGAACCTTGCGTCCAGTGCCCCTTGCTTTTGACGGCTGGTGGGGGCATGGTGGGACGACCTCCTTTGTTAGTTCGTTTATTATGGTTGACGGTTTCTGTTACTCCCTGTATAATACATTTGAGGTGAGAATTATGCAAGCAGTCAAGGCTTATTATGACGGCGCCGCTTTTGTCCCGCTTACGCCAGTTAAGGCGAGGCGTAATCAATCCGCCATAATCACGATTTTAGAGGATGAACCGTCAAAAAAATCATTTTGGGATTTCGTTGGTACTATGCCTGATGATGTTGCGAATGAGATGTTGGACGCATTGAAAGACTGCTAAAACGCGGAAATGTACTCTGGTTTCATTTGACGCGCATTTTTCCCATATTGAGGGATTGGCCTTGAAAGGCTAAACTGCCTCTTATCATCTCACAACTCGCTCGACGGAGCGGGTTGTTTCTCTTGCCCATTCCCGATGACGCGGAGATGATTTTGGCGTATTGGTAGAAGATGATTTGCTTGATGGTTTTGACGGCGGATGGGGGCATGGTGGTACGACCTCCTTTGTTGTTAGGATATGGAACTGCGCGATTGTAGGAGTGGTGGGTTTGTTGGTCATGGTTGTTCACCGCCTCTGTATAAGATTACAAATAATTACGCTATTTAGTAATTAGTATTATGTTTCTATATTTTTCATTGCGACTTCTCAACGCAAGCTCGCCACCTTCAAGAATTTCTAATACTGCTTTGCTGATTTTAGGATTATCGAGAGAACCGTTGCTTGCCATATATCCATACTCTCCGTTGTATTGCAATACAATAATATTTTCAGCATCAGCAGCAACGGGTATGTTGGCATTATGAGTGGAAATTATCAACTGACGATTACACTTTGAATTTCTAAACTCATCAACAAGCGTATTATATATGTAGGAATTATCTAAATCGTCTTCCGGTTGATCCATTAACAAAGGTCGGTTATCGTCTAAGCCTTGAGAAGCTGTCAAAATAACCAACAATAATGCGACTGCGTTTTGACCTAACGATAATTTTTTGCTATCCCTAAAGATGGGTGATGTTTTTGGTATGCCAGAATTTACATTATATTGCAGACACGCACCGTTTTCTAAAAACATCATCAAATCTGTCGGTTTTAACGCTCCTTTTATATCATTCATATACTTTATGTTTTGAGAGTTGCGCTCAATATAATATTCGTCAAATATTTTATCATTTTGCCCTGATATAAGCAAAGTAAAAAAATCTATTGATGTTTTCACTTTTGACTTTTCAATAATACTTTCAATAAATTTCTTGATTTTTACGACATAATCATAATATCTCCCGACCGTCTTTGCGACACGAGAAGGAAATTCCTCAGTAAGATATTTATACAGAATATCATT
The DNA here is from genome assembly GCA_031254195.1 of Oscillospiraceae bacterium. Lineage (GTDB taxonomy): Bacteria > Bacillota > Clostridia > Oscillospirales > UBA929 > UBA929. Next base: position 17,546 of record JAIRUW010000004.1, read on the forward strand.
TAGCTCAAATGTTATTCTGATTTTCATCTTTCCGGTCAATATTTCATTTATTTGTTTGACGAAATCATCTCTCATTTGAACAATACCATTTTTTGCCGCTTGAATTTCATAATACCTTTGCATATATGTACTTTCTATTCCTTCGTCTTTTATATAATCAACAAGGTTTTTGTTAGTTTTTATGCACCGCTCAAACAATGTGTGCATATTCTCGGTTGTTTGAGTGATAACTTTAATATAGTCGCCATATTTTTTATAATGCTTCCACATTATAAAGTTGTCAATTATCTCTAAAATTCTGTTCGGTCGCATATGATAATCGTATAATTCACCTTGGTTATACGATTTTGTCAAGAAAAGATTGAGGAAATCGTGGGTGTCTTTGTGGAGTTTGAACGAATAACTATTGCATCCTTTCACATATATACTTCTTCTATTTATATCATTTGATATTGCATATGTTATGCCACCTATACTAATAAAAACAACTGCGGCGTGGTATCTGTCACCATATTCTGACTTAAAGATTTCGTATTCTAATACATCACGAATAATCCCTAACAATGTAGATTTACCTGTGCCACGCGAGCCGATTATGCAGTTTAATTGTTCGCTAAATCGGAAAAGAGCATATTCCTCGTTGTTGCTCTTAACAATATCGCTTTTTATTGCACACCCTATTATTATTGGATAATCTGCATGGTTTACCGCTGTAACTATTCTCGTCTCCATATCTGATAGCGCCATTTTAAGAGCACTAAATGATTTGTGAGATAATTTTGCCTTTGAAACGACCGCACCAATATGTTTCCCGCTTTTGCCTGAATATTTTCCTTCAACAACTAATCCATGTGCATCAGAAAAATATAGATAAGGCAATTTTCTATCCTCTCTACGATATACAGTATTAGACAATACCTGCTCTATTCGTTTTTCTCCAAAATCAGAGCATACCTGTATTCCATACAGATAAGGAGATTTCACTATCTTTTCTAAGGATTTTCCCTTAAATGCAATTTCAGAGCCCTTATTGCTAAAAAACGAGTACAGAAACCCCTTTTCTGTTTCTGCATGTGCCAATATAGCAATCCCGCCATATTCGTTAATTTTCCTTAATAATGCAGCAGGACCTAACTCATCAGCTAAGGCTTCTTCCGTACCACGGGAATTTTTATCAACTCCGATTTCATGTAAAAATTGGTCTTGCTGGTCAACTGAAAAATTCGTATTGAAAATGGCTAACAAGTGACTTGAGTAACAAGTAATCTCGATACCACATAAAATCAGAATTGATTGATATTTTTTTTGAGCAATTCTATCATCATGTAAAAAGGTAAGAATATTATTATATCCATCAAAGGTGTTATGGTCTGTAATAGCAATTATTTCAATATGATTCGCTATGATTTCGTCAAGAAGTGCGTAATAATTCTCCTTCTCTGGCTTATCCTTAGCAACTTTGAAATCCTTTGACGCTGGAGTATGTATATGCAGATCAAAGTTTACGATACTCGCTCCTGAGCATAAATCTAATGTAGCATTGTATAGATTAGTTATTGTCATTGCATTCATAGGACACATCCCTCCATCAACACCCTATACCTCTCCATCAACCTCGCCACACACTCCGCCTCGCTCGTATCCTTCACGCTAAACCCATACAGCTTCATCACCGCCCGGTCAAGTTCCCTATGCGCTTTCAGTAATTCCGGCGGCATGGTCAGCGGGTCGTAGAGGTCGGCAAGGGAACTGTCGGGTTCGTTTGCTCTTGCGTCAAGTACAGCTTGCGCTAACTTTTCAATGTTGGCTTTTTGCTCATCGGTTGTCTCCATCCACGGAAAATTGTTATATACAAGTGTGTTTGAGTATCGGTAATCACTTTTGAGCCGCCCACAAACCGCTCTCATCCATGCCATGTGAACATTGGATGTAACAATACCAAAGTGGTATAAAGTGGCGTTTGGCACAACAAATAGCAAATCCGTTGCTATAATCTCCGAAGAGAGAAAGCCTACAGGTACATATCTTCGTCTTTCGGAAGATACTTTTGGCACAGCAAGGTAATCCGTCGCCGGCTGACGCATTTCCATAAAGCGTGTTGGGTATTCAGCAAATTTGCGCGTTGCTTCTTTTTTGCTTTTTTCACGAAAAGCGCGGCATTGCTCCACTCGCTTCATAACTTCCGGCATACTTCGTATCTCACTTGATGTTGCGTCTACAAGCCATAAGCAATACCGTGATTTTTTATTTATAAACTCTACAGAACCAAGTAGCCGTCGAATAAAACGCTCGGCTTTTGGTTCTTTGGATATAAAGTCTGCATAGTCTTCATCTTCAATAATCAAATTGCCGTTATCTACTGGAATACTTCCTTTTAGCATTTCAGGGACATTGAATAATGGTTTTGTGCGATTTTCGATGAATATATCCGGCGCGTCAACAAGATAAGGATTGATATTCCCTGCAACAATCTCTTCATCGCCGTCATAGAGTACCTTATCGCCGCCGCGCCCCATGCTGAACCCGACTATCACGCAATGCACCGCCGCCTTGCCTTTGGCTTCGTTGCCCCATTTGAACGTGCGGCAGCCAAAGTCAATCTGTATGCCGAATAAATCATACAGCGGTTTCCACACGGCGGCGACTTGTTCCCCTTGCGTGATGGAGTTTGTGGAAACAAACGCGGCGCGGATTTGCGTGCCCGCTAGCATTTGAGCGGCTTTGTAATACCATGCCGCCACATAGTCAATCTTTCCGGCAGTCTTAAATGGTTTGCCCTTTGCGTCCACATACACCGATAGAATATCGTCTTTTTGCTCCGGGCTTTGGTTGGAATACCCGATAAACGGCGGGTTGCCCAGTATATAGCTCAACTCCCGCTTCGGCACAACGCTCTCCCAATCCATCCGCAGGGCGTTGCCGTGTACGATGGTTGCGCTTTGCGTCAGCGGGAGGTTGGCGTAATGCTTCCCGAATTCGTCAAGGCGCAGGTTCATTTGGTGTTCAATCAGCCACATCCCGGCCGTGGCAATCTGACAGGGGAAATCTTCGACCTCGATGCCGTAAAACTGCTCGACGCTCACCTTCAATAGTTCGGTGATGTCCATAATAATCTGACTGGAGTTGATTTTCATCCGCAGAATCTCATGCTCCAGCCTCCGCAGTTCGCGGTAGGTGACGATGAGGAAATTGCCGCAGCCGCAAGCGGGGTCTAGGAATTTCAACCCGGCGATTTTATCATGGAAGAGGTCAAGGGCTTTGGGGTCGGTTTTCACACGCTCAAACTCTTTCCAAAGCGCGTCCATAAACAGCGGGTTGATGAGCTTGCGGATGTTCTCCTCGCTGGTGTAATGCGCCCCAAGCTCCCGCCGCTGGGTTTTGTCCATGACGCCTTGAAACATCGCGCCGAAAATGGCGGGTGAAATGGCGCTCCAGTCAAACTCGCGGCACTCTATGAGGAGCTTCCGCATTTTCGCGTTGAAATCGGCTTTGGGGAGGGTTTTGTCAAAAAGCCCGCCGTTGATGTAGCGGAACTGCTTTAACTCTTCGGAGAGCAGCGTCCGCCTGGCCCGGACGCCATCCGGCATATTGAGGGCTTCAAACAAGTCTGAAATCCTGTGCGACAGGTCGCTGCCGTCCTCTTTGGAGTCCTTGATGTAGAAGTAGAAATTGCCTTTCGGAAAAATCCCGGTGTCCCCGGCGAACAGGCAGAACAGCAGACGGACGAGGTAGACTTCGAGGTTGTTGCCGTCGTAGCCGTGGGCTTTCAATTCGTCGTGCAGCTTCGCCATCTTCTCGGCGGCTCTGACGTTCAGCTCCAGCTGGTCGTCGCGGGTGCGCTCGGTTGCATATCCAGCAATGTTGGCAAAACGCTTGATGTGTTTGCGGAGATGCTTCAACAGGAACGTAAACCGCTCACTGGTGGAACGCCGCCACAGCTGCACCGTTTCAAAGTCGCAGACCATCCATAGGTCAGGGACATCCTCCACGGGAATGCGGTTCATGTAATCGCTTAGCTGCTGATACGCCCCACCAAGATTTTTGCCGCGGGACTTCATTTCAATAGCAATCTGCTTTTTCCAAAAGAAATCGATGTACCGATCCCGCGCCCCGGAAATCTTCACAGGTTTTTCACGTTCCCCAACCTTCACAGGGTCATACACGCCGAATACGCCCAAAAATTCAGTAACGAACGACTGCGCGTCCGCTTTCTCCCTGCATGTATCCGCCCAGCGTTTGGAGAACGCAACAGCCCGCGCCCCGATTTCGTCCCATCCAAGCGGCATTTGCTCACCAACTCTCTAACAAGAGCATATCATATACGGGCAGTTTTTTCAAGAATAATTACAACATGCAGAGAAGGATAAACATAAAAGCGATTCGGGCCGTTAAGTTGCATAAACAACCTAATCCAGCCCGAATCCCCAGACAATATGGCTGCGGGTGAAGGATTTGAACCCTCACAAACAGAGTCAGAGTCTGCCGTGCTACCATTACACAAACCCGCACCGCCACCTTATAAGTATACTGCCGCGGCGCGCGTTTGTCAAGCTAAAATTGCAACCGCTTCTGACCGGTTTAGTGTCCGAGAATCCACGGGACAAGCGCGAGGACTATGCCGCCCGCGATAGCGGAAGCGACCTGCCCGGCTACGTTGGCGGAGACGGCGGGCATCAGGATGAAGTTTGTCGGGTCTTCCTTCGTCGCCATTTTTTGCACCAGCCGCGCTGACATCGGGAACGCCGATATACCGGCGCCGCCGATCATCGGATTGATCTTATCCTTGGAAAACAGGTTCATCAGTTTGGCAAACAGGACGCCGCCCGCGGTGTCGAAGATAAACGCCGCGAGGCCGATGAGGAGGATGAGCAGGGTCGTCCACTGTAAAAACTGCTCGTGGCGCATGGTCGAGCCGATCGTGATCCCCAGAAGCAATGTCACAAGGTTGGCCAGCTCATTCTGCGCCGACTGCGACAGCCGCTCCAGCACACCGCTTACACGGATGAGGTTTCCGAACATCAATAAACCGACCAGCGGCGCGCATACCGGAGCGATGAGGGCGGATATGACCGTTACGACGATGGGGAAAAGGATGAGAGCCAGCTTTGATATGGGCTTTTCAATGTTGTCCATCCGTATCAGCCGCTCTTTTTTTGTCGTCAGCAGCCTGATGACCGGCGGCTGGATGATCGGCACAAGCGCCATGTAGGAATATGCCGCCACGGCGATAGGCGCCAGCAGGTGCGGGGCGAAACGGTTTGCCACCAATATGGAAGTGGGGCCGTCCGCCGTGCCGATGATGCCGATGGCCGCCGCGCTTTTGAGGTCGATGCCCTCCAGAAAATTTGGGAACGCGCGCCCAAGAAGCACAACAACAACGATTGTGGCAAATATACCAAACTGCGCCGCCGCGCCCAAAAGCATCATCTTCGGACGCCGCAGCAGAGACGAGAAGTCAATCATCGCGCCGACCGCAACAAAAATCAGAATGGGGAACAGCTCGGTCGCAATACCCGCGTTGTAGAATGTCTGCAATACACCCGGCTCCATTTCGGTTCCCCACACGGCCGAGAGCGGGAGGTTGACCAGAATCGCGCCGAAGCCGATCGGCAAAAGGAGCATCGGCTCATAGTCCTTTTTGATCGCGAGGAAAATCAGTCCGCCGCCAATAGCGAACATGACAAAAGACTGCCATGTAAGCGCCGTAAACCCCTGAAGCAACGCATCCATTTGTTTTCACCTTTCCCTGCCATCTGTCTTATTTCGCCTTCATCGGCAGCTCCTCAAACAATGCCGCGTGTTTCCCGTCTGGTTTATAGAAGACCGCGGGCTTCCCGAGCGGTACCTCTATGGCGTGCTCCCCGCCGCTGTGTGCTTTGGCGCTCCATAGGTGGTGCCAGTTCCCGTCCGGCAGTAAGACATTGAGGGTCTTTGCTCCCTTCTTCAAAACGGGGAAGACCAGCAGCTCCCCGCCCAGCATATACGCATTGTTGACGGAGCGGAAGCGCGGCTCCGCCGGGTAATTCATAAACAACGGGCGCATAATCGACGCGCCATCGTTGGCATTGTCGCGCGCGCAGGAGCGTATATACGCTCCCAAAGCGGCATGGACGCGGCTCATGCGGGCGAAAAACGCCAGCATCTTTTCATCATGGTCGATATACGCCCCCTTCGCGTCGCCGTTGAGCAGCAAGAAGCAGGGGGAAAACGCCGTATATTCCATCCAGCGCATAAACAGCTCGGGGGTGCGCTTGAACACATAGCTGACCGTGCCGCCGCATTCGGTGATGTTCAGCCCGATGCCGGAGCAGGAGAGGGAGAGAGCGGCGTTGAGCGCCGACGGCAAGCCCTGTTTTTTATGCCATGAGGTGTGGTGCATCCCTGTGGTAGCCATCATGCTTTGGTTGCCGGTGCCAATCCAGCCGTAACGGGAGAAGAAGACCGAGTCGGCGGTACGCCCCGCCTCGCGGATAATCTCGCGGTTAAGCGCCGCCCACATGACCGGCCAGCGGTTGTGCAGGCGGACGGCGCTCTCGCCGGTGTGGAAGATGGCGTCCTGCGGCAAATAGTCCCCCCGGTCGGCGAAATACCCGCAAAAGCCCAAGCCCAATACATGCGACTTGACAATATCCTTAAACCACGAGCAGGCGGCGGGGTTGGTCAAATCAAGGTGCCCGGCCATGAAGCCGCCCATGTCGCTGATATACGCGCCGCCCTGCGGCTTTTTGAGCAGATAGCCCGCGGCCGACGCCTCGGCATACAGCCGCCCCTCGATCGAGAGGTGCGGGTTGAGGTACGCCATAGTACGGATATTGCGGCTGGACAGCTCGCGTATCAGGCTGTCCAGCTTAGGGTAGGTCTCCTGATTCCAGACCCAGTCGAAAAATGGGCGCCGCCCGGCCGGTGTATCGAAGCCGCCCGTCCAGTCAGGGATATAGATACAGGAAATGGACGCACCGGAGGTGAGGGCTTTCTCCAGCAGCTCGGCGGCGACGTAACTGCCGCCCCGCGCCTCGATGACGGAGCCCTCCATAAACCATTGCGGCGGCACCGGCTGGCGCCCGGTCGTTTTGGTGAGGGCATTCATCAAGTCCAGCGGGCTGGCCGCCGCCCCGACCAAAACCGCCGACGGCAACTCCCACAGCGAGACATAATGCGCCCGCGCCGAGGTAAAGTCAAACGCGGCGCGGCCGTAACTTTCAAAGATATACCCGATTGAATCCCCGGTGATAAACACCGGCAGCGGACAGGCGGGCAGGATGGGGTTCGTCCCCTTCATGCGGACGGCGGGCGCAGGCGCGTGGGTCTGGTATACGCCGCGCTCCCCTACCCAAAGCTGGAGGCGTTTGCCGCGCAGGTTTGTTTCCCCGGTCTGCGCCCCACCGCCATACACCGCCGTCCCCGCCGTCGCCGGGAAGCGGAGCCGGAGGCGGTTGAGGCCGGTGGACGCCCGCTGCGGCGATAAGCGCAGCAACCCGTTGTGCTCGGTGATATGGAAGGTGATGGAATAGTCGCCGCCAAACAGGCGCAATAGGCTGCGCCCCTGCTCGTATTGCGAGTGCGTCAGGCCGATCAGCCCATCCCGGGCGTCGCGGACGACGTTTCCCAGCGCCTCCCATCTGCCCTTGCCCGCCTCGACAAAAGGGGTGTCGGGCGAGTGGTGAACCACCAGCCTGTCCCCCATATAGATACGCACCGTATGGCCGCGCGTTTCGACCCTGTACAAATTGTACCGCGCCCTTCCCAATGTACTATGCCGCTTCAGTTTACCATAAACCGGACGGTTTATCAATATGATTTCCGTCTCCGCGCGGTAACAGGCCGCGCCGCGTTTTCCGCACCCCGCGCATCCCCGTTACCCTTTTTGCTCGATCTCCACCATATACTTCTCCAGCAGCGCCGCCGGGTGGTAGGACAGCTTTGACCGGCGCAGGCCCTCGATTCCCATGTCCTCCTCGCGGTTGATATATCGCGTATTGCCGCCGTACAGCCGGGCGAAACAGTTGACCGTCTTCTGATATGCCCCGTTGTAGCTTGTGTCGGCTTTCTCGATATGCACGAACAGCGTATCGCCCACCACCTCGCCGATCGAGACAGAAACAATTTCGCCGCCCACCGTGAGGACGCCGCCCACCTGCCCGTATTCCCCATACCGCTCCAGCACTTCATAGACTAACCGCTGCTCATATTCCGCGATCCTGTCCTCGGGCGGGTGTTGTTGATAGAGCCTGCCGACAAACGCCCGCGCCGCCTCTGTGTCGGTCAGCGGCTCATAGGCATGGTTCGGATGCTCCCGTCCAAAACGGCTGATATGATTGCGCTGGCCGTGAAAGCGCCGCCCTTTGAGTTCGATGAGGTCTTGGCTTTCGTAGAGATAATCGAACCAGGCGCGCATCGGCTCGGCGCGGACGACACGGTAACGCGCCCGGATATGCTCCAGCTCCTCTTTGGAAACGACCGAAAAAAGCGCCCTGTGCGACCGTAAGCGGCAATACGCCAATAAGGTCTCCATCCCGGCATAAAAATCCCCGCCGATCGGAATCATGTAGGTCGGCAGACCGTCATAGTGCTGTTTGACATACAGCGATTCGCCGCCAACGGCAATCTCTGTGGAAAAATACCCGCGCCACATAACAAGCACAGAGGAGCAGTCGCAAAGGCGCGATTGTGACTGCGAAAAAAACGGCCTGATAACGGGAAGGTCAGCTAAGTCAAGCGGGCGAAACGATACCATGGTAACGCTCCTTACATTGATGTATCAGCTCAGGGGCCGGGCAGAGCGTCCCCGGCGTCATCACGGCGGCGGCCGCGGCGGCCATGGAAAGCAGCGCAGCTTCCTCAACAGGCAAACCCTTATCCAGCGCGTAAGCCAGCGCCCCGGTCATGCAATCCCCCGCTCCGGCGGGGGAGACAACTTCAACCGGCAGGGCGGGGATGTGCCACTCCCGTCCGTTGGCGTAAAAACGCGCGCCGTCCGCGCCCAACGAATTGGCCAGCAGGCCATATCGTACGGAACGGTCTATCATCGGCATTTCATCGCGGTTAGGCTTTACCACATAAGGGGTTGCCATCGCTCCCAGCCGCAGGGCTTCGCCCGATGTGTCGAGCAGTGTTTTCGCGCCGGCCCCTTTCAGCATACGGATGGCCTCGCCGTACCACCCCGGTTCCGCGTCCGGCGGCAGGCTCCCCGACAGGACAAATATTGCTTCCGGCGCGGCCAGCCGTTTCAGCAGCTCTCCCATCGCGCGGTATCCTTCTCCGCCCACAGCGCCGCCCGGCCCGTTCAGCTCTGTCATATCGCCGGAGGCGTCGATGACTTTCATATTGACCCGTGTCTCCCCCGGTACACGGATGAACTCATGCGGCAAGCCGTCGTCTTGGAGCAAGCGCAGCAGCAACTCCCCCGATGCGCCGCCATAAAAACCTATGGCAAGCGTCTCGCCGCCCAAAACTCGCACCATCCGCGCCGCGTTGATGCCTTTGCCGCCGGCGTTGACGGTGCTTTGGGAGAGCCGGTTGGTTTCGCCAAGACACAGGCTGTCCGCCCGCGCCGTGACGTCGATGGCAGGGTTGAGAGTCACGGTGACGACCATGAAAGCACCTCCTGAGATTGACAAATACTATAATACCATGTAAAATAGACTATCGTCAATCTCGAAAGGTGGGAAGCCGCGATATGCGCGAAACATTGATACGCACCCCCGAGGGGATGCGCGATACATTGTTTGACGAATGCGCGGCGCGGCGCGGGCGCGAGGCCGGGCTGTTCAGCCTGTTTCAAAGCCGTGGCTTCCAAGAGGTCTCTACGCCTGTTTTAGAGCGGTATGAGCTGTTTCCCCGCATTGGCTCCCCCCTTTCCGAGGAAACGATGGTCAAAGTCATCGGACGCGACGGGCGTATCTGTGTCCTGCGTCCCGACAACACCGCGCCAATTGCTCGTCTGGCCGCGACCCGCCTGCAAAACGAACCGCTGCCGCTCAAACTGTGGTACACACAGCCTGTCTTTCGCGCGCAGGGGGACGGTTTTTGCGAGATACGGCAGGCCGGGGTGGAGATCATCGGCGGGAAGGTCAGGAATTACAACATCCTCAACCTGGCGTGTGAAGCAACAGGGCATTATTACGGGCAGACGCCGCATATCGAAGTCAGCCACGCCGACATACTGCAAACATTGTTTGGACATATGAAGCTGGACGTTACGCGAAAGGAGCGCGCTTTATCGCTGATCGGGCGCAAGAATTTCGCGGAGTTGGGCGACGAGTTCCCGGACGCCGCCGACCTGCTGAAGCTGGTGCGCATATCCGGCGGGCTGGAAGCGCTGGACGAAGCGGCGGAGACGGTGAGCATATCGCTTGACAGGCCGCTGAAAATACTGCGTAACCTGCTGCAAAAACTGCCGGATAAACAGATCACCGTCGATTTTGCCTTGGCGCCGTCGCTGGGGTACTATACCGGAGTTTTTTTCCGCGGGTATGTGGACGGCGCCGCCGGGGCGGTCCTGTCCGGCGGCTGGTATAGCAATCTATTGGGGCTGTTGGGGCGCGAAGCCCTGGCTGTCGGCTTCGCTATACATTTGGAGTGAATGCTCTTCATTACGGCGGGATTGTTTTGAAAGCAATATTATATAAATACGGCAAAATTTGTAAGGAGGATTTGGATCATGATCAAAGCTGTGTCCGATGAAACGACGAACGACGCGACCCGTCCGGCCCTGTTTACCCACAATATGTTTATTATCTGGCAGCCGGAATTCAACTTGGGGATACCTATCATTGACGAGCAGCACAGGGGAATCGTATCCACGATCAACTCTTTTTACTACGGGATGCAGAGCAATTATATTGAGGACATGCTGCTGCCGGTCATTGATATGGTGTATGATTACACGTATCTTCACTTCCGAATAGAGGAGAATTTACTGGAACAGGTTGGTTTCCCTGATGTGAAGTCACATCATAAAATACATCAGGGATTATCGAGCAAGCTAAATCTCATCGGGAGGAAGAGTGTGCTGGATAAAGATCCCTATCGGTTGCTGGATTTCCTGAAAGACTGGTGGATCCATCATATTTGCAGTGACGATATGGTATTTCGGAACTACCTCCTCTGCCCTGAAGAATAGCAGAGCAGCCCGCAGGGCGGCGAAATTCATTTTCAACGCCTGGCCGTGGGCGTTGCGAGGCTTGACATAGTTGATTTGAGTGGGAGGATAACCCTTGGATAACCCTATCCGCATAGCCCTGGCAAAGGGCCGCCTTGAAAAACAGTGCCGCGCCCTGCTTGTCCGCGCGGGATACGACTGCGCGGCGCTGGAGTCGCCGGGACGGCGGCTGATCCATACCCTCCCTCACGCCAAAGCTGCGCCGCTGGAAGCCGTACTGAGCAAAGCGCCCGACGTGGTAACCTATGTTTCACGCGGGGTGTGCGCCCTTGGCGTGGCGGGTAAGGACACCATCATGGAGCAGGGCGGTCCCTTTTACGAGATGCTCGACCTCAAGCTGGGGGCTTGCCGTTTCGCGCTGGCCGCGCCGGAGGGTACGGCGTTTTTCGGGGGCGCGGGGCATAAGCGAATCGCCACCAAATATCCCGATGTGGCGCGCCGTTTTCTGTCCGGGCTAGGTGTGGACGCGGAAATCATCCGCATCGAAGGCTCCTGCGAGCTCGCGCCACTGCTGGGGCTTGCCGACGCCATTGTGGACATTGTAGAGACCGGGGATACCCTGCGCGAAAACGGCCTTGTTATCCTAAAGGAGATGTTCCCGCTGTCGGCGCGACTGATTGTCAATGTCGCGGCATATAAGCTGCGCCGGGGCGAGATTGACTGTTTCATCGAGGCTTTGAAGGGGGCTATGGCGTCATGTTAGCAATCATCAAAGCCGGGACGGCGGCTATGGAAGAGCGCCTGTCCGCCATTGCCCTGCGCGCGGGAAAGGACGCCGCGGAAGTGCGCGGTTCGGTGCGCTCCCTGCTTGACGACATATTTGAGCGCGGCGAAACGGCTGTCAACGACATATCCCTCCGGTTTGACGGCGCGATTCCGCGAGAAATCCCGCGAGAGGAATGGGAAGCGGCGGCGGCAAGCTGCGACCCGGTAATCATAGACGATCTGCGCCGCGCGGCGCGCAACATAGAGGATCACCAAAAACGCCTGATACCCCGGAATGGCGAGTGGCCTACGCCCGACGGCGGCATGGCGGGGGTGCTGGTGCGCCCCGTAGGCCGCGCCGGGCTGTATGTCCCCGGCGGCACATCGGCCTACCCTTCAACAGTGCTGATGACGGCAATCCCCGCCCGCGCCGCAGGCGTGGGCGAGCTGATTGTCTGCACCCCGCCAGGCGAACAGCTCAAACCAGAGGTTCTGGCCGCCGCGCTGATCTCCGGCGCTGACCGCGTATATGCCATAGGCGGCGTTCCCGCCGTCGCGTCGATGGCGCTGGGGCTGGGTATCATCCCGCGCTGCGACGTTGTCGCGGGGCCGGGCAACGCCTATGTCACTGAGGCCAAGCGACAGATGTTCGGCTTCTGCGGCATTGACTCCACGGCGGGGCCAAGCGACATCCTTGTCCTGTGCGACGGCAGCGCCAACCCGGTTTGGGTAGCCGCCGACCTGTTGAGTCAGGCCGAACACGGAGGCCGTTCCCGCGCCGTGCTGGTGGCGACCGATAAAGCTGTGGCGCGAGCGGTCTATATAGAGCTGGAACGGCAGATTGCCGTTCTGCCGCGCCGAGAGGACGCCGAGGCGGCTTTGCGGGACTACAGCGCGGTGTTCGTCGCGTCCGGCAGGGAAGAAGCGCTCGGCATCATCAACGAAATCGCGCCGGAGCATTTGGAAATCATGACCGAAAATCCCCGGGACTGGCTGGACGGCATTCAAAACGCGGGCGCGGTCTTTTTGGGGCATTACTCACCCGAGCCGCTGGGGGACTATTGGGCGGGGCCCAGTCATGTGCTGCCCACCAATGGGCGGGCGCGGTTTTTCTCGCCGGTGTCGGTTGAGACATTTCTAAAACGCACCAGCACCCTATCATACGATAGGGAGGCGTTTCTGCCTGTGGCTGACAGCATAGCCCGTCTGTCCCGCGCCGAAGGGCTGGAGGCGCACGCCAGAAGCGCGGAGGTAAGAAAATCATGAATTTACCTGAAAAGCTGGCCGCGTTCAAGCCCTACCCCGCCATGACGGGGGCGCCGCCCGTCCGGCTGGACGGCAACGAGAGCTGTTTTTGCATTCCACAGGACATGCGGGATGAGATTGCCGAGGCTGTGCGCCATATCGACCTGCACCGCTACCCCGACCCGTACGCGGCGGAGGTATGCGCGTCGGCCGAGCGGTTTTGGGGAGCGCCGGAGGGCAGCGCCGTCGCCGGGAACGGTTCCGACGAGCTGATCTCCATCGCTTTGGGCGCGTTATTGCCGCGGGGCGGAAAGCTGCTTGTGTGCGACCCCGATTTTACCATGTACCGCTTCTACGCCGCGCTGTATGAGCTGGATTGCATAGGTCTGGATCGTTTCTCAGGCGTCCCAGACACCGGCGAGATCATACAAAAAGGCAAAAACACAGACGCCGTTATCCTCTCTAACCCCTGCAACCCTACCGGACAAGCCCTGCCGCTGGAGGATGTCCTGCGCGTGGTTGAGGCGTTGGACTGTCCCGTTTTATTAGACGAAGCGTATATGGACTTCTGGGACGGCGGCAAGCATTCAGTGTTACCGTATATCAAACGATATAAACATCTGATTGTTTTGAAGACCTGCTCCAAAAACCTGGCGCTGGCGGGGATACGTTTAGGCTTCGCCTTTGCGGGGGAAGAGCTTGCATCCCTATTGCGCTCCGTCAAGTCGCCATACAACGTGAGCGCGCTGGCGCAAGCGGCGGGCGCGGTTTTGCTCCAAAGGCCTGAATGGATACACGAAAACACAGCAAGGCTGATGGAGGCAAAAGACAGGCTATACAAGCGTTTGAGCGGATGGGCGCGGGATATTGAAAGCGCTTCGGTCACCGACACCGTTGCAAATTTTGTCCTGCTGACCCTGCCGGACGCGGAGGAATGGCATACCTATTTGCAATCGCAAGGAATCAGCGTACGGCTGGCCGGAGGCGCTTTGCGAATCACTGCCGGTACGGAGGCTGAAGAAGACGCGCTTTTAGCCGCTTTGAACAAGAGATGGGAGGATATACCATGACCCGTAAAACATACGAGACGGAGATTACCGCGGAACTATCGCTCACCGGGGGCGAGATCGTCATCGATACCGGCGTCAAGTTTTTTGACCACATGCTGACCGCGATGGCGTTCCATGCGGGGTGGGGGCTGACGGTCAAGGCCGAAGGCGACCTTGAGGTAGACGCGCACCACACCGTAGAGGACGTCGGGATCGTGCTGGGGCAGATTTTGGTGGAAGCCCTGCCTGAAAATCGCGCGAGGTTCGGCCACGCCTATGTCCCGATGGACGAAGCGCTGGCTTTCACTGCCGCCGACGCGGGCGGGCGGGCGTTTCTGCGCTATGACGCGCCGATTCCCGACATGCCGGGCATCTACGACACCGTATTGACCAAAGAGTTTTTCCGGGCCCTGTGCCGGAACGCTCAGCTGACGCTGCACCTGCGCGTCGAGGGGGACAATGCCCACCATATGACCGAGGCTTTGTTTAAGTCCACCGGGGCGGCTCTGCGCCAGGCTTGCGCCCCCCGCACCGGAGTGGGCGTGGCGTCCACAAAGGGCGTTTTATGATGGAGCTTTACCCGTCGATTGATCTCAAAAACGGCCAATGCGTCCGTTTGACGCAGGGCGACTTTGACACTGTGCACACCGTCGCGGAGGATCCTGTGGCGGTGGCGGCCTCCTACCGGGACGCCGGCGCGAAGGTGATCCATGTCGTAGATCTGGACGGCGCGAAGGACGGCGCCCGTAAGAACGCTGAACTAGTGGAAGCGATTGTCCGCGCCGCGAAGCCCGCGCTGGTGGAGCTGGGCGGCGGCCTGCGCGATATGAAAAGCCTTGAGGAAGCGGACAGGCTTGGGGTTTGGCGCTTTATCATCGGCTCGGCGGCGCTCGGCGGCGCCGGCTTTGTCAAAGAAGCGATTGCTTGTTACTCTTCCAGAGTCGCCGTCGGGATTGACGCCAGGGACGGGAAAGTGCGTACCCACGGCTGGACGGACGACTCTGGCCGCGATGAATTGGAGTTCGCCCGCGAGGTGGCTTCCTGGGGCGTTGAAACTATTATATACACCGACATCGCCGTGGACGGGCTGCTGAAAGGCCCGTCGCTGGACCGGCTTGCCGCGTTCCGTGAGGCGCTGCCGGGCATCTTTCTGGTGGCAAGCGGCGGCGTGTCGGATGTTGGGGATGTGTGCGCGCTCCGCCGGATGGGAATTGACGCCACAATCGCGGGCAAGGCGCTGTATACCGGCGGCCTGCCGTTGGAAACCGCGCTGTTTGAGGCGCGGGTCGGACAGGTCTTTGACAAGGCCCCGCTTGTCCCCGCCGTCATCCAGCACGCGGACAGCGGCGAGGCGCTGATGCTGGGGTATATGTCGCCGGAATCGCTGATGCTGACGCTGAGGAGCAAAAAAGCGGTCTTTTTCAGCCGCAGCCGCCAAAAGCTCTGGATCAAAGGCGAAACCTCCGGTAATTTTCTGGATGTCGTGAGCATCGCCGCCGACTGTGACAATGACGCGCTGCTGGTACGCTGCCGCCCGCGTGGCCCGACCTGCCATACGGGGCGGGACAGTTGCTTTTTCAACGATATATCTTTGGAGGGCTGGCCTGATGAATGATGTTATGGAGCGGCTCTATCAAACGATAGCGTCACGCAAGGACGAACCTGTTGAGAACTCATACACCAACTATCTCTTTGCGCAGGGGTTGGATAAGATTTGCAAGAAAATCGGCGAGGAATGCGCCGAAACGATTATCGCGGCCAAAAACGGAGACCCCGCAGA